>CAZNJA010000007.1:2580-42224 GCA_964573245.1 uncultured bacterium
CCCAGATACGCACATCCACACCATCATACCGGTTGAGATAAGTACTGCCTACTTCTTCATGGGCATAGGTAATATAAACATTACCGTTTAAATCAACAGCAAGTTGTGGAGCCCCACAGGCCTGAGTACCGGAGTCAATGGGGTTGCCATTACTGAAGGTATCAGTCCAACCACCACTGCTCCAGATTTTTACATCTTCACCGTCATAACGGCTTAAATAGATACCCAAATATAATCCTCCATTACGAGACTGTACGCCACCCTGCCCATACATGTAAACAACATACACCATACCACTTGGACCAACGGCGAGCTGGGGATTGTAGGCATAACCATCACCCGGGTCTATAGAGTCCCCATTAGTAAAGTCACTTATCCAATTAGCAGTATTATTGTCCCAGATACGCACATCTGTGCCGTCATAACGGTTGAGATAAACGCTATCTACTCCTCCTTCATGAGCGTAGGTAATATAAACATTATCATTTAAATCAACAGCAAGTTGTGGTCCCCCACAGTTCTGTGTACCGGGGTCAATAGGAACGCCTTCTGTTAAGGTAGTCGCCCATCCACCATTGCCCCAGATTCGTACACCATTTGTATCATCATACCGGCTTAAATAGATACGAGCGACTCCTCCTAAAGACTGCACATAGACAACATATACTCTACCGCTGGAATCAACGGCTATCTGGGGTAAGTTGGCATGATTATCTGTGGTTGTATCAATGGGGTCGCCGAGAGCAAAGTTGGTTATCCAGTCTGAAGTGTCATTATCCCATATACGCACATTATCACCGTCACACTGGTTTAAATAGATATGATTGTTCTCATTATCAGATTGGTAATAAGTAACATACACCTTACCGCTGGAATCAACGGCTATCTGGGGGGCGTAGGCACTATTATCTTTAGCATCAATCGGGTCGCCGTTACCAAGTATGTTTACTGCCACCCAGCCGCAGGTATCCCATATCCTCATATTGCCGTCATAACGGCTTAAATAGATATCATTGGCTGCCCCGTTAGACTGCTCATAGACAACATACGCCTTACCGTTAGAATCAACGGCTATCTGGGGGTGGGAGGCACCATAAGTTGTAGCTGCATCAATCGGGTCGCCGCCGGCGAAGTTGGTTATCCAGTTTGGAGTATCATTATCCCAGATACGCACATCTGTACCGTTATAACGGCTTAAATAGATACGATGGGCCAACGCACCATCATGCTGGTAATAAGTAACATATACTCTACCGCTGGGAGCAACAGCCATCTGCGGGGAATATGCAGGAGAACCTGTAGCTGCATCAATAGGGTCGCCGCCGGCGAAGGTAGTTATCCAGCTTGAAGTGTCATCATCCCAGATGTCTACTCCTTCTGCAAAGCAGGGGTTGTTCATTAATGCAACAAACCCTAATACAAAACTAAGAACCAATACTAAACTTTCTACTTTTCTTTTTCTACACCAACTTAATTTTTGAATACTAATCCTTTCCATAAAATCCTCCTTTTTATTTTATATAAATAGTATTGACCATTATAGAAAAGAACAAAAGTTATTTCAAAAACATCAATTTTTTATTGGGTCTTTCTTAGAGAGATAAACCTTTTCTTGATATAGTCAACCCTTGCACTAATATCATCATACACAAGAACAGCTGAAATTACAGCAACACTATCTGCACCTGACTTTATTACTTCACAAATATTTTTTTCGTTAATCCCACCGATAGCAACTATTGGTATGGATATCCTTTTCTTTGTTTCTTTTATAACTTTTATTCCCAAAGGTGCAGGGATATCTTTCTTTGTAGTTGTTCGGAAAATAGGACCTAATGCAACATAATCAGCGCCATTCTTCTCTGCTTTTATTGCTTCTTTTACACTATCGCAGGATATTCCTATAATTTTATCTTCCCCGAGAATTCGCCTCGTTTCCTTTATAGGTAAATCATCTTTTCCCAGATGCACACCATCAGCATCTGAAGAAACGGCAATATCAACTCTATCATTTACAATAAATAAAACATCTTTTGGAATTAAACTTCTTATCTTTGTAGCTTTACTATAAAGCTTTTTATCGGAACCTTCGGAACCTGTTTTATCACGCAACTGAATTGTATCGACATCACCTTTAACCGCTTCCTTCACGATTTCCTCGTTTGATTTGCCTGCTATTTTTTCATCGGTAATAACATAAAGCCCTAGATGAGATACACGCTCTTTTCGGTATACTAACAACTGGATTTTTTTCTGAAGTGTGTATAAATTGAACCTTATTTTCTTGATTTTTGCGGTAGATTTTGGATTGATAAGTCTTGAATATTCTTCCAGAACCCTTATGCTCTCCTCAACTCTGGAAAAATTGGAAGCAATTATTTCCTGAAAATTTTTTCTCTTTTTTTCTTTTCTACTCTTCCCGATATCTGTTTGGCTTCGTCTTGAGGCAAGAAGTTTGATTGATGATATATCAAGCAACAAGGGAACACGTGAAATTTCGTGCCTTAAACTTCTTAATCTGTCGGCAAATTCTTTTTTCCCAAAAATAAAACGCAGATTGTCTTCTATTACTCTTATGCCCTCTCTTGCCCTGTTTATATTAGCGTCAATTATGAGATATATCTTTCTATCGGTCATTGTTCTTTTATCTTCTCGATTATCTTTGAAGTGGAATAGCCTTTAACTTGCGGGATGATTACTACTTTGCCGCCGTTTGCTTCAACTATGTCCCTGCCTACAACCGTTTCTATCTTCCAATCTCCGCCTTTTACCAGAATATCGGGTTTTAATTCGGATATGATTTTATGAGGGTTTTCTTCGCTAAATATAGTGACAAAGTCCACCATTTGAAAAGCGGCAAGGACTTCGGCTCTTTCATCCTCGGCAAATATCGGGCGGTCTCCTCCTTTTAATCTTCTTATTGAATCGTCGGAGTTTATAGCCACGACCAGCAAATCGCCTTCACTTTTCGCTTTCTTCAGCAGAATTATATGCCCTTTATGAATGAGGTCGAAACACCCGTTTGTAAATACTACTTTTTTGTTTTTCTTTTTTTCTTCAAGGAGTTTTTCTTTGAGCAGATTTAAGTCTTTTATTATTTTACAGTCAGCCAATGCTTTCTCCTATCGCCGTTGCCATAGCATATTTTCTGTCATGGGAAATGCTCAATGCTATGTTTTTTATGCCTTTCTCTTCGGCTATGAATTTGGTTTTACATTTAAGAGATATAGACGGCTCGCCGTTTTTATTTTTAAGTACTTCTACGTCTTTCCACCTAACGCCCAATCCCCAGCCCGTCTTCAAAACCTTGAATACCGATTCTTTTGCGGCGAACCTGCCCGCATAATTTATCCACGGAGATTCTTTGCTCTGGCAATATTTTTTTTCGTTAGCGGTAAATATAAGATTCAAAAAACGTTCGCCCCTTGTCTCTATTATTTTCTTTATTCTTTCTACGCTTATAATATCCGTTCCGATTCCTATAATCACGCGGTAATTATATCATTTTGCAGAAACTTGTATGCTACTTTCTGTTAACCTATAATGCCATATAAAATATGCGACCGACAAAAGTTATAATATCCTTAAAAGCCGTTCAAAACAACATAAAAGGTATCAGAGAAAAAGTAGGCAAAGATGTAAAAATTCTCGCATGCGTCAAGACCGATGCCTACGGCCACGGCATTAAGCGCATTTCCAAAGCGATACGGAAAAAAGTGGATTATCTCGGTATCGCGTCTATAGACGAAGGAGCGCTTTTAAGAAAAATAGGTATTAAACTGCCTATTCTCGTCTTAAACTGCATTTTGCCGGAAGAAGCAAAAGAAGTTGTTAAACACAATCTCTCACAGACATTATGTTCTCTTGACATCGCATATGCTTTGGACAAAGAGGCTTCAAAGAAAAATAAGAAAGTAAAAGTTCATATAGATATAGACACAGGGATGGGAAGAATCGGAATAAGGCAACCGGATGCGATGGGTTTTATCAAAAAGGTCAGCAAATTAAACAACCTTATTATAGAAGGCATATATACCCATTTCCCGTCCGCAGACGATAATGGGAATTTCACGCATAAACAAATTAAAATCTTTGGGCAAGTTCTAAAAAGGATAAAGGCAATCGGCATAGATATCCCAATTAAACATACAGCAAATAGTGCTGCAATTATGAACTTTCCCAAAAGTTACTTTAATATGGTTCGTCCCGGTCTCATGCTCTACGGATATTATCCGTCAACCAATGTGAAAAAAACCGTTAAACTAAAGCCGGCTTTTTCTTTAATGACCAAAATAGTATGCTTGAGAAAACTTCCGAAAGGCACAACCATAAGTTACGGCAGGACATTCACTACCAAACGTTCCTCGCTTATCGCCACACTTCCCATAGGATACGGCGAAGGATACAGCAGAGCTCTATCGGATAAAGGAGAGGTCCTTGTCCGAGGCAAAAGAGTCCCAGTCGTCGGAAGAGTATGCATGGACCAGACGATGATAGACGTAACCAAAGTGCCGCAAGTAAAGATAGGGGATGAAGCAATTTTAATAGGCAGGCAAAAAGGCAAAACAATTACCGTTGAAGAAGTTGCATCTAAAATCGGTACTATACCCTATGAAGTGGTTTGTATGATAGGAAAAAATACAAAAAGAACTTACAAATAAAGGATACTAGATGCCTGATACCCTCCACTGAAAATTGGCGGGCAAGCTCGATACTCGTAAAAACAAATAATAAAAATCTTTAACTAGAATCAAGCACCTAGAATCTAGTATAAAACTATAAGGAGAATCCTTTGGACATAGAACAAATATTAGACGATAAATATACAAAAGGATATGCAGACCTACATCTGCATACCGTTTATTCGGACGGCGAATATACGCCGGATAGTATTGTGCAAAAAGCTGTATCGGAAAACTTCCGCGCGATTGCGATAACCGACCATGACACAGTTGACGGTGTAGCCTCTGTCATCCAAGCAGCAGGTGAATCAATTGAAATAATACCCGGCATAGAACTATCTGCCGAAGTTACTGCTTCGGAAGAAATTCACATTGTCGGACTATTCATAGATTATAAAAATCCTGAATTTTTGAAAATCCTAAAAGGGTTATCTTTGGGAAGAAAAGACAGAATGAACGACATGTTGAAAAAATTGGGCGAAATGGGCATGCCTATCACGATGAAAGAAATAGAAAAATTCAAAACCAAGGACGTAATCGGGCGACTCCATCTTGCGCAGGCAATGGTCGAAAAAGGTTATGTAAAAACTACAAACGAAGCGTTTAATAAATTTATCGGCGATGATAAGCCCGCTTATGCAAACAGAAACCGTCTTTCTTCAAAAAAAGCGATATCGCTGATAAAAGAAGTTGGCGGCATCTCAATAATTGCCCATCCGCACCTTTTAAAAAATGAAAACGTTATTCCTCAACTTATAGAAGAAGGGATTGAAGGAATTGAAGTTTATTTCGCAGACCACGGAGAAAATCCTTCATCCAAATATATCGAAATAGCAAAAAAATATAATCTTCTGATATCCGGCGGGTCGGATTGCCACGGGCTTTCAAAAGGGAAAATATTATTGGGGAAAGTAAGAGTTCCGTATCAGGCAATAGAAGAAATGAAGAAATGGATAGAGAAGAGAAAACAAGATAATAGATACTAGCTTCTTGATACTGGATACTAGTAACCAATATTAACTTTTTATCCCGACATAACGTCGGGATCGTTATTAACCTTTAAATGATAAACGTCCTGCGTGTTGTATCAAATCTGGGAACCGGGGGTGTTCAGAGAAGATTGGTCTCGCTTCTTCCGTATATTGACAACAAAAAATTCAATATCACTGTATGTGCTTTTAAAGACGGTCCCCTAAAACAAACTTTGACCGAAGTTGGTTCTAAAGTCTTTATAGTTCCCAGAAAATTTAAATTTGACCCGCTCTGTATAATCCGTCTGTTCAAAATCATAAAGTCCGAGAAGATACAAATAGTTCATACGCATGCGCATAAACCCAACACAACAGCGCGAATAGCAGCAATTTTGGCTCGGGCTCCCGTAATAATTGCCAATGAACATAATGTTGATGAGTGGAAAAGCACTTTTCAGAAATTAATAGACTGCTTTTTATCCCGTTTTACCAACAGAATAATAGTAGTATCAAAAGGCGTTCAAAAATTCTGCCAGTCAACAGGCATTCCGTCCTGCAAATTCCGCCTTATTTATAACGGTGTTGAAGTCGATAAATTCAAGAACAAAAATTTCAGAGAGATAAAAAGAAAGGAACTGGGCATAAATGAAAACGCCTGCGTAGTAGGAACGGTGGGAAGAATACATCCCCAGAAAGGCCATGAATTTTTAATCCAAGTAGTTGAAAAACTTTTAGTAGAGCATCAATCGCTTATATTCCTAATAATCGGCGAAGGATATTTGAAGAATGAATTTATACTTAAAGTAAAATCCTTAAACTTAAGTAAAAACATTCTATTCTTAGGTGAAAGAGAAGATATACCCGAACTTCTTTCCTGTATGGATATATTCGTTTTACCTTCAATTAGAGAAGGATTCCCAAATACCATTCTGGAAGCGATGGCTTCTTCCCTGCCTGTTGTAGCAACAGACGTGGGAGGAGTAAGAGAATTAATTATAGCAAATGAAACCGGTTTTATAGTTCCACCCGCAGACATTCCTGCGTTATATGAGAGTTTATCAAAATTGATAAAGGACAAGGACTTAAGGGTTCAAATGGGAAACGCCGGATTTGAACGGGTGAAAGAATTTTCTATTGAAAAAATGGCTAAAGAAACAGAAGATTTATATCAGGAATTGATTAAGAAGAATTTTGTTGCTTAATTTGGCATTACGACAAAATCAACAATAACCGGGTAATGGTCTGAACCTACCCCGGGCCCAATCTCTTTTCTGATAATTTCTATACCCTTTGAATAAAGGCAATGGTCAATTGGAATAAGTAATAATGGATTGTGAGACGGCCATGTAGGTTGTACGCCCCTGCCTTGCGAACTGTCTTTCAATCCGCTTTCCCTTAATAATTTCCGGAAATGCCAACTCCACAGAGATATATTAAGGTCGCCTATTAAAAGCACAGGGGATGGAGCATCTCGAATGAATCGCGGCAATTCTTCAAGTTGTTTATTCCTCAAAATGGAATATTCTTTACTCGTAGGCGGCAGAGGATGAGTGGCCAAAATAACAAATTTGCCATTATTTGTCTCAACCTCAGCAAAGATAGATGGAATATCAGCATCGCCAATATATATAATGTCGGCTTGTGTTAATGGATACTTGCTATAAAGAGTTATTCCAAAATTATCTTCACGCGGTTGAATTTTTGAGTAGAGATACAGATTTGATAGTAATTGCAAACCGCTAACCCACTTATCATCTATTTCTTCCAGCACAACAATGTCAGGATTATAATCCTGAATGACTTTACTGACTTTAGCTATACTCCCAAACTGAGTATTCACATTTAGCAACAAGATGCGTTGTGATATTTGCGAATTCAAATCGTTTGTTGTTCTACCAAGATATAGCGGAAGAATTGTAGATAAATTTACAATAGCCAAAAGCCCAAAACAGAGGGCTATCTTGTTATAATTTCTGGGAATAAGAAGTAGTAAAGAAACAATACTAAGACCAATAAAATACTGGACGCGGAAATGAGAAAATAAGTCTAAGAACCAATATAAAAAACCCAAGAAACCCAGAATAGTACTTATTGAAATGACAACGCCAGCTGCAATAATAATTCCCCATGCATTAAAACTGAACCT
Source organism: uncultured bacterium (assembly GCA_964573245.1). Taxonomy (GTDB): domain Bacteria; phylum CAIJMQ01; class CAIJMQ01; order CAIJMQ01; family CAIJMQ01; genus CAZNJA01. The sequence goes on from CAZNJA010000007.1 coordinate 10,380, forward strand.
AAAGAAATCAGGTACTTTCTCCATGAAAACATTTAAGTTTCTACAAGCCAATTAATCATTGAAAATTTATACTTCAACACTCGCTTGAGACCCTGTTCTGTTATCATCTTGTTTTCTCCAATTCATATAGCACCATCGCAGAATGGGGATACTGACCAGAGCAAGCGGTAGAATAGCAAGCTCAATCCACCACATCGATATTTGACCTATCTTTCCTGAGACATGCACAGCTCCAGCAATACCGTCAAGCAGGGTAAAAATTAGAAATCCCCAGAAGACCATCATGGGTTTCCGATTAGTTATACCTAACAAAACCAGTGCGCGAGAAGAGGTATGACATAATATTGCAATGATCCTCTCAGCCGGCCCAAGAAGCCAGAATAGCGGACTCATTTTAGCTACCGCTTCAATTGCTTCACGAGCCTTCTCTGTACCCGGAAGCCCTGCAAGCATAACGAGGATACCAATCAGACTGGCTATCCCCAAAAGAAATGCTTCAAAAGCACCGGCACCTACGCCAACTCCGATAGCTCTTTCTGCATCTCGCCCGAGCTGTCGCCAGATAAGAACAGCAATGACAGTTAAACCTATTTCAAATAGACTGGATTGAATACCTATGAACAGTCCACCGCTAAAAACCAAGAGGGAATACGAAAAGCGCTCCTTCATAAATCCGAGCACTGCTTTATTTGTCAATAGAGCACATATTACTTTGAGTATAACAGCAACAGTCCACAAGCCAGCGCCTACCCAGAACCATTTGATTGGAAGACGTGACAAACGCCGCCAATAGACCACGGCCGCACCGGCAACAATCATCATGCCAAGTGCGGGCACCAAAGAAATTATCAGGTTATTGTCCATTTCTACTATCCCTGTAATGTATTTTAACTATACAGAAAAAATCCATTACCTCACTACAAATCTACACTTCAACACATCAAAAAATAAAATAAGAATTATTCTTTCTTCTTTCCCTTAAGCGGCAATACTCCTGCCAATTCGCCTATCACATTAACTAATTCTGAATCTGTGGGAACAACTACTTTCGCATTATTTCTTAAGGAAACCTCAACGGCTTCAAGTTTTCTTAAAAGTTGAGCATTGCCGACAAAATATTTTTCTGCGGCTTCATTCACTAATTTTATTGCTTCGGCTTCACCTGTGGCTTGTAAAATCCGCGCCTGTTTAACACCCTCCGCTTTCTTGATCTCTGCTCTCTTTTCGCCGTCTGCTACGGTTTCTCTGGCTGTAGCATAATCAACAGCAGCTATCTTTTCATTCTCGGCTTTTACCACTTTATTCATAGTTTCCTGCACATCTTTTGGGGGGTCTATTTCTTTTAATTCGGTGCGGACAATGGTAATACCCCAGTTTTTAGTCTCTTCAAGAAGCGTTCTATGCAATTCGGAATTTATTTTCCCCCTTTCACTATTAGCAGATTTTAAAGTTAGTGTTCCGATAATATTTCTTAAGGTAGTGCGCGCAAGGTTAACTATCTGATATTTATAAACGTTAACATTATACTGGGAGTTTCTTACATGCTCTTCATCCGGATTAACTTTAAAATAAACCTGGGCGTCCACTCTGGCATTTAAATTATCGTTGGTAATAATTTCCTGCGGTTCTGCATCAATCATTTGTTCTGTTACGTTTACAAGATAAATCTTTTCGATAACAGGCATAACCCAGTTGAAACCCGGGCTTGCAAAACGGTTATATCTACCTAATCTTTCAACCAATCCTCTAGTCGTGGGACGGACTATGCGGATACCGATTAAAAATATAAAAATCACTATACCCAAAAAAATAGTAAAACCATTCATAATCTAACCTCCTTTTTGGTTATTGATATTTTAGTTTATGGCATTATTCATTAACAAATCTATACCTTAACCTACTAAAAATCAAATAAGACTTTAAATCTTTTATTTATTCTTATCGGCTTCAAGTTTTGGTTCGTTTAAGTTGCCATTTATTCTGCCGGCTATCTTCTGCAAATTTTCACCTCATTAGCCAGAAAAGAAAAAATGATTAAAACTGTCCCCGTTAAAAGTTCGGCCCCTATCAGTAAAAGGAGACTTGCCTTTTCAGGAGAAGAAAATTTAGGAATGGCAATAAGAACATTGGAAATAAATACTATCAACAGTTCAATCCCCAAAACTCGCAAAACACGTTTAAAAAAGACATTTTTGATAAGCCCCTTATAAAAATAATCTTGGACAAAAACAATAAACCCCAATATTGCGACCCCAACAACTACAACAAAAACTTTGTCAAATAACGTTGCGACAGCTTGTCCTATCCATTCGTTTAAAACAAAATTAAAGAATAACATGCGCAAGACTGTCCTTGCCATAAAAAAGATAACAATCCCAAAGACTACGCTTAGGGCCCAAGATAAGTAAAATAAAACTGTATGGTACCACTTTATTCTTTTATCCAAGCCTAACTCATCCATTGCGCTTGCAAGTGACTACACGGATAAATTTCCGTATAATGCAAGTGTATTCTACTATATTGAAAATATAAATACTAAAGCGAAAAATGAAAATTATCGTCCGCAGTCCGAACTGGATAGGAGACGCTGTTCTTTGCTTATCAAGCATCGCATATATCAAAGAAAAAATACCTCAAGCCCATATTGCAATTCTTGCGAAAAATTGGGTTAAAGACATTTTTTTAAATCACCCCGCGGTTGACGAGATTATTTCGCTTGATAAATCTAAGACCGCCCTCATCAGGGAAATAAAAAAACGAAATTTTTATACGGGTGTGCTTTTCACAAACTCTTTTTCTTCGGCTTTTTTGTTCTTTATTGCCGGTGTCAAGAAACGAATTGGGTATAAAACTGACCTAAGAAGCATTTTCTTAACGGACGGTTTTACGCTTCCTAAAAATTTAGAAAAACTTCACCAGAGGGATTATTATTTTGAAATAGCAAAAAAAATAATTCCGGAGAATGGAACCCCTAAAAATCCAATCCTTTATCTCACTGAAAAAGAAACAGAAAGAGCCCATTCTATTTTGAAAGATTTCGATATTTCAGGTGGGACAAAAATCATCGGCATATTCCCCGGCGCAAGTTATGGACCGGCAAAAATGTGGGGCGTGGACAAATTCAAATTACTTGCGAAAGAGATTACAAAAAATAAAAACGCAAACGTTTTGGTTTTTGGTGGAAATAAAGAAAAAGAATTGGCAAATAAAATACAAAACAAAACAGACAGTATAATCAATCTGTGTGGGAAAACTACGGTAAGAGAACTGATGGCTTTGATAAAAAGATGTAATGTTTTTATAACAAACGATACTGGCCCGATGCATATAGCTTCGGCTTTGAATGTTCCGATAATTGCTATTTTTGGTCCCACGAATCCCGACAGAACTTCGCCGCTGGGAGCTTCTGCCATCATTAAGAAAGAGGTGAACTGTGCCCCATGTAAGCACAGAATCTGCCCCCTTAAAAATCATGAGTGCATGGAAAAAGTAAGCGTCGAAGAGGTTCTTAAAGCAGTAGAAAATATACTTAGAAAATTATAAGCATTGCGTTTTGCGCCTTGCACACAATGCTGTTTTAAATATATAATTGCAAAATAAACTTTCGAAAGAAAATGGATAAAATCATAATTGACGGGCCCTGCCAATTAAAAGGGAAAGTAAAAGTATCGGGAGCAAAAAATTCCACCCTTCCATTAATGGCAGCATGTCTACTGTCCCCTTCCAAATTCGTGCTGAGAAATATCCCTCCGGTAGCCGACGCACACACAATGGTAAAACTGCTTTCTGCACTCGGCGCAAAAACAAAATGGCTGGACGAAAACGCAATATCCATAGATTCCACAAATATAAACACTTGGAAAGCGCCATACCAGATAGTCAGCAAAATGAGAGCATCCGTTTGCGTTTTGGGGCCGCTTATGGCAAGGTTCAAGAAAGCGGAAGTGTCGTATCCCGGCGGATGCGTAATAGGCACTCGCCCCATCGATTTGCACTTAAAGGGGCTGACAAAACTGGGCGCTAACATAGAATTAAAAGACGGTTATGTAACAGCCAGCGCAAAAGAATTAAACGGTTCGGCAATATACCTGGCAGGAGTTTACGGTTCCACCGTCTTAGGGACGGCGAATATATTGATGGCCGCAACACTGGCAAAAGGCGAAACGATAATAGAGGGCGCTGCCTGCGAACCGGAGGTCGTGGATTTGGGAAATTTTCTCATTAAAATGGGGGCAAAAATAGAAGGGCTGGGAGGCCCTACAATAACTATAAAAGGCGTAAAAGAACTGCACGGAGCCGAACATACCATTATAAACGACAGGATAGAAGCAGGAACATATTTAATCGGCGGAATTATATCCCGAGGAGAAGTGGAAGTCGAAAACATAAATCCAAAATTTTTGACGGTATTTATAGATAAACTGATTGAGTGCGGTGTTAAAGTCGAACAAACGGCAAAAAGCGTCAAGGTAAAAGCAGGAGACAATCTTAAATCTTTGGAAATCACCACACTTCCCTATCCGGGTTTTCCAACTGACTTACAAGCGCAAATGACAGCTTTTCTCACGACAATTCCCGGGATATCGTTCGTTCACGAGAAAATATATCCTGACAGATTTATGTACGCAGCTGAACTTTTGCGTATGGGTGCGAAAATCATGCGTGAAGGCGCGACAACGATGATTCAAGGCGGGCAGTTAATAGGAGCGCCCGTGATGGCTTCCGACTTACGGGCTTCAGCCGCCTTAGTTTTGGCAGGACTCGCGGCAAAAGGAAGGACAGAAGTAAACAGAGTCTATCATATAGATAGAGGTTATCCGAAAATAGACAAAAAGTTGGCTTCTTTAGGCGCAAAAATAAAAAGAGTAAAAGCATGAGAGTATTAAAAGAGAGTAAAAGGATAAAGAATAAAACCACAGAAATTAAAGAACTGGGAATCGTAAAAAATATAATTTCTGAAGTAAAAGAAAAAGGCGACAAGGCTTTACGGGGATTTACTTTTAAATTCGATAAAATTGATATATCTTCTTTCAAAGTAAGCGCGCAGGAAATAAGAAACGCCGAAAAAAAATTGGACAAAAATTTTATAAAAGCGGTAAAAAAGGCAAAAGAAAGGATAGAACGTTTCCACAGAATACAAAAAGAAAGATTCAAGGACTGGCAGCAAGAAAAAGACGGAATTCTAACGGGCGAAATGTTTAGACCCTTGCAAAAAGTAGGAGTGTATGTTCCGGCAGGAAAAGCTCCTCTGCCGTCCTCTCTTTTGATGGGAGCAATCCCAGCCCAGATAGCAGGTGTAGAAAGAATAGTTATTGTGACGCCGCCTCAAAAGAATGGCTTTGTTGAACCCCATATACTCGCAGTAGCTAGTCTTTTGCACTTGAAAGAAATATATAAGGTCGGCGGGGCGCAAGCGATAGCTGCACTTTCTTACGGCACGGAAACTGTTCCGAAAGTGGACAAGATAGTCGGCCCCGGAAATCTTTATGTTACTTTGGCAAAGAAATTACTTTACGGAGAAGTCGGGATAGACATTTTGGCAGGTCCTTCCGAAGTAACAATCGTTGCCGACGATACCGCAAAAGCAGAATTCGTTGCATACGACCTCCTATCCCAAACCGAGCATGGTCCACACTCTCCTGCAATATTGTTATCATCATCTGAAAAATTATGTAAGGAGGTAGAGAAAAAAATTAGAGTTATTCTTTTAACTTGCGATGAGCATACAAAAAAATCTTGGCAGGATAATGGAGGAATTTATTTGGTCGAAAACTTAGAAGAAGCGTTTATAGAAGTCAATAAATCAGCGCCAGAACATCTGATTCTTGCAATTAAAAACCCTCATGCATCATTAGACAAAATAAAAAGTGCAGGCACGATATTCCTGGGGAATTATGCTCCTGTGACGCTTGGAGATTACATAGCAGGCCCCAATCACATATTGCCTACTTCCCAAACGGGGAGATGGGATTCTTCTTTAGGTATAAAAGATTTTTTGAAATGTATTAATGTAGTCTCTGCCAATAAATCCTCGCTGGAGAAATTTGAACCCTTGTTAAAATCATTAACGGATGCTGAGAAGTTAAAATATCATTTTCAGGCAGTAAAAATAAGGAATAAAAATTAAAAAAGGAGGGTAATAATATGAATAATTTAGTAAGAGGCAGGATTATTTTATTAATCCTTGCTTTTGGCGTTCTAGTATCAACGACGGCTTTTGCTCAAACAAAAGGTGAACTTACAGCAAGAATTGAAAGAGCTCAAGAGTATTTCGAGGATATTATGGAAGCACCGGATACCGCTATCCCAGAAGCACTCATGAGGAATTGTCACGGGGTCATAATTCTGCGTCAGTATAAAGCAGGATTTATTTTCGGCGTAAAAGGGGGCCAGGGAATAGTGCTCATAAAAGACAAAAACACAAACGAGTGGAGTCCTCCGGCATTCATAAAAACAGGCGAAGGAAGCTTTGGACTACAGATAGGCGGCCAGTCAATTGATTCTATTTTTCTGATTATGAATGAGGACGGCATGGAAATGTTAAACAAAACTAAATTCAAGATTGGTTTGGATGCTTCAGCAGCCGTTGGTCCGGTAGGAAGAGATGCAGAAGTCAAGGTTAGCCCTGGGACAGCCATACTCGTATATTCAAGAGCAAAGGGACTGTATGCAGGAGCATCGTTCGAGGGCGGAATACTCTTAAGGGATGATATTGCCAATAGAAAGTTTTACAATATGGAAGACATTACAATCCAAAATATTCTTTTTGAGAACAAGGTGAAAATGCCCGACGAGGCAAAACCTTTGGTGTCTGTGCTTAATGAATATATGGGCAAAGCCAAAGAAAAATAAAAAGTGAATAAAAAATTATGGTCGAAAAAATAGTAATCGAAAAAAGCGAGTTCCTTTTACTTTTGCTTAGCATGGGTATTCTGATTTTTTTAGCGGGCAATGCTTCAAAATTCAGGCAAATTCAACACTCTAAAACTTTGATTATAAGTTTTTTAATATTCTTTGTGGGATGGGTCGTAACCGTCCTCGAAGGGTTTTTCTGGGAATCAATTCTAAATCCTATAGAGCATATATGTTATATAGTGGGCGCTGTATTTTTAGCAATATGGTGCCGGAAAATTTTATGCAAATTTCCTAATGCCAACCGTTTTAAACCAGCGTCAAAGCAGCCAGAACGCGAAACAAAGAATAAGGAGCCTCAATAGTGGAGCACATAATAAGTTATCTGGATATTGTTTCTCTTTTGATAGTTTTTACAACATTTGTAATATTTGCGATCAGGCACAAGCGCTTTTTACATCCAGGGGTTAAGTTTTTCTTTGCGGGTCTTCTTTTCCTAATATTTTTTTACAACTTCTGTAATATCTTCGAGTGGACAAAAGTAAATAAAGCCCAAATAAATGATGCATTTGACGTTTACGGAGACTATTTGGGAGTATTAATACCAATGATGTGGGCATCCCTTTTCTATGCCCTCTTACAAGAATCAACGGAAAACGAACTAAAAAGCCGTGATTTAAGGTTCAAAGAATTATTTAACGGGGCTCCCGTGGGTTATCATGAAATAGACACGAAAGGACGAATTATTCGTGTCAACCACACAGAATTACAAATGCTCGGATATACACTTCAAGAAGTGAAGAGACGCTATATATGGGATTTTACGGAAAATCCCGAACTCTCACATCAAGCCGTGATAAAAAAAACCAGAGGGGATATATCACCTGGTCACAGTTTCGAGCGCGTGTATCTACACAAAAATGGAACAAGAATACCTGTTTTAATCGAAGACAAAATATTGACGGATCAAAGGGGAAGAATCACGGGGATTCGCTCGACCATTCAAAATATAACCAATTACAGACGCGCGATTGAAGAACTAAAAGGAAGCGAAGAACTTAACAGGGCCCTATTTGAATATAACCCCATCGAGACCATAGTAGTCAATACCAAAGGAAAAATAACAGATTTTAATTTGGCAAAGAAAATATCAGGTAGCAGATTGCCCAATAAAGGCGATATTATGTATAAAGATTATGCGGGAGAACACGAAATCAACATGCATGCTGAACTGATGAATTGCATCCGTTCAAGAAAAACAAAAACTTTCCCTGCTCAGAAATATAAAGGTAAAATTCTCACAATAACAATAGCGCCTTTCCCAAAAGGAGCCATAATAACATCACAGGACATCACCGAACGTAAATTTGTGGAAGAAGCCCTAAGAACAAGCGAAGAACGATACAGAGAATTATGGGACAACGCACCTGTCGCCTATCACATATTGGATACAAAAGGAATTATTACTAGCGTCAACCACACCGAAGCAAAAATGCTTGAATATAAACCCGAACAAATGCTCGGGAAACCCATATTTGATTTTATATTGCCGGAGCAAAGAACGGAAGCAAAAAAAAGATTCCTGCAAAAATTAGAAGGCAAACACATCCCTGAAGCCAGAGACCGAATATACGTTACAAAAACCGGTAAAAAAATACACGTTACAATCGATGAAGTGTGGGAATACGACGAAAACGAAAAAATTATCGGGGTCAGAACCACAATGCTGGATATAACCGACCGTAAAAAAGCCGAAGAAGCATTGGCTAGAAGTTACAAGCAAATGCAAAAAAGTTTTGAGGAAACGATAACGGCATTGGCATCCGCGATGGAAACAAGAGATTTATACACTGCTGGGCATCAAAGAAGAGTCACAGAGCTTGCCAGCGCCATAGCAAAAGATATGGAACTCCCAAACGACAAAATTGACGCAATACGAATGGCAGGGCTTGTTCACGACATCGGCAAAATAGCAATCCCCGCAGAAATTCTCGGTAAACCCTCGAAGTTAAGCAAAACAGAGATGGACTTAGTTAAAACGCATTCGAAAGTAGGCTATGATATATTAAAAAACGTAGAATTTCCTTGGCCTGTGGCAAAAATAGTTCTTCAACATCATGAAAGAATAAATGGCTCCGGTTATCCAAAAGGATTACAAGGAGACGAAATACTTTTAGAAGCAAAGATTTTAGGCGTAGCCGATGTCGTTGAAGCGATTGCCACTTATAGACCTTACCATGAATTTTTTGGCATAGACGTAGCATTGGAAGAAATTTCGAAAAACAAAGGAATTTTATATGACCCCCAAGTAGCAGATGTTTGCGTGAAACTGTTCAGAGAAAAAAGATTTAAATTTAAAAATTAAAAACCCTCAACACACAAATTAAGGAATATAAAAATGAACTATTTCAATTTTCAAAACGGCCATCTTTACTGTGAAGACATTCCGGTAAAAGATATCGCGGAAAAAATAGGAACACCGACTTTTATATATTCTTCGGCAACAATTAACCATCATTTGGGACTTTTCGAAGAAGCGTTCCAGGATTATCCGCATCTTTTATGTTATTCCATGAAAGCTAATCCCAACTTAAGTATTCTTGCCATAATTGCAAAAAGGGGTTGGGGAGTTGACATTGTTTCAGGGGGAGAGCTCTTTAGAGCACTCAAGGCAGGCATTAACCCTAAAAAAATAGTTTTTGCGGGCGTGGGAAAAACTGAAGAAGAAATAGAAGAAGCAATAGATGCGGGCATATTCTTAATAAATGTGGAATCTGAAGAGGAACTGAAAACAATAAACAAAATAGGCAAAAAACGAGATAAAGAGGTCTCTATTGCGCTTAGAATAAACCCCGAAATAGAGCCTGGAACACATCACCATATCGCCACCGGCAAAAAAGGGACAAAGTTTGGACTTTCGTTTGAACAGGCAAAAGATACTTTCTCAAAACTGGAAGGACTGAAAAATATAAAAATGGAAGGGTTACACATGCACATTGGCTCGCAAATAACTTCCATCAAGCCGTATGAAGAAGCGCTTAATAAAATGGCGAATTTTATAGAAGAATTAAAACAAAAAAATATTTTTCTTCAGTGGCTGAATATCGGCGGAGGCATGGGCATAATTTACAAAGAGGAAACTCCTCCTTCTCCTTCGGAATTTGCCAAAAGGATTTTGCCGATAGTACGAAAAACAGAATGTAAATTAATCATAGAACCCGGGCGATTCATAGTGGGAAACTCAGGGATACTCATAAGCAAGGTTTTACGCGTGAAAAAACGCGAGGATAAAAATTTTATAATAGTGGATGCGGGAATGGACAATTTGATAAGAGTGGCTCTTTACGACGCGCACCATGAAATTCTACCTGAAGAACAAAAGGAAGGAAAAATGAATGCGGATGTGGTGGGACCCGTATGCGAAAGTGGAGATTTCTTCGCAAAAAACAGGCAACTTCCGCCTTTTAAAGAAGGCGATTACCTTGCCATTGCAAGCGCGGGCGCATATAGCTTCAGCATGTCTTCGAATTACAATTCACGCCCCAGAGCAGCCGAAGTGCTCGTTGATAACCGAAGATGTTATCTGGTAAGAAGAAGAGAATCTTATTTAGACCTCATACAAGGCGAATCCATATCCCTGCGTTTGGTGGGCATAGAAAAAAAACGAAAGCTCTTTTAATTCACCATCCACCGTAATTAGAGCAAGACAAGAAAAAATAATAATGCAAAAGAAAATCAAGATTGTCCATATTATTACCCGCTTAATACTCGGCGGAGCCCAGGAAAACACTTTATTGACAGTCGAAGGCCTCCAAAAAATAGATAGTTATGAAGTCACTTTATTAACAGGGCCGTCGCTCGGACCCGAAGGTTCGTTAATCGAAGAAGCAAAAAAAAGAGGCATCAAACTTGTCATAATAAAATCTTTCAGAAGAAATATCCATCCTTGGCTTGACTTTAAAAGTTTCCTCGAACTTTACTTTCTGCTAAGAAAAGAAAATTATCACATAGTCCATACTCATTCCTCTAAAGCGGGAATTCTGGGACGATTAGCCGCTTGGCTTACTGGAACTCCTATTATAATCCACACGATACACGGGCTTCCTTTCTTCCCATATCAGCACAAATTCATGAATTTTCTAGCGGTGAATCTAGAGCGCACAACATCGTTATTCACCGACAAAATAATAACAGTATGTGACAACATGGCAAAAAAAGCGCACCATGCCAAAGTCGCACCGTTAAACAAATTTTTCACCATATATAGCGGCATGGAATTGGACGAATTTTTAAACGTTAAAGAAAACAAAAAATTAAAAGAAAGCCTGGCAATCAAAGATGGCGAACTCGTAGTCGGCAAAATAGCGCGGTTATTTGAATTAAAAGGTCATAGATTTTTACTTAAGTCAGCAAAAGAAGTTATAGCCCGGTTTCCAAATGTTCACCCCGTTAGAAATAGGTCACCTTTGGGTGACCGTACGGAAATGCCGAAGGCACTTCCTATTTCTAACGGGGTAAAATTTTTGTTCATCGGAAACGGAAACCTAAAAGATAAACTCGAAAAACAAGCAACTGAATTGGGGATAGAGAATAAAATTATATTTGCGGGACTTGTCCCGCGCGAAAAAATTTCCGACTATATATCAATAATGGATATAGTAGTTCACGTATCTTTAAGAGAAGGGCTTGCAAGAGCAATTCCCCAAGCCTTTGCCTGCAGTAAACCTGTTGTAGCGTTCGATATCGACGGCGCGGAGGAAATAATAAGAGACGGACAAAACGGTTTTCTGTTGCCTGCTCCTAATATATCCGAAGAAAAATGGAACCTTTACGATTCCGGCAGGCTCACTTCTTCTATCTTAAAATTATTAAAGGATAAAGATTTAAGAAAGAAAATGGGAGAAGAAGGTAGGAAAATCGTCGACCCCATCTTCAGAGCAGAGCATATGGTAGTAGAAATAGACAATTTATACAGACAATTATTAACTAAGAAAAAAATTATTGTTTAGGAGGTCAAGGGGAAATTATATATCCTTCAACAGCTCATTTGCAGGGGATTTTTCAAGAGCTTTACCGAATTCTTCCAAATACTCGGAAATCTTATCCAATTCTTTCGATTTAACAACCGGAATATTATCACTTCCTCGGTTTTCCAAAGCAGCGATTACATATTTTACGGTAAGTTTTTCCAAGTCTTTTGCAGGTTGATATACAACCGTTTTATCATCGTCTTGTCTTATTTCACACAAAATTCCAGACTCTACTAATTCATAAAGTACTTCATTAACCAATCTAATCGGCGCTTCTAATTCATGTGAAATCTGTGCAGAGGTCATCGGATTTGCGCCATCGGAAAAATTTTTAACGAGTAAATGGGTTATCTTCAAACTAACTAATTTTTTAAATGAATGGCTTACATTAAGACAGTCGTGTTCAAACTCATATGTTTCGACATTTTGGTACGCAAAAGAAACTTCCGCGCCGAATAAAACGATTAGCCAACCAATCTGAAGCCATATAAGAAGAAGCGGCAAAGCCGCAAAACTTCCGTATATCGTGCCATAACGGGACAGGAGGATTTGAGCTTTTATATATCCAAACTGCATTAACTGATAAATTGTTCCCGCAACTATTCCCCCTAAAATGCCCGATTTTAAATTAACTTTTGTATTGGGCATAAAAATATAAATCAAGCTGAATAGAAACCAAATTGCCACATAAGGAACAATTTTCAAAACGGTAAAAAGAAACGGGCCTATAGCGCCCAAAAGTTGTATTTTTTCAGCCAAAAGATTGAATTGGCTTATTATTGCCATAGTAATGCTGCCAGGCATAATCAAAAAAAGCGGCGCAACTAGCATAATTGCAAGATAATTACTAAAACGCCTGCTGAAACTTCTGGATTTTCTTATTCCCCAAATATCGTTAAACGAACTTTCTATATTGTTTAATACTCCTATAACCGTTCCAATAAGCAAAATTATACCTGCACCGGCTACTATTCCGCCTTTAGTCCTTTCAAGCAAGGAATGTGCAAATTCTATGATTCTTGTTGCAACTACTTCCTGTCCTTGAAACCTTACTATAATCTGTGACTCGAGAATGTTTTCTATGCCAAATCCCCGTGTTATACCAAAAGCCATCGCAACTATCGGCACAATGGCAAGCAAAGAATAGAAAGTTAAAGCAGAAGCTCTTAATAGACATTTATTTTCGTCAAACCCACGCACTGCTAATATAACAACCCTTAATTGCCTGATTAATAATGAGCGAGAACGGGGAAGATTCTTTAAAGGAATTCTCCAGATATCTATGGTAAGAAATCTTATAATTTTTGCAATCATTCTGAAATATTCTGCTTTATAAAGCGCGGTTTGTCAAGCAGACGATAGACAACAAATATATACATGCAAGAATTTCAAACGAGCCTCATTTTTGATGAGATAACTTGCTTGACTGCGGGTGGGGATGTAAAATTACCCATTATAAACACCATTCAAGTTAATAAAGCGAGGAAGATATGAAAAAAACAATGAAAATCGTGGGAAGTATAGGCCTATCTATTTTGATAGTGGTTATTATAGCAATGATTTCTATTAACATTTTTTTAAAATCCGAGAGTTTCAAAAAAATGGTCACCGGAAGAATAGAAACCGCTTTAAATATGCCTGTAGAAATAGGGCGCTTCCGGACCAACATATTTTCAGGAGTCCAAATCGGGAATTTCAATATTAAAAACCCGCCGGATTTTCCTGAAGGATATTTTTTAAAAACAGAGACAGTAATTTTAAAATACAATTTACAAGACCTCCTGCGGCGGAATTTCAAAATAGAAGAAATACAAATTATGAAACCTAATATCAATATTTTGCAAAAAGCTGATGGGACACAGAATTTGCCTTCGGTTCAAACGAAAGATTCTTCTCCTTCAAAAGACAGGAAAACAATACTGCCGTTATTCGCGGATAACATCCGAATAATTGACGGTAATTTAACCTGGTCAAAAATCGGGGAAACCAAGTTTGTTTCAATTCAAAACTTTGACATAAAACTAAAAGTTCACAGCATCAATTCTTTCCCGAATATGGATTTGAATCTTTCGGCTACAGAAATGACTTCACACACGACTTCCACGCTTAAAAATATAAAGGCAAATTTCAAAACATCGGAAGGGGTGGTAGAACTCGACAACCTTTCTCTTAACGTTTCCGGCGGTTCAATTGCAATGGAAGGCGATTCTACATTACCTTCAAAAGATAAAGTTGCTGAATACACCGCAACCATATCGGTAAAAGACATTGACTTGGAAACGCTGACCAGCCAGTTCGCACCCGAAGCAAAGGGTCTATTAAAGGGGATTTTAAGCGCTGATATCGCACTGAAAGGGCAAGGATTCGATGCCGAAGCGGATATAAAAGTAAACATCCCGTCGCTTCTGGTTCAGGATAAAATAAAAATAGACCAGTTCAAGGGCAATATCAGTTATTCCGATTTCGACTTTATAATCCGTGACGTTATTATGGATATTTTCGGCGGTTCTGTTAAAGGGGAAGGGACAGGAACATTGGCAAATATACTAAACCCGGGATTCAACATGAATTTCAATATGAACAATATAGATGCAAGTTCCGCTCTTGTTGCCTTAGGACAAGACGCTCTACTCGCTCAAGGCAAATTGTCCGGTAATACAAATGTATCAGGAAATATGTCCGATATAAAAGCAAACGGCAAAATTTCTTCCAATAGACTGAATATCAAAAAAATTGGAAATTTGACCGACATTGTCGCTCCGTTCAAAGCAACAGTAACAAAACAAAATAAAGAAATTAATTTAGAAAGCTTCAGCGGAAAAATTTACGGCGGTTCGGTTAAAGGCAATGCTAATGTAACATTCGGTAAAGATGGACAACCTAACTATTCGACAACGTTGAATTTATCGGGTTTGGACGCAAAAGACGCTTTAAAAGAACTAACCGGGCAAAAATTTCTTACCGGAAAAGCCGAAGGCAATATGAAATTATCAGGCAAAGGCAATAATATTAAAGCAGTTACGGGCAGTGCGGACATTTCGCTTAAAAACGGGAAAATATCTTCTCATCCTATACAAAATGCTTTATCCTTGATTCCACAAATGCCTAACTTGAGAACAATCAATTTTGAAACCGCAAAAGTTTCCTCCACCATAAAAGACGGGAAAATAAACGTCAAAACCGCTCAATTAGAAGACCCAAAACTTATGAAGTTTAGCAGCAAAGGAGAAATAAAACTTTCCGACCAGAAATTATCACTGCCGTCGCATCTCTCGCTAAAATGTAGTGATGTCAAAAAAATACAGTTATTAAGCGGGGCATTCACTCAAGAAGACAGCAAATGGTGCGGCACAGATTTCAAAATATTCGGGACACTTTCCCAGCCAAAAGAAAACCTTAAAGATAAACTCGCAAAACAAATAATAATAGATGTTTTAGAAGGTATAATTAATAAATAAAATATAGTTTAATAGGAGACTTGATGAGTTTAACTTTACTATTTGTCGCTGCGGCATTATTCTTATTTGCAGGTTACATCTTTTACGGGAAAATGCTTAGCAGGATATATGAATTAAACGATAAAAAACCTACTCCTGCGCACACGTTAAAAGACGGGGTCGACCATGTTCCTACCAATAACTTCGTTCTTTTGGGGCATCATTTTTCCTCAATCGCGGGAGCCGGCCCTATCATTGGGCCTGTTTCAGGGGCAATGTTCGGATGGCTTCCTGTCCTCTTATGGATAATCATCGGTTCTATATTCCTGGGCGGAGTTCATGATTTTTCTGCACTGGTTGCTTCCATAAGAAACAAAGCTATGTCGCTTGGGGAATTAATAAACAATCTGTTGGGAAAACGCGGAAAACTTTTATTCCTGATTTTTTCCTGGCTGACTCTTGTTTTAGTAATAGCGGTTTTCCTTGAACTGACAAAAACATCCTTTGTTCAATCTCCGGGCATAGCAAGTTCCTCTATTCTTTACATTGTGTTGGCAATGGCAATGGGAATACTGCTTTACAGAAAGAAAACCCCATTGCTTCAAACAACCATAATATCCCTAATTATCCTACTTGTCTTTATTTTTTTAGGACAAAAAATACCCTTTAAACAAAGCGGTGTTTTTTGGGTATATGCCTTGTCTGGTTATTGTTTTTTCGCATCTATTCTGCCTGTTTGGTTTCTGCTTCAGCCAAGAGATTATTTGAGCAGTTTTCTGCTTTATGCATCGGCAATAGGCGGTTCTGTCGGGATAGTTATAGGAGGAAACAAAATCATTTATCCTGCATATATCGCATTTAACATAAACGGTTCTTATTTATATCCAATACTTTTTGTAACCGTTGCCTGCGGTGCAATTTCAGGTTTTCATTCGCTGGTGTCTGCTGGGACCACTTCAAAACAATTGGACAAAGAACCCGACGCAAAACTGATAGGTTATGGAGGAATGGTTATAGAAGGATTGGTCGCAGTTATTGCTTTATCAACGGTAATGATAATTTCAAAAGAAAGATACGCAGAACTCATTAAGAACCCTTTAGCGATTTATGCAAGCGGAATGGGAATATTCTTAAGTAAATTAGGATTTCCTGTAAAATTTGGAGAAAGTTTCTCTATTTTGGCTTTATCAACATTCATTTTAACGACTCTGGACTCTGCAGCAAGGATAGGAAGATACACATTAAGCGAACTGTTGGGAGAACGCATGGAAATATTCAAAAATAAATATTTTTCCACACTTGTTACAATTTCTGCGGCTTTGGTTTTAGTGCTTGCAAAATCTTACGATTTACAGGGTAACTTAATCCCTGCATGGAAAATTATATGGCCCCTATTCGGTTCAAGCAATCAACTGCTTGCATCTTTGGCTCTACTAAGCGCAACCCTATATCTTATCTCAAGAAAAAAAAGATGTATTATTACATTAATTCCTTTGCTGTTTATGTTGCCGATGACTATTTTTGCTTTATTGTTGATCGCCGTAACAAATCTACGCACGCCGACACCTAATCATATTATAGGGTTTTCCGCAATAGTTCTTATAGTATTATCTTTGCTACTGGTAGCGGAATCTATTTATTCTATACGCAAGAAAGAAAGCGCAAAAAGAACTTCAGGATAGGGTATCGGCGGGCTTCTCTTGCAATAAACGGAGAAAACAATACAGAAATAAGTTACAAATACGGACCTACATTTTGTGAATCAATTATCATTATCGGTGATTTGGTTATTGGGGAAATAACTTCTTCTCTAATAGTGCTTCTTAGAACCGTTCTCATTAACATTTTACCCATTCCAACCGGGTTAGTATTCAAGGTGGCAAACAACTCTGCATTTTTAATACTCTGAAAGGCATTCTCATTCCCATCTAAACCTATCGTAAAAATTTCATCTATCTTGCCAGCTTCTTTAATCGCATCTACCGCTCCCAAAGCCATTTCATCGCTTAAACAAAAGAATACATCTATATTAGAATTTTTCACAAGCAAACTGTCCGCAACCAGTTTTGCCTTATCCCTGTCCCAATCCGCTGGTTGGGACTGTAATATTTTAATCTCGGGATATTTCTTTACCACTTCTACAAACCCTTTTTTCCTGTCGATAGAATCGCTTTCATCCGGAATTCCTTCAATAATAGCCACATTACCTTTAGTTCTTAATAATCTTACAACGAAATTCCCCACCATCTTGCCTGCTTCTTTTTGTTCATAACAAACAAAAGAAGCAATTTTGCCTGAAGGTGTCATCTTTAACGTATTTACGTTGAAAACAAAAACAGGAATTTTGGCTTTATTGGCTTTCATAACTATATTGCCCACATTTTGTTTGGAGCATAAACCAATAGCGTCAACTTTGTCTTTAATAGCTTTATTCATAAGTTGCAACTGCTCTTTATAACTTGATTCCGAACTGCCTGCCATAACAATTGCCTCTACGCTGCCAACTTCTTCTGCAACTTCTCTTACTCCCTTCAAAACATTAAAATAAAAAGGACTAAGCATTGGTGGGCAGAACGCAAACCTAATTTTGTCTTTTCTTGTGATAAGCGAAGGACAAACTCTATTCCTGCCTTCTTCTTTTGCAAGATACAACGCTTCGTCCGCTTTTTTGACAAGGTCCCCATAAAAAATCGCGTTTTCAGGATATGAGGAAAGTCCGATGCTAATAGTAAGTTGGACTTTTTCCGTGCCTCCGTTCGCGTCAAACACGAAACTTTCCACGCTTTTCCTTATTCTTTCTGCCGCAGTTAATGCCTGGTGTCTATTCGTATAAGGACAAATTATTGCTATTTCTTCCCCGCCGTATCTAAAGGGTATATCGTATGCCCTTATTGTATCTCTTATTATTTCCGCAATTACAAATAAAACTTTGTCTCCTACAAGATGTCCGTATTTGTCGTTGAATTGTTTAAAATGGTCAATATCAATCATCAACATTGATAAAGGATATTTAAAGCGGTTTGCTTTAGATATTTCTTTTATAAGCGTCTCGTAGAATGCTCTGTGATTGTATAATTTGGTCAAACTGTCGATGTTCGCGGTATTCAGCAGAACTTCAACTCTTTCCTTTAGGTATTCATTCTGAATAGCCAGAATTTCGTTATAAAACAACCTATTTAATTTTGTGTTTAATCCAAGGTCGGGATATCCTTGCTTATACAATAAAATAATCCCGACGTTTTCTTTCCCTGCTCTTATCGGAATAACAATGGAAGAAGCTAATTTATTGTCTCTGACAAACGGCAACCTTTTAATTTTTGGGTTCTTACCTATGTCAACCAAACAAATTTCTTTCTTCTTTAGCAGAACATCCATAACCTGCTTTTCTTTGTTTATGTCTTCCTTTTTGTATTGTCCGCAACCTGTTATAAATTCTATTTTATTGCTTGCTTGGTCTCTTGCCCACACGGAAAGTATATTGGCTTTCGAGGATTTTAAAATTTTTCCTAAGGTGGCTCTGATAACCTTTTTCTTGAAAAAATTTTCCAACATGAATTCTGGCACTTTAATATTTTCCAATCCAGCTGCTTTCAAATGCACAGGCAACATATTTATAGATTGTTTTCTGGCAAATTTAACAGTTTTTTTAGAAATAGATTTATTCTTCTTGGGTTTCATCGTTATTTCTCTTGGCTATGTTATCAAAATTTACAAATAAAGAAAAGCCAAATCGAATCTTTATGCCAACCAAACACCGTTATATTCAATATTAGCGAGAATTTTACGAATAGAAAACAATTTTACAAGAATTTACAGCTTCTATCGCAAGTTTTAGCCCCTTTTTAAAATCTTTCAGAGGGAAACGATGGCTGATAATTGATGAGGCGTTTTTTAACTTGCCGTTTATAAACATTTCAAAGATTTCTTTTTGCTCTATAGGCGTCGAGGAGTACGTTCCTAAAATTTGTGTCTCGCGATATATCAGATTCGGGTCAAACAAAATTTTCGTATCGTCCGGAACTTGCGCAAATATACTTATTTTCCCCCCTACCCTGACGATATCCAAAGCTTCCTGAACTGCTTCTTTATTGCCCGCGCCCACGATAACTATATCGGACCCCTTGAACTTATCCGCTTTAGTTTTTTTTATATTCAGAACATCTTTTGCACCCAATTCTCGGGCAAATTCCAGCCGCGAATCTACGATATCGACCAAACGAATATTCTTTACTCCGATTATTTTCAAAAGAATAAAATGCATAAGTCCCGAAGGACCTGCTCCGATTATAGTAACGATCTCTTCGGGTTCGATTTGGATCCTTTTAATGTTTCTCCAAGCACACGCAAAAGGTTCAATTAGAACTGCTTCCTCATCGGTTAAAGAATCGGGCAGGGGTATCACATTATTCTTGACCAACTCTTTCTGAACTTTTATAAATTCCGCAAAACCGCCGGGATAAATATTCGTGCTTTTAAAAAGCGGGCACAAAGAAAATGTGCCATTTTTACAAAACTTGCAGGAAAAACATGGGGTATGATGACTTACAAATACTCTTTGTCCTATGTCAAAATCGTCAACATTCTCGCCTTTTTTCTCGACTACTCCAACTACTTCATGCCCTAAAACGGTACCAGGCAGGATAGTTTCCTGCTTTATCTTATATATATCCGTACCGCATAGACCGCACATTTTCACCTTTACTAAAATTTCATCGTTCGTAATTTTGGGAACGGGGACATCCTCGTATTTGATATGATTAGAAGAATAAAAAACAATTGCTTTCATAAATTCAGACCCTCAAGCAAACTCAATCCTATTAATTTTTCCTTGTTTATTATAATGCTTTCCCTATTAATTATAAGGCCGTTGTTTTTGATATTTGATAAGTGCATATCTCTGGTTGAATTGGTTTCCGTCAAATCGCGCGCATCGACATTCTCCAATGTGATAAAAGATTTTCCTATAAGAGCTAATGTCCCAACATACAACCATCTGCTGTCGGTGTCTACAACTACTATTTTACCAAGTAAATTTTTAATTTCTGAATCCATTCTTGAAATTTTATCTTAACTTGATGTCTTCTACCTTAAGTATAACTGTATTTCGATTTGCCCATCTGTCTATTTGCGTGGTATAAGCTAAATCCAAAAAATCTTTTTTCCCAAACGTTCCTATGAAATCCGCTTTCCCAAACCCGATAACCTCTCTGTGAAAATTTTTGTCTTTAACCCAAAACTTTATATGGTTGGAGCCGACTTTCTTCGGTTCGGTTATCACCTGCAGATTTTTTGTTATAAAAATAGGTTCTTCATTATCCAAGCCAAAAGGAGAAAAAAGTTGGAATTCTTTTACCACTGAATCCGTCAAAACATCCAAAGACATATACGAGTCCGCTATCAACGACGAGGTGAATTCTTCTATAGACAATTCCTGAGCCAATTTATTTATATTTTCTCTAAAGGGCTCTATATTATCCCTGAAAATCTCCAATCCGCAGGCGTATTTATGCCCGCCGAAATCCTTAAGCCACTGCCGCATTTTCGTCAAATTTTCGAACAAATTGAAATCGCCCACACTGCGCCCCGAACCCCTGCCGATTTCGTCATCCAAAGAAATCAAAATAGCGGGCTTTTCGAATTTTTCAGCAAGACGAGCCGAAACTATCCCAACCACGCCCGGATGCCATGCTTCGCTTGCAAGCACAAGGATTCTGCTGTTAAGCAAATTAGAATCTTCCTGTATCATACCGACAGCTTGCTGGCAAATTTCCTCTTGCAGTTTCTGCCTTTGTTTATTATCTTCTTCCAGCAAAGAAGCAATCTGCAACGCTTCTTCTTCTGTTTCGCTTAAAAGCATTTTTACACATTTATCCGCTGTATCCATTCTCCCGCCAGCGTTAATACGTGGACCCAAAATAAAAGCGATATCGCGGGCAGTGATATTTTTGCCGTTGATTCTTGCTGTTTTTTTCAACGCGTTGATTCCGATTTTTTGGGAAGAATCGATTTTACTTAACCCGTATTTAACCAACACTCTATTTTCATCTATAAGCGGGACCACATCGCTTACTGTTCCAAGCGCGACCAAATCAAGGTGTTCTTTTGCAAAATCAAGTCCTTTTTGCTCCTGCAAAACTTGAGCGAATTTGAACACGACACCCACTCCTGCAAGTTCTTTGAAAGGATAGGAGCAAATTTTGGGATTTATAACAGCCAGCGCAGGTGGAATGCGAACACCTGCTTTATGATGGTCAAGGATTATCGTATCAATGCCTTTTTGTTTCGCCATTGATATCTCCTCATAGCCATCCATACCGCAGTCACAGGTTATTATTAAGTTTACGCCGTCATGCTCGGCTTTTTTTATAGCTTCTATGTTCAAACCATAACCATCCTTTACTCTGTGCGGTACATAATAAGAAACATTCGCGCCGAGTCGTCTTAATGTGAGAACGAGCAGGCAAATCGATGTTATTCCGTCCACATCGTAATCCCCATAAACAAGAATTTTCTCGCCCCTTGCTATCGCCTGAAAAACCCTGTCTGAAGCTTTGTCGATTCCGCCTAAAAGTTTTGGGGAATGCAGATGAGATATGTTTCCGTTTAGAAATAGTTCGGCTTCCTGCACCGTTTTCACACCGCGGTTTATCAACAGTTGCCCGCTCCACGGGGAAATCCCCAACGCGCTTGAAATTTTCCCCGCCAGAAACGGTTCGAATGGTTTTACTATCCAACGTTTGTTTTGCATTTTAGTGATATAAAATCTGTTAATATCCCTATCTCTTCCAAAGAAAGCGTTTCTCCGCGTATTGTCAAATCAATCGGTGAGTTTTCGAAAGAATTTGTTGGAAGATTTAACGGCTTGAGTGAGTTTTTTAAATTTTTTCTCCTCATCCTAAACATCGCGTCCGCTATTTTGAAAAACAACTCTTCATCCGAAACTTTTACCCTGGTGCTCTTTAGCGGTTTTAAAAGCACAATAGCCGAATCCACCTTTGGCGGAGGGAAAAACACATTCCTTGAAACTTTATGAATTATTTCGATATCCATATAAAATTGCACCTTCACTGTCAAAAAAGAATAGTTTTCACTGCCGGGCTTTGCAACAAGACGCCTGGCGAATTCTTTTTGGAGCATAAGAATGATAGATGAAAACTTTTTCCGATAAGAAATCAACTTAAAAAGAATCGGGGACGCTATACTGTAAGGCGGATTAGAAACCACTTTCCAAGAAGAGGATCCTTTTAGAATACTTTCAAGGTCAATTTTTAGTATGTCCTCGTTGATGACCCTTACATTGGGATAAGAAACATCGACAACTTCCTTTAAAGAAAAAGCTGCGCCCTTATCTTTTTCTATCGCCGTAACATCCGCGCCTTTACAAGCCAAAGCAAAAGTGAGCGTTCCTATACCAGCGCCTATCTCAAGGACTTTTTCCCCTTTCTTTATTTTCGCGGTTTCAATTATCTTCTTCAGTATATTTTTGTCCACCAAAAAATGTTGCCCCAAAAATTTTCTCGGACTAAGCCCTCTTTCTATCAAAAGATTTTTGACTTGAGTGGGTGTAGCCAAATCTAAATCAGGTTTATGTAAATTAGGCATTAGAGTATCTTTTTTTAGATGAACCCCTGCAACGTAAGACACTGGGAAAATATATTAGACCAAAGATTTAAAGCAAACTATTGATCCCCTCCCCCAATTAATATATGTCGTAGTCAAGTTCATTCTTCGGAGCACAATTTCTTATGTCAATAATTTTTTTAAACATATCTCTAATTCTTGATTCAGTTCTTAGTTCAGTTGTATCTCTATACAAACTCTCCTGTACTGCTTTTAATCCAACCTCAAATTTATCATTATCAGGGTGATTCTTAAATTCAGGGTGCTGTAAATATATATCTGCTATTTCAGTTGTTGTATTGAATATTCCTAAAGAATAGGCAATGTCTGATATTTTTTCCATTATTTCTGGTTTAGGATAAGGTTTAATATTTTCGATTTGTTTTCCAACAGAACTTAAAGAATCTAAAATCTCTTTATCAAAAGATTTTAGGAATTTTACATTTTCTTTATTCCAACTCGCTAATTTTTCATGTATTGCTTTTAAAATAGCTTCAGTATTTTCGGTCTTCTTAAACTCTTCATAAGCATTACTAAAATCGATATCCTTCATCCCATCCTCTTTAGACATTAAATTAAACTTTAACAAAATCCTATACATAAGGACATTTAATGAGCTTGTAATGATATGTGCCTGCTCCTTGTTAATATCTTTGATCTTTTTATCTTTTCTTTTCCTAATTAAAGAATCAATTCCCCAAATAGTTAAAGATACTACTACCATCCCGCTGATTAAATTTATAAAGAAGCTGTTAATATCAGGGTGAATATCCAATTTGCAAAGTTTAAGAGTGATATATATAACTACCAGAATTAGCAAAATTATAACCACAATAATTTTTTCCATTTTAAAGTAGTTTTTTAACTTAAAACTTATAACTTACCACTTAATACTGTTTTTAAAGCGCCAATTTATATAGCCTTGCAATATCGTGTTCCTTAACTTCTACGGGATTGGCTTTTATAGGTCCCTGTCCGGTTTCTACTGCGCTTTTTACCATGTTGTTTATATTTCCCGGGTCAACACCTAATTCCTGCAATCCTTTATTCATGCCTATCTTTTCGAACAGTTCTTTTACTGCTTCGACTGATTTCATTGCTTCGTATTTGTTTGAGCCGAATGTTCTTCTGCCCATTGCGCCTGATGCAAGACAATATTTCTGCAGGGTCGTATTGTCGCCGTGTTCAATATTGAATTGCATGATATGCGGAGTCAAGGCGGCGAGCGTGGAACCGTGCGAGATATTAGGATAAAAGGCGCTTATCGGATGTGACATCGCATGTGGCAGTACAACGCGTGAGGTTGTTATTACAAGTCCCGCATAGGTGTCAGCCAAAGCCATGCCGCCTCTGCTTCTTAAATTATCGCCGTCCCTGTGAGCTTCTATTAAATGATTGGATATAAGTTCAAGTCCCTGCAAAGCCATTTCTTCGGTGATGGGATTACAGCTTTTTGAAACCAGTCCTTCAAGGCAGTGTGTCAAAACGTCAACACCGCATTCGGCAGTAAGAGCCGGCGGCATATTCATTAGAATCTCCAAATCCACGACGGAGAGTTTCGGGAAGATATATTTCGAATATATTCCTACCTTATGTTTAAGTTCGGGGTTGGTTATTACGGAAAATCTGGTTACGTGAGAGCCGCTTCCTGAACTGGATGTTATTGCGACGACGGGAAGCGTTTGTTCGGTTATCGGTTTGGGAGTGCTTTGCGATTGAGAGAAGGCCCATATCGGATGAAAATGTTGTTCCCCTGAACCGTCCGATGTTACATCGGACTGGTTCGGGGCTTTGCTATGTCCCGCGACTATGGCGATAGCTTTTGCCGCATCAATGGTTGACCCGCCGCCGAGTGCTATTATTACATTACAATTATTTTTCAAGGCGACTTTCGCGCCTTTGTTCACTAATTCTGTCGTGGGATTGGGAGTGATTTTATCAAATAAAGTTACTTCTACTAAATGGTTTTTCAGATGGTCGGTTATTTTTTGAGTAAAACCCAGTTGTTCCATGCTGTTTCTGCCTGTTACAAGCAAGGCTTTGTTTCCCAGTTTTTTGATTTCTTCGGAGATTTTTAAGGATACGCCTTTTCCGAAAAGCAGGTTTACTTTTGGAAGATAGAAATTAAAATCCATTTTATCGCCCCCCTTTAAAATAGCCTTTAGTGTGTGGTATTTGCTTTTACTATAAACTATTCACTATAAACCATAAACTGTCTTTGTATTTTGAGCTATTTTGCTCTTTAGGTCAAATTTTGTATAATAAAGGGCTTTTTTAACCTAAGAGGAGAACATGACTAAATTACATGAACTAAAAAAAGCGGGGCAATCCCCGTGGTATGACAATATTACAAGAGAGCTTCTTGTTTCGGGGGGGCTTAACAAACTTGTAGGTAACGGCATTTTAGGGTTGACTTCCAATCCCACTATTTTTCAGAAAGCTCTGACGTCCCAGGCTTACAAAGCTCAATTGGACGAATTGAAAACCAGGAAGGTTAGTGTTGCCGAAGCATATGAGAAGTTGGTTTTCAAGGATATAGCGGATGCAGCAAATTGTTTTGCCGATGTTTACAAGACGAGCAAGGGAGAAGATGGTTACGTGAGTATAGAAGTTTCCCCGCAGTATGCTTATGACATCAACAAAACAATAGAGGAGGCAAAAAGGACTTTTGGGGTTTTAAGTAGTCCAAATATAATGATTAAAATTCCCGCTACAAAGGAAGGGTTCCCTGCGATAAAGGAAGTCATAGCGTCCGGAATAAACGTGAACGCGACATTGATATTTTCGCTGTCTCACTATGAGCAGACGGCTAACGCATATATAGAAGGTCTCGAAAAACGACTTGCAGAAGGAAAAGATTTGTCAGGCATTCATTCAGTAGCCAGCGTGTTTGTTTCAAGAGTAGACAGTGATGTTGATAAGGCTTTAGACTCAAAAGGGAACAAGCAATTAAGAGGGCTTGCTGCTGTCGCTAACGCAAAGATAATCTACGAAAAGTTCAAAGAGATTTTTCACAGCGAAAGATTCAAAAAGTTACAGGAAAAAGGCGCAAATACACAAAGAGTGCTTTGGGCGTCTACTTCATCCAAGGACCCTGCTTATTCCAAAATTAAATATGTCGAAGAATTGATTGGATCCGACACTGTAAATACTATGCCTGAAGCAACAGTAGATGCTTTTCTTCAATCCGGCGAGGTGAAAGTTTCTATTGAAGCAAACTTACAGGAAGCGAAAAACGCGATTGAAAATTTGGCTAAAGAAGGCATAAATATCAATGCGGTTTGCGACAAGCTTCAATCTGTGGGAGTTGAAAAATTTATTGAATCGTTTGATTCCTTGATGAATTCTATTTCTAAAAATATTTTATAGAAAAATCCCTGAATTCGCCTGTATATCCTTCCAATTTGATATCGACATTTTTTACTGTTGCTTGGGGAGGTCCTTCTCGCGCCCATTCTATAACTTTTCCTACGTTTTCTTTATTGCCTTCCAAAACTGCTTCCACTCGTCCGTCAGGCAGGTTTTTCGCCCAACCGGTAACATTGACTTCGTGAGATACCTGCTGCATTGTATAACGAAAAAATACACCCTGGACCCTTCCCGAAATGATTATATGCGCCCTTACTTTAGCCATTTTATCTCGCCGATTAAAGTATAAAATATTTTGAGATGTAATACAAAATAGGATACAATAACACAAATGAAAAACAAGTTACCTGACAAAATAGGCAAGTGGGGAAAGTTTGGGGGTAAATTTGTTCCTGAGACGCTTATGGTTGCCCTGGAGGAATTGTCTTCTGCCTATAGCAAGGCAATAAAGGACAACAAATTTAAAAAAGAACTTGCTTACTATCTTAAGCAATATGCTGGAAGGCCTACTCCGCTGTATTATGCAGAAAGATTCAGTGAAAAGGCGGGGGTTAAAGTTTATCTAAAAAGAGAAGACCTTCTTCATACCGGCGCTCATAAAATAAATAATACGATAGGCCAGGCTCTTTTAGCTAAAAGAATGGGCAAAAAGCGACTTATAGCCGAAACGGGTGCAGGTCAGCACGGTGTAGCCACTGCAACGGTGGCCGCACTTTTAGGTATGCCTTGCGAAGTTTATATGGGTGAAGAGGATATAAGAAGACAGAAGCTTAATGTTTTCAAAATGCGGTTATTAGGAGCAACAGTTATTCCGGTAAAAACAGGAAATAAAACTTTAAAAGACGCAATCAACGAAGCTTTAAGAGATTGGGTGACGAATGTAAAAACTACTTATTATCTTTTGGGGTCGGTTGTCGGTCCCTATCCTTATCCTGTTATAGTCCGGGATTTTCAGACAGTAATAGGGAAAGAAACGAAACGGCAAATCCGCGAACTTGAGGGCAGGCTGCCTGAATATATAGTTGCCTGTGTAGGCGGCGGCAGTAATTCTATTGGCATATTTTATCCTTTTTTCAAAGAAAGAAAAGTTAAACTTATAGGTGTTGAAGCAGGGGGATTTGGGCTTGCATCCGGCAAGCACGGGGCTTCATTATGCAAAGGTAAAGAAGGAGTTCTTCATGGAGCTCGAACTTATATACTGCAAGATAAAAATGGACAGATTTCTCCAACACACTCCGTGGCGCCCGGGCTTGATTATTCCGGCGTGGGGCCAGAACACGCATATTTAAAAGAAACAGGCAGAGCATCTTACTATACGGTGAAAGACAAAGATGCAGTTAACGCCTTTTTTATGCTCTCGCATCTTGAAGGTATACTACCTGCTTTAGAATCGTCTCATGCGCTGGCTTGGGTTAAAAATTTTTCTGCAAATTTCAAAAAAGGTGATATAGTCGTTGTCAATCTTTCCGGTCGCGGAGATAAAGATGTGGATATCGTAGAAGAATGGACTCGCCCCGTTAGAGATTTAAAAAAACGCTAAAGATTTATCAACCCAATGAAAAAGGGTACTTGTTATAATATTTATGAGCAATCTATTAAATCTCTAACGGGGTAAAAGGGAAACAATGAACAGAATAGAAAACAAATGGAAGGGACTGAAAAAGAAAGGGTTAAAAGCATTTATCCCCTTTGTTACAGCAGGAGACCCCTCGCTGGAAGACACTTATAAACTTGTCTTAGAAATGGAAAGGCAGGGTGCGGATATTATTGAGTTGGGTGTGCCTTTTTCCGACCCGATTGCAGACGGCCCCGTGATTCAGTTCTCCTCTCAAAGAGCTCTGGAAAAAGGAGTAACATTAAATAAAATTTTTGGTTTGGTCAAGGATTTAAGAAAAAAAACAGATATTCCTCTCGTCTTTTTGACATATTACAATCCTGTTTTTCATTATGGCGTTAAAAAATCCGTTGACGATTGTGTTGAATGCGGCGTTGACGGTGTAATAATAGCCGACCTACCTCCGGAAGAAGCGAAAGAACTAAAAACATTTTCCAAGAAAAAAGGATTGGATACGATTTTCTTGGCAGCGCCTACATCTTCAAAAGAGAGATTGCATAAAGTTGCCACAGCATCCGCAGGATTTATTTATTGTGTTTCGGTCGCCGGCGTAACAGGGGTTAGGAATTCATTAGCGCAGAGTTTAAAGAAAAGAGTTATGGACATTAAAAATCTCACTGATAAGCCTGTTGCCGTAGGTTTTGGCGTTTCGAACATCAAAACCGCAAGGTGGGTTGCTTCATTTGCCGACGGGGTCATTGTAGGAAGCGCAATCGTAAAAGTTATACAGAATAACCTTTACAAAAAGGATTTAATCAATAAAGTTGGGAAATTAGTTAAAGATTTGGCTTCGGCAATTCATAACGTTTAATCGGGATGCAGAAATATTCGCGCTTTAGCGCGGAAAGCCCCATTCCATCGCATGATAAAAACTTATCGCATATTTTATCTGATTACGGAACTTAATGTTGGTGGCGCTGAAAATTCCTTATATCAATTAGTTACACACCTCAATTCCCAGAAATTTTTACCTATAGTTTTTTCTTTAGGCGGTGAAGGTAAAATTGCACAGAAGTTAAGAGAAAAAGGAATCGAAGTAATTTGTCTTGGTGCGAAACATAAATTCGATTTAACAGTTTTTTTTAAACTGTTAAAATTTATACGCCTGAAAAAACCGCATATTCTCCACACCTATCTTTTTCATGCTAATTTTATAGGAAGAATCGCAGGCCGCATTGCAGGTATCCCCATCACAATTTCTTCAGTCAGGACTATGGAAAAACAAAAATGGCACCATGTGTATCTGGATATGCTGACCTCTTGGATGGTAAATAAAGAAATTTGTGTGTCTAAAGATGTAGAGGAATTTACTAAAAAATATGCAAAAGTTCCCGCTAATAAACTGACCACAATATATAATGGAATAAATTTTGAAGACACACATGTTACTAAAAATACAGAAGATAAAAAGAAGGAACTAAATATAAATCAATTTAATCCTATAATCGGTACTGTTGGCCATTTGACAATGGTTAAAGGGGTAAATCATTTGTTGCGAGTTTTCAAATTAGTCCTTAAATCTTATTCCAATGCTTGCCTTTTAATTGCAGGAGACGGGCCGGAAGAAAAAAAACTAAAAGAATTGACTTTGCGGTTAAATATTACTGATTCAGTTAAATTCCTGGGGTTCAGAGAGGATGCATTAGAAATTATTAACATAATGGATATTTTTGTATTGCCTTCCCTCTGGGAGGGTATGCCAAATGTCATTCTTGAGGCATGTGCTTTAGGTAAACCTGTAGTATCAACAAGTGTAGGGGGTGCTAAAGAAATAATTAAACACGGGGAAACGGGATTTTTAGTTCCTGTTCGTAACTACAAGGATTTAACCAAAGCCATAAAAACGCTTATTGAAAATCCAAAAAAGAGAGAAGAATTCGGCCGGAAAGGGAAAGAATTCGTGCTAAAAAATTTCTCTTTGGATAAAATGGTTAAGAGTACCGAGAAACTTTATGAGCAACTAATTTCTCAAATGCCACTAAAATAATTTTTCTAAGAAAAACGTTATGAATAGCAAGTTGTGTATTGCCTTGGCAAAAGGAATAATTGCAGGTTATATCCCTGACGGATTATATAGGACTAGAGGTACTGGGGGGACAATTTCTGCGCGATACAGCTATTCTGTATGGTTGAGACATCTTGTAATGGCTCACAAAAATAATCTCCCGGCCCAACCCGATGTTATCGCAGAACTTGGACCTGGGGATTCTTTAGGTATCGGCTTGGCAGCATTAATATCAGGAGTTAATAAATATTATGCTTTTGATGTTATCGAGTATGCCAGTAGTCAAAGAAATATTAAAGTTTTTGATGAATTGATATCTCTATTTAAGAAACGCAAAAAGATTCCGGATGAAGCCGAATTCCCGGAAATTAAGCCCCGTCTTGAATCATGTGAATTCCCAAGCCATATATTAAGCAATGACCATCTTAATTTGATGTTGAAAGACGATAGAATCGACTCCATAAGAAATGCACTTCTTAATATGGGGAACCTCCCCGGCAACAAAATACAGATTTCTTATTTTGTTCCTTGGTACGATTCAAATATAATAAAAGAAGCTACAGTCGACATGGTATATTCCCAAGCGGCATTGGAACACGTTGAAGATCTTAAGCACATATATGAAACATTATATCGTTGGCTAAAGCCGGGAGGTTTTATGTCCCATCAGATTGATTTTAAATCGCATGGATTGGCAAGTGAGTGGAACGGGCATTGGACCTATTCGGACTTTGTGTGGAAAATAATAAAAGGTAAAAGGTCTTATCTATTAAATAGAGAACCCCATTCAAAACATATTGAACTTATACGCAAAGCGGGTTTTGAAATTACCTGTGATATCCAGTTTAAGAATGAATCGAAAATCCAAAGGAAATACCTCAAATCGAGATTTAAAAATCTCTCTGAGGATGACTTGAATACCTCCGGAGCTTTTATTCAAGCTGTAAAGAAAAATAGTTAATATTTGACACGGGATTAATAAATGACAAGAGAAGAAAATAGTACGGAACAGGGAATCCTCACTTTAGATAATGCATTAAAACACATAACAAAAGGGGGGTTATTTATACTTTTTGGTTCGGCTATAGGAGGAATTATTGGTTTTTTAACCAGAATATTAGTCATAAAAAATATAAGCGAACCGGAATTCGGCGTTCTTTCTATTGCAATTGTGTTTATAAGTTTAATTATAGGCCTATTTGCTACAGGATTGATTGTGGGATTATCAAGATTGATTTCATATTATAAAACCCGGAATAATCTCGCTAAAGTAGAATCCATTATTAGGATGGCAATCTGGAGTTCTTTATGCACGGGAATAAGTATTTCTATTATATTACTCTTCATTGGAAATAAAATTTTCCCTCTTTTTTATTCCTCAGACCTTTTCCCCGTGTTTGTCATCCTGGTTGGAGGTGTTCCTTTTCTTATATTTACAGCTCTTTGTATACAAATATTTTTGGGAGTCGGCATCTCTACACCCAAAATTTATTTAGACCCGGCAGGTTCTTCAGTTATAAGATTGGCAGCGGTTTTAATAGCAATATTTTTCAGTAACGTTTTCGCAAAAACGATCTTTTTTAATATTGTTTGGGCTTATCTTTTTTCTTTTATTATTACGGGTTTAATCGCTTTGTTTTATATCACAAAAAACCTTCCTAAATTCGTAAACTTCAAGCTCATAGGGGAAATAGATAAAGAAATTATCGTTTTTTCATTGCCGCTTCTTGGCGCAGTGATTTTTTCTCTGATGCTTGGCTGGACAGATACATTATTTATAGGATATTTCCATAACCCGACCCAAGCAGGAATTTATAATGTTGCGTTTACATTAGCACACATAATCCCTTTTTTGTTGCTTGTCCCGATTAGTTATATCTATGCCCCCATAGCTACACAATACTGCGCGAGAAATAT
>CAZNJA010000008.1:0-19473 GCA_964573245.1 uncultured bacterium
TTGAAGACGAATCGTTAATCGCAGAACTTGAGACTGAAATGCTCAAAGCCGCCAAGGAATTGGAATTCGAAAAAGCCGCGGTTATCCGCGACGAAATAAAAAGAATGAAGGAGAAGATGGCAAAGAATAAATAACGGTTATCGGTTAGGGTTACGATACCCGTTTCGTCATTGGGTTATGTGTATCGTCTTTAAAACGTTACCGTCACCGTCAAACGATACGGGTCCGACGACTCCGTATGAGACGACACGTAGTGTCGGACTCCATCGGAGCTTCGTTACCGTTACCTTGTAACATAGTTTATAGCTAATTCTTATGAAGAACATATTATCTTCTATATTATTAATATCTCTTCTATTATTAGGCGGTTGCGCTACTATGCAGCGTCCTCCCCCAAGAAGCAGAAGAGAATCAACCATTACAATGACTGTTACAGCATATTGTCCCTGCGGGATATGTTGCGGTTATAAGAGAGGTTTTTGGGGAATACCCATCTACACCAGCGGGCCCTTAAAAGGGAAAGTAAAAAAAGTAGGCATAACCGCCGACGGAACAAAAGCAACAAAAGGAACAATCGCCGCAGATACTTCAAGATATCCTTTCGGAACTTATATGTATGTGCCTGGCTACGGTTGGGGTGTTGTTCACGATGTGGGCGGAGATATCAAAGGAAACCACATCGATGTTTTTTTCCCGAAACATCAACAAGCATTAAACTGGGGAAGGAAAAATTTGCAGGTAAAAGTTGTTTGGCAATGAATAAAAAACAGTTATAAGTATTAAGTCATAAGTAATAAGTTACTACTTTACAACTAAAAAAATAAGTTTTAAGTTTTTAGTTAAAGACTTAGAACTTACTACTTACAACTTATAACTCCCAAAAAGTTTTCCTAAAAACTTTTTGGCAAGTTCATATATCCCCGGCGATTTACTTTCTCTCGGCCCCGCCACATTCAACACTTTGATATTGTTTGCCATAATCCAGCCGCGAAAAATAAGATTATAACCGAAAGAAACTGAGCCCTCTTTATCTAACTTATATTTCCCTAAATCCAGAATGAGAAAATGTTTTTCATGTTTCTTCGCGCATTCAACAGTGAAAGCTGTCCCGCCGCTAAGTTTCCCTGCATTTAAAATCAGCGTCCCGTCGGAATCGCGGACATTCCACTCTGTTCTGAGGGCATAATCTGAAGATTCCGTTTCTTTTAAAGGATAACGTTTCGCAATAAGTCCATCCTCTGCAATACGCCCTTTAGGACACCATCCGCCGCAGGAAATTTTGTATTTCAATGCAACATCAAGCGCCGCTCTATCAACACCTGTCTGCCCGCCTGAAACAATCTTTTTCAAACCCCTCACCTACTCTTTCTGTTTTTCAATTTCAATATTGAAATTGATACATAATAAGCAATTGTTCCTAATGTTATTCCAACAACCACTCCTCCTAAAAACAAGGAACCTGCAGCACTCCCCAACATTCTAAAATCAATTTCCTTAAAAGAACTGACTGTAAAAATTGTTGTAACTCCCAAGATTTTAGCCCCAATCCAATAATCAAAAAAATAAACAAAGGGGACTACAGGAATAAGAGAAAAGACGGTGCTTGCGGTAAATATAGCAATGATATTGACCTTTTTATACAAACCTCCTACCAAAACAACAAGCGCGGTTTTAAATCCTTGTAACGGCAACACTCCCAAAAAAGCGCCCGCTCCTATGCCGAGAGCGATCTCATGTGGACTTTTTCGGGAGAGAGTCTCTTTTTTAAGTTCGCTGTAAAGTTCTTTTAATTTCTTGCTTTTCATCCATTTCCTTAAGCGTGCTATGCGGCAAAAATAAGCAATATGCCAAGCGTTACCGGAAGAAGGCCGGTAAGAGGCATCATTGCGCCCAGCTTTTTTTCCCATAGACTAAGAATATCTTTGGATTTTTTTAATCCGAGTGCAAATATAAGACCTCCTCCCAAAACAAACAAAACTCCTACTATAACAGTAAAAACCGTCCACCTGCAATGCGGTGAAGCAATCAAGAGAATAGCTCCCGATACCACTCGGAACACGCCTGCCCAATAAATTCTTTTGTCCTTTTTGAAATAAGCCATAACTTTTTTGAACACTGCTGGGCTTGAAACAAGCGCTATGCCAAAAACCGCAAGAACTACTCCGAGCAATCTGACCAATATAAGCATAATCTACCCCTCCTTTCATTTATTATTTTAAAGTATCTATCATCAATAAATGTCCGTTTTCTTTCAGCCATTTTCTGCTCTGTTTATAATCTTCGTGAGTTATTTTTACCCTGTCCCAAAACTTTTTGGAATGGTTTCTTTCTTTTAAATGAACCAATTCATGCACAACCACATAATCTATAATACATAACGGTGCCATAATCAGTCGCCAGTTTATATAAATATTTCCTTTGCTATTGCAGGAGCCCCAACGTCTTTTAGCATTGGATATACCGAACTTGTTATATTTATATACCAATAAATCCGAATAAAAATCCAACCTTTCTTTTATTTTTGAATAAGCCTGCTCCTTATACCAATCTATAAATAATTTCCTGGCAAATGGAATATATTCTCTCATCAGCCGAAATTCGTCATAAAACAAAAGAGGATGCGCCGAACTTTCTAAAATAACAAGAGGATATTTTTCGCCCAAATATAAAAACTCGTCTCTTCCCAAGAAATTTTTAGGAAATGTCTGCAAACGTTTTTCTCTTGCAACCCTCTGTTTGCTTGTTATCCAATCCCTTTTCAAAAAGACTATGTTTTGGATTTCATTCAGGGAAATATTTAACGGAGCGCGAATTATCAAAGAAGCATCACGGGAAATTTCCAATCCTAGTGTCCTACGTCTTGAACGAATTATTTTATCTATCTTGACTGCAAGGTCCCCCCGTTTTGATTTCCGAAAGAAATCAGGGGGGAGAACTTTTTTACTTGACATTTTTTATGATTATACCCACTTTTGCTTTTCTTGTCAGGAATATAGTGCTTATTATTTAGTATAATAGAAAATATCTAACGGGGGAAACAGCCAATGTTGGGATATTTAATCTTGCTTTTTACTTTGGTTCCGATTATAGAGCTGGCGATTTTAATAGAAATCGGCAAACATATAGGCGTATTCTATACGCTTGCTATCGTGATAATTACAGGCGTACTGGGAGCAATCCTTGCAAAAGAACAGGGTCTAAGAACTCTCAAAAAAATAGAAACCGACATAAACAGCGGTATAATGCCAAGCGAGCAGATATTTGACGGTGTAATGATTCTATGCGGAGGAATACTATTGCTTACGCCGGGACTTTTAACCGATATTATCGGATTTTTAACACTTATTCCTATTACCAGAAATTTGATAAAAAAATGGCTTAAGAAAAAGATACGAGAAATAATGGATGAGGGCAGGGTTATCACAATAACTTCGTTTAAATCAAAGGATTAAGATTTTTCGGCAATTTCTTTCAATACGGTATGCTTTCCCATGAATAATCATTCAAAAATAGTTCTTAAAGTTTGTGGCCGCTGCCTATCTGTGCTTTTTGATATTTTTGATTATTTCAAGCACTAAGTTGGAAAAAACATAATAAGAGTCTTCTTTCGCAAGTAAATCTTTTTTTGCCAAAGAAATCAGGCTGCTAGCGGCTCTTTGCTTCGTCAAGTGACATAATTGCTGACATTTTCCGTTGTCGATGTCTCCTTCAAAAAAAACATAACCGATAATTTTTTCCTGACAATCGTCGAGTTTATAAAATTTTAATTGCTCGATTAATAACTCCAGCTGTATAATGTCTTCGGCTTTATCCCTAATTTTTGAGATTTGGAACTGTAGTCCTTTGACAAAATATTCAAGCCACAAGGTCAAATCCATATCATTTTGACTAACAGAACGAATCGCCTCATAATAAGCGGCTCTATCCTTATCGTAATACTCCGATATACTGAAAAGTCGTTTAAAATCGTACCCTTTTTTGTAAAGAATTAAGGTTGCCAAAAGCCGCGCAGTCCTGCCGTTTCCATCAACGAAAGGATGAATGTTAACAAGTTGCATTTGGGCAATACCCGCAACAAAAACGGGTGATAAAAAATCCTTTTTTTTATTAAGCCACATTATAAATTCTTTCATCAATTGTGGTACTTGAGAAGGAGGCGGAGGAGTATAAATAATTTCCTGCGTTTGCAGGTCAACAACATGATTTTGGACTTTGCGATAATTGCCAGGGTCGGCTTCGCCATTTCCTACTTCCTTGACCGTTATTCTATGAAGTTCTTTGATTAGACGTTCAGTAATAGGTGTGTCCGTATTCAAATGTTTGCTAACAAAATCCAAAGCTTCTCTATAGTTTAGTAATTCTTGTCTATCTTCGGAATTTGCACCTTTAACTGGGATCTCTTCTAATATATCTCTTGATTGACTTAAAGTCAGTGCCGTTCCCTCAATATGCGTAGAGCAATGAGATTCGAGAATAAGCACTTCATTCTGCATATCCAACAGCCAATGTTCTTTGTATTTGATTGCATCTAAAAAGCCTCTCACCCTTTCTATTTCTAAGATTGAGTGATTAACTTTAGGTAGAATACTAAATTCAAAAGAAAATGACATAAATAAATTATACTCTATTAGTCAATATCCTATTACTTTTTGAGATGTTTTATCAAGGCGGGAATTACTTCGAATAAGTCGCCTACTATTCCGTAAGTAGCAATGTCAAATATAGGGGCTTCAGGGTCTTTATTTATTGCTACTATTATGTCCGATGAACGCATGCCTACTTGATGTTGGATAGCACCAGAAATGCCACAGGCAATATAAAGTTTCGGTTGAACAGTTTTACCTGTTTGTCCGACTTGATGGTATGAAGGAATCCAACCAGCATCGACAGTCGCCCTCGACGCTCCAACTGCCCCGCCTAAAAATTTTGCCAATTCCTCTATGATAGCAAAGTTTTCTTTTTTGCCTATTCCTCTGCCTCCGGAAACAACGATATCCGATTCTTGAAGGTCAAGCACTTCTTTCTCTTCCCTTATGGTTTGTAGGATTTTTGTCAGTTGGTCCTTGGCATCAAGAGACGGATTTATAGTTATGATTGCGCCTTTTCTTGTCTGAACGATAGGCGGTTTTTTCATTATTTTGGGACGAACTGTCGCCATCTGCGGCCGCATTTCAGGCGTTATAATCGTAGCCATTATGTTCCCGCCAAAAGCGGGACGTGTTTGAAGCAGAAATCTTTTATCTATATCAACATCAAGTTCGGTGCAGTCCGCTGTAAGTCCCGTATTTAGACGACCTGCAATGCGGGGAGCCAGTGACCTTCCCAATGAAGTTGCTCCAAAAAGAATGATTTCGGGTTTTTCTTTTTCAGCCAAATCGGAAAATGCTTTGGTGATAAGTCCTATTTCAGCAGTATTCAGGCGGGGGTCTTTTAATATAAAAACTTTATCTGCGCCATGCTGGATAAGACCCTGGGCATCTGTTTCGGAATGGTCTCCGGCAAGAACTGACACCAACTCAACGCCTAATTTATCCGCTATATCTCTGCCACAAGATAACAACTCTATTCCTACATCATGAAGCAAGTCGCCTTTTCTTTCGGCAAAAACCCAAACACCTTTATATCCCTCTTTTGCTTTTTTTTCTTCCTTCGTTATGACTATAGCAGCGAATTTGCAAGCATCCACGCAAGCGCCGCAAAGTGTGCAGTTTGAGAGGATTATGGCTTTCCTGTTTTTGATTTCGATTGCATTTACGGGACAAACTTTCAAACACAATCTACAACCAGTGCATTTATCGTCTATTACTTTGATGCCCATTATTCAGAGATAAAAAAAAGCAAAAACCAAATTACGATATTTTTTCTGTTTTTTGCTTTTTGTCTTTCGTACTCGTTATTTGGCCAGCAGGCGCATTTTTTGAACTGTCTTGTACAAGTAGTTCCACCATTACTATTTTAGCCCCGTCACCTTTGCGAATTCCTACCCTAAACAATCTAAGATAACCGCCTTTACGATTGGCCAATCCCGGAAGAATTTTTTGAAAAAAATTTATAGAAATCTTATCGTTGGTAATATATGACGAAACTTTTCTACGGGAAGCTAAATCACCCTTTTTTGCTTTTTCTATAAGACTATTACCAATCCTTATTAATTCTTTGCCTCTTATTTCAGTCGTTTTTATTTTGCCATGGGCAAGAAGCGAAGTAAATAAATTCTTCAAGAAAGCTTTTCTGCGAGCCGTATTCATCCCAAGTTTTCTCTTTTTGTTAAGGTGTCTCATCTTTAAAATGTATTATTTTTCTTCCGTTTTTTTAAATGAAAGCCCAAGTTTAGAAAGCAAGCCACTTAATTCATCAAGAGATTTCTTCCCGAAATTTTTAAGCTGCATCATATCCTCTTCAGTTCTTTTTACTAAATCGCTTAATGTTTTTATGTTCCCCACCTTCAGGCAGTTCATTGAACGGACTGAAAGATCAAATTCAGAAAGATTTTTAGATAGCAATCCTTTCTTATCTTCTTTTTTGTTTTCCTTCAGGGTCTCTTTTTCTATTTCTTCCGCAACATCTTCTTTCCTCAAATTATTCGCAATAAACTCAAAGTGTCTAATTAAGACCTCCGTTGCATATTCCAACGCTTTGTCAGGAGTTATAGCTCCGTTTGTCCAGATTTCCAAAGCTAATTTTTCGTAATCTAT
Source organism: uncultured bacterium (assembly GCA_964573245.1). Classification (GTDB taxonomy): domain Bacteria; phylum CAIJMQ01; class CAIJMQ01; order CAIJMQ01; family CAIJMQ01; genus CAZNJA01. Next base: position 6,696 of record CAZNJA010000008.1, read on the forward strand.
TCTATCCCCGACCCGTGTATTTTCCACCTTGAAATCCACTTTTTTAACAGGAGAAAATAGCGCATCAACAGCAATAGTCCCTACAGGCATATCCGCAACAGACATTTTTTGGGCTTGCATATAACTTTTGCCTCTTTCCACTTGAATATTAATTTTTAAACGTTTGCCCTTGCCCAATGAAGCAAGATGAAGATGTGGATTGAGAATTTCGACGGTTTTGTCAGTTTTTATATCTCCTGCTCTGATTTCGCCCTCACCCTGCACATCAAGCGAAACTTCTTTCTTACCGCTTCCTTCCTCATAAACTTTTATAATTGTTTGTTTAAGATTTGCAATCAATTGAGGAACGTCTTCCAAAACACCGGGTATACTCGAAAATTCATGTTTTACGCCTTCTATGTTAATTGAAGTTATAGCTGCACCAGGGATGCAGAAAAGAAGCATTCTTCTTAAAGAATTCCCCAATGTTGTGGCAAATCCTCTTTCAAAAGAGTACATTACAACTTTCCCATAAGAATCAGTCAATTTTTCCCACTCTAATTTTTCCGGCATAATTATAAATTCAATCTTGCTATTTTCTTCCATAGTGATTATCCCCTTTTTAAACCGTTATAATTTTTTTTATTAACACAGGCAACAAATTAAAATTAACGAGAATAAAACTCAACAATTAAATTTTCTTCTACGGGAACGGAAATTTCTTCTCGTTTTGGAACTCTCAATATTTTCCCTTCAGATTTTTTGCTGTCTACTGAAAGCCATAAAGGTATTTCCATCTCTGTTTTAACAGGTAGGCTCTTATCGAATTTTCCCTGCCTTTTTGGATCTAATTTAATGATTTCTCCTTCTTTCACAAGATAGGAGGGAATGTTAACTTTCTTCCCCCCGACGATAAAAAATTTATGACCCACAAGTTGTCTTGCATGCGCTCTGGAATTTGCAAATCCCATTTTAAAAACGACATTGTCAATCCTTCTTTCCAAAAGAGTCAAAAACACTTCTCCAGTATTACCTTTTTTCTTTGAAGCAATATTGAATAGATTTTTGAAACTTTTCTCCGAAAGGCCGTAAATTCTTCTTAGTTTTTGTTTTTCCGCAAGTCTAACACCATAATCTGACAATTTGGTCCTTCTTCTGGAAGTTCTACCAACAGTTCTGCTTCTTTTGCTGCTTTTTTCAGATTTTCTGGTAATAGCACATTTGCTCGTATAGCATCTTGCTCCTTTTAAGAACAATTTTTCATTAGCGCTTTTACATAACTTACAACTTGGTCCAGTATACTTCATTTTATACTCTTCTCCTCTTAGGCGGTCTGCATCCATTATGCGGGATAGGCGTTACATCTCTTATAAGTGTTATCGTAAGTCCCGCAGATTCCAAAGATCTTATTGCCGCTTCTCTTCCAGACCCTGGACCTTTGACATAAACGCTTACTTCCTTCATGCCAAATGCCAAAGCTTTCTTACCCACAATGTCAGCGGCTCGCGAAGCCGCAAAAGGAGTAGACTTTTTTGTGCCTTTAAATCCAACTGCCCCTGAAGAAGAAGAAACTACAGTGTTCCCATGTAAATCCGCAATTGTGACCAGTGTATTGTTAAAAGTAGACTTTATATGAACTATGCCTTTGGAAATCTTCAAAGCCTTCTTCTTTTTCTTCCCTTTACTAATAGTCGTTTTAATCTCTTCTACTATTTTCCCATCGTCAACTGGTTTCCCTTCTACAGCAGGTTTAGCCTCTCTAGCTTGGTTTGTCTCATGAACCGATTTGACTCTCTTGCTGTCTTCGGTTTTTACGTGCTTTTCCGCCGATTTTTCTTTCTTTTCTTGTTCTGGTTTTGACTCTGCCATAATTTTACCTTTTCAATTATTACTTTTTATCAGATGAAGTCATTCTTTCTTTTACTTTTTTCCTCAAAACTCCAACGGTTTTTCTGGGACCTTTTCTGGTGCGAGCATTGCAAGACGTTCTTTGCCCTCGAACAGGAAGCCCCACCTTGTGTCTGTATCCCCGATATGTTCCGATACTTGAAAGTTCTCTTATATTTGTAGTAATTTCCTGTTTTAACGAACCTTCAACTTTAAAATTAGATTGAATTGCTGAAGCTATTTTACTTAATTCTTCCCCACTCAGGTCTTTTATTCTCTTTTCAGGGTCTACGCCTGCAGAATTCAATATGAACATAGCCCTGGTGGGACCTATTCCATAAATATACCTTAACGAGATTTTACTCTTTTTCCCATCCGGTATTTCAACACCCATAATTCTCGCCATGATTATTTCTGCCTTTGTTTATGAGCGGGATTAGAACAAATGATATGAAGACGCCCTTTCCTTCTGACCAATTTGCATTTCCCGCATATTTTTTTAACCGAAGTTCTTACTTTCATTAACTTTTCCTCACTTCATCCCGTAATCCGTATGCGTAAAAAATTATCTGCTATGTCTGTATGTTATTCTACCTCTTGTCAGATCATAGGGAGAGAGTTCAACCGTAACTTCATCTCCTGTTAAAATTCTTATAAAATGTACTCTCATCTTCCCCGAAATATGGGCCAAAATCTTATGTCCGTTCTCGAGCTCTACTTTAAAGTATGCATTGGGCAAAGATTCTACAACCTTGCCTCTGACTTGTATTTTTTCTTTTTTAGCCATTCCAAACTCATTATTTTATCATAAGTGGTTTCTTTGTTTCCACCAGCATCTATATTTTCCAGGATGCCTTTTTCGTCGTAATATCTTATTAGTTCTGCGGTTTGCTCTTTGTAAGTATTAATCCGTTGTCTTATAGTATCAGGTTTGTCATCTTCTCTTTGATAAAGTTTGCCACCACAAATATCGCATATCCCTTCTGTTTTAGGAGGCATATTTCTAAGATGATATATTTTGCCGCATTGAGAACAGATGCATCTGCCCGAAATGCGAGAAATTATCGTCTCTTCGTTGACTCGTAAATTTAATACTATATCCATATCAATGTTTGCCTCTTCCAATTTTTTTGCTTGCTCCAAGTTTCTTGGAAACCCATCCAAAACAAAATCATCCGTATCAAGCTTTTCTTTCATCATACCTATGATTATTTCATCAGGAACGAGCACTCCTTTTTCCATAAATTCCTTTGCTTTCACGCCAAGCGGATTATTTTCTTTAAGTGCGTCTCTCAAAATATCTCCACTTGATAAATGCGGAATGCCAAAATTTGCGCATAACATTTCCGCTATCGTTCCTTTCCCAGCGCCCGGAGGCCCCATTATTAGTATTTTCATCTAAAATTTTTGATATTTTATTTTCCCTCTGGAATATTTTCAAGATTCTGAGGACTTAGTCCCTGAAATTCTACGAATTTCTAGGGGTAATTTTTGGCTAGTATCTGCCTCTCATTTTGCCTTTTTGGATAAATCCGCTGTATTGACGCATCAATAGATGCGACTCCAACTGCCCCATTGTATCCAGGGCAACACCCACAACAATTAAAAGAGATGTTCCGCCAAAATAAAAAGGCAGATTAAGTCTGCGTTCAAGAACCATCGGCAATAATGCTATCGCTGCAAGAAACAACCCCCCTGGAAGCGCAATCCTCGTCATTATCCTTTCGAAATAGTCAGCTGTAGTTCTGCCAGGCTTTATTCCCGGAACAAATCCTCCTTGTTTTTTGATATTTTCAGCCATATCGTTAGGATTGAAAGTCATAGCAGTATAAAAATAAGTAAAGAAAACTATTAAAACCGCATAAATAAACATTCCTAAAGGGTTTCTTAAAGAAAAAAGAGACATTATTTCCGTAAATCTGGATTCAGACCCACGTAAAAAGAAAGTGCTTATGGTTTCTGGAAACTGCATTATTGAAACTGCAAATATTATGGGAATAACTCCTGCCTGATTTACTCTTAAAGGTATATAAGTGGATTGCCCACCATATATTTTTCTGCCTATAACCCTTTTTGCATATTGGACAGGGATACGTCTCTGCGCCTGTGTTATCAGCACAACGCCTGCGACAATTGCAACGGCAAAAATTATAACAAAAATTAACAAGAGGACACTCATTTGTCCGTTCTTAATAAGCGTAATCGTGCGCATAAAATCAGCGGGAGAACGCGACAATATACCTGCGAAAATTATCAAAGAAATTCCATTACCTATACCTTTTTCAGAAATTTGTTCACCAATCCACATTATAAATGTAGTACCTGCGGTCATTGTTATTATCGTCATTATCCTAAATGCCCAGCCTGGAGAATCAACCATAATAATTCCCTGGAAATTACCAGGCATTTCAAGCACTTTTGCAATTCCTAAAGATTGAATTATCGCGATTAAAATTGTGCCATAACGAGTAAATTGAACTATTTTCCTTCTCCCTTCTTCGCCTTCTTCCTTGGAAATTTTCTCAAGATACGGGACAACAGGAACTAACATCTGAATAATAATAGAAGAAGTGATATACGGCATTATACCCAAAGCAAATACGGAAGCTTGGCTTAAAGCTCCGCCTGCGAATAGGTCCCACATACCAAAAAGAGTCCCCTGCATTTTTTCAAAGAAACCTGCCAAAGCCGTGCTGTCTATACCCGGTGTAGGGACATGAATTCCCGCTCTGTACAGAGCAAGAAATCCTAAAGTTATGAATATCCGTCTTGATAACTCCGGAATCTTAAAGATATTTCTTAATCCACCAAGATTTACAGCCATTTTTTGTTTATATCAAAGATACAAATGAAAAGTTTCTATTTATCTTCCTTTTTCCCTTTTGTCTTTACCTTAGCTTTAGTTTTTACAGATTTCTTTTCCCTTGCCGCTTTCGGATTTTTCCTTTTTTTTGCAACTTTTACTCTTTCTTCCGCCTTTTCATCTATTTTTTGTTCTTTTACCGGAGAAGTTTCTTTTATAGACACCTTTTTATTTTTATGTTCTGATTCGGTATCTGTTGATTTTAAAAGGTGAGTATTTATCTCTATGACTTTGCCGCCCTTTTTAAGGATTTCGTCTCTTGCCTTCAAACTGAATTTATGAGCCTTAACAACAAGTGCAGTTTCAATTTCCCCCTTGCCAAGAATTTTGACTTTCTTATCTATTTTTTTAATGAGACCTTTTTTATATAGAATCTCTGGGGTTATCTCTTTTTCTCCTTTCAAAACATTAAGAGAATACAGATTGACTTCCTGATATAATTCCTTTGTCAAAGGACTAAAACCTCTTTTGGGAAGTCTCCTATATAAAGGCATCTGTCCACCTTCAAAACCGAGATAATGAACGCGGCCAGAGCGAGAGCCTTCTCCGGTTAATCCTCTTCCGCTATAATTGCCCTTTCCGGAAGAATCTCCTCTTCCCACTCTTTTTACTTTATGTTTTTTGCCATAAGGAGGCAGTAAATTATGTAGTTTCACTTTTCCCGACCCTCATTTTAGAACGTTCTATATCCCTATTTATTTTCCTTAACCCATTCAAAGTCGCTTTTATTACATTAAGAGGATTATTGGAACCTAAAGATTTAGTCAGGACATCTTTAATACCAGACAGTTCCAAAACCGCTCGGGCTGGTGCCCCGGCAATAATACCAGTTCCTTTAAAAGCGGGTCTAAGAACCACCCTTGAAGAGATATATCTTCCTATTACAGAAGTGGGTATTGTATTATCCTTTATTGGAATTTTCACCATATTTTTAGATGCTATCTTAACTCCTTTTCTTATTGCTTCCGCCACTTCCGGCGCTTTGCCTAAACCATATCCTACATTGCCGTTTCCATCTCCTACCACCACAACAGCGTTGAACGCTATTTTCCTCCCGCCTTTAGCTACCTTTCCTACGCGATTTATATATACAACTTTTTCCTTTAAAGTTATTTGTTCAACTTCTTTTCTAATTCTTTCTTTAATCTGTCCCATAATTCCTCGCTTACTATTTCTTTTATATCCCGGCTTTCTTTAAACCTTCAGCCACAGCTTTTATTCTACCGTGATATCGATATCCACTCCTGTCAAAAAGACTTTTTTTAATACCCTTTTCTATAGCTTTTTTACCCGCCAATTCTCCGACAAAAGCAGCGCCCTGAATGTTAGCGCCATTAATTTTTTTCTCTTTGCACTCTTTAGAAAGAGAAGAAAAAGTCATCAAAACTTTATTGTTTTGGTCATCTATCATATTGATATAGATATTCTTACCGCTTTTAAAAACATATACTCGGGGACACAGAAGGGTTCCATGCATTTTTGCTTTCGTCTTTCTATGTCTTCTATATCTCTTTATACGTTTTACTTTAAGCTCTTTGCTCATAATTATTTATTGTGTTATCCTACCCCGCTCCAGCCACACCAGTTGCCGCAGTCTTCCCAGGTTTTAATTTGATGTATTCTCCTTTATATCGTATTCCTTTACCTTTATAAGCGTTAGGTAAAGAACACTTGCGAATTTCACAAGCTACTTGTCCCACTTCCTGCTTACTTGGTCCACTGATAATCACTTCAAAATTTTTCGTTTTTTTCACTTCCAATTTAACACTGCCCGATGGCATATATTCGACCGGATGAGAAAAACCAAGTTTCATAACCAACTTTTTACCTTCCATTTTAGCTGAATAGCCAATCCCAATTATTTCCAACTCTTTTTGAAACTCTTCACAAACCCCCTTTATCATATTAGCAATTAAAGTCCTTGTGGTCCCATGAAGAGCGCGGTCAAATTTTTCGTCCGAAGAACGTTTGACTGTAATTTTTTCGTTGTCTTTTGTGATATCTATCAAAGGAGAAAACCGTTCAGATAATTTCCCTTTTGGACCTTCGACCGAAACAACATTCTGCTTAATATCGACTTTAACATTATTCGGTATAGAGATGGGCTTTTTACCAATTCGCGACATTATTTATTCTCCTATTCTACATAACACAAAAGTTCTCCGCCAATACCTTTTTCTTTGCCTTCATCTGATGTCATAACTCCCTGAGATGTAGAAATAATCCAAACTCTATTTATTTCTCTTGCAGGCATTGCATCTCTTTTTACGTAAACTTTTTTGCTTATTTTGCTTACTCTCTTTGCATCCCTTATTCCTGGTTCGTTGCCAAAATATCGTAACTTGACCGCAATATTATTCTTTTTGCCATCTTTTTTGCTGGCATAATCTTCTATAAACCCTTCTTTTTTAAGCACTTCCAAAATTCCCATCCTCAGTTTTGAAAATGTAATAATTATTTCGGCTTTGCGTGACAAAGAAGCATTTTTCAAAGCAACCATAAGATCTGCTACCGAGTCAGTAACGCTCATCATTTTCTCCTTAATCTATATAAATATAAACTAAAATTCTAAAATTCGCAGAACAACAAATTTGTTTTGCAATTCTACCAACTAGACTTAGTAACTCCTGGGATTTCTCCCTTATGAGCCAAATTGCGAAAACATATTCTGCAAAGACCAAATTTTCTTATAAAAGCTCTGCGCCTCCCGCACAGTTGACAACGATTATAAGAGCGACCCTTAAATTTATTTTTTCTTTTTGTTTTTTCTATTAATGCTTTTCTTGCCATGTTATTTAAATTTTCATTCTTTCCTAAAAGGCATACCAAAAGCTTCCAATAAAATATAGCCTTCTTTGTTGGTTTTTGCTGTAGTCACAAAACAAATATCCATTCCCATGATATGAAGAATCTGTTCATGCGCTATTTCAGGGAAAACCTGTTGCTCTTGTATTCCCATAGAATAATTTCCTCTTCCATCAAAAGAGTCAGGGTTAACACCTCTAAAATCTCTTATACGGGGTAGGACAAAAGAAATAAATCTATCTAAAAATTCATACATTTTATCTCTTCTCAAAGTAACCTTACACCCTATCGGTTTGCCTTGTCTCAATTTAAACCCCGACACAGATACTTTTGCTTTAGTTATAATCGGCTTTTGTCCACTTACAATAGAAAGTAACTTCAATCCTTCATCCAGAAATTTTTTATCGTCTTTGGCTTCTCCGACGCCCATATTTAGCACTATCATCTTGAGTTTCGGCACTTGCATTAAATTAGTGTATTTAAATTTCTCCATAATATATGGGACAATTTCTTTTAAATACTTTTCTTTTAATCTGGGAATATATTTTTCTTCTACCATCTCTATTTAACTCCAATCAATATTAAATCGTGAAAATTCAAGCTTTACCTATTATATCTCTGCATTTTTTACAAAAACGGGCTTTTGTATTATCTTTCAATATCTTTATGCCAACTCTCACACCTTTTGCACATTTTGGACAATAAACCATCAAATTAGAACAGTCAACTGGTTTTTCCAACTCCACAATCCCTCCCTGGGCATTTTTCTGCGAAGGTTTAGTGTGTTTTTTAGCAATATTTATACGCTCCAAAACAGCTCTATTTCTCCTAGGCAAGACCATTTTAACCTTGGCTGTTTTACCCTTATCCTCTCCGGATACCACAAGAACCGTATCACCCTTTTTAATAGAAATACTCATGTTTTTTCTTCCCCCACTTACACCACTTCTGGAGCAAGAGATATTATTTTTGCAAAATTTTTATCCCTTAATTCCCGAGGGACAGGACCAAAAATACGTGTCCCTATAGGGTTATTTGTTTTATCAATTAACACTACCGAATTTTTGTCGAATCTTACATACGTTCCATCGTTTCGCTTTATTTCTTTTTTAACTCTTACGACAACCGCTCTAACAACTTCGCCTTTTTTGATGTTACCGCCAACACCTATTTCTTTCACGGATGCCATTATGATATCGCCAATGGTAGCGTGTCTCTTTTTACCGCCCGCCACTTGGAAACAATACACCCTTTTTACGCCTGTATTGTCCGCAACATCCAATCTTGATGCTAAACCGATCATTTTACACCTTTCTTCTTTGACTTTTTAAGTCTGGAAATTCTTTTCTTAAGGTTGGCTTCTAACTCGGACTTGGTGGTCTTGATAATTTCAACCACCTTCCATCTTTTGGTTTTAGACAAAGGTTTTGTTTGCACTATTTTTACTGTATCGCCTAATTTTGCCTTACCATCAGGATTATGAGCCACAAATCTACTTTTCCTCTTCAGTGTCTTTCCATATATAGGATGAAAGACCAAACTAATCGTTTCCACAACAACTGTGGACTGCATCCTATCAGAAGTAATTTTACCTTGTTTCTGTTTTTTCATTTTTTAGTTGTCTTTCTTTTAGTATTGTATGTATACGAGCAATATCCTTTTTTGTCTCTTTAACTTTCTTAAGATTTCCTAACTGGCCGGTAATAAGTTGAGTTCTCAAATTAAAAAGTTCCGTATATAAAGAATTCCGTTTCGAAAGTAACTCTTCCTCGGAATATTGTCTGAATTCTACTTTTTGCATTCTTAAACTCCAATTTTGTGACGAGAAATTATTTTCGTCTGAAGAGGCAACTTATCACAGGCTACTTTCAACGCTTTCATTGCAATATCTTCCGAAATTCCTTCGATTTCAAGGATTATTCTCCCAGGTTGAATCGGAGCAACCCATGTTGCAACTTCTCCTTTGCCTTTTCCCATTCTTGTTTCCAATGGTTTTTTTGTAATTGGTTTGTCTGTGGCAACCTTGAAAAATATTTTGCCGCCTTTTTTAATAGTCCGAGCTATCGCTAATCTGGCAGCTTCCATCTGTTGAGAGGTAATTATTCCAACTTCAACGGCTTTAATTCCATACTCGCCATGCGTCAAAATTGTTCCTCTTGAACTTCTGCCCTTTATGCGACCCTTATGTCGTTTCCTGTATTTTATTCTTTTAGGAATAAGAGGCATATTTTATTTTCCTTTGTCTTTGTCAGATTTCCCTTTTACGCTTTGACTGCTGTTAGTTTTTTGCTTTGTAAAGCGAGGTTTTCGCTTGTCTGCTGTTTTATTTTCTGTAACAAGAACCTTAAAATTTTGATTTTCAGAGGGGAGTTTATTCCCTGTTTTGCCAGCTTTAACTTTTAAAACTTCTCCTTTATATACCCAAGCTTTAACACCTATGGTTCCATACATTGTCTTTGCTTCAGAAAAACCATAATCAATAATAGCTCTTATCGTATGAAGTGGCACTTTGCCTTCCTTGTATTCTTCATCCCGAGCTATTTCGTTTCCTGCCAACCTGCCTTTACATTTGATTTTTATTCCTTTAGCACCAGAATCCATAGCTTGACTAATAGCTCTTTTCATCGCCCTTCTGAAAGGTATTCTCTTTTCTAATTGCAATGCCACATTTTCCGCTATCAGTTGAGCATTTGAAGAGGCATTTCTTACTTCTCTTATGTTTAATACCACCTCTTTATTATTCACCAGTTTTTGTATTTGGTCTCTTAATTTGTCTACCTCGACTCCTCCTCTTCCAATAACTATGCCCGGCTTTGCGGTAAAAATATCAATTACAACTTGTTCAGGAAGTCTGCCAATTTCAACCTTCGGAATACTGGCAAATTTTAAATTTGTCTTTATCAAAGTTCTTATTTTTATATCCTCAAGCAACAATTTCGCATAACCTTTATCTGCATACCACTTGGAGTCCCAATCTATCGTGACGCCGAGGCGAAAACCTTTAGGATTAACTTTTTGTCCCATGTCTATTTACCCTTGCCTTTTGACTGCTTTTTCTTTTTGCTTTCTTTCGCTTTAGTTTTTTTGCCTTCCACAATCACCGTTGTATGCGACGTTCTTTTCTGAATAACCGAAGCCCCACCTCTCGCGTGAAATCTTATTCTCTTCCACCTTGAACCTTCGTCAACTTTCACTTCTTTTACAATAAGAGAGTCTTCGTCTATAGAAGTTTCTTTTTGCAATAGATTGGCAACAGCACTTTTTAAAACTTTACCCAAAATTCCCGCGCCTTTTTTGTTAGTAAACTGCAATACTACCAAGGATCTATTAACTTCCTTGCCTCTAATTAAAGAAGCAACTTCCCTCAGTTTTGCGGGCGATATTTTAACAAAACGCAACATTGATTTTCCAGTCACTAAAAATTTCCTCCGGTTCTACAACCACAGAGATCGTAGCCCCCTTTAATTTAAATGTTAATTATTACTAAATTAATGGCGGTTTAATTATGTTGTAGTTGCAGCTTTTTCAGTATGCGCACCATGAGCCCTAAAAGTCCTGGTATGAACAAATTCACCGATTCTATAACCTACCATATTTTCCGTAATGTAAAGATTGACGAAGGTTTTACCATTATGAACAGAAAGAGTCAACCCAACAAAATCCGGAGTAATCGTCGAACTTCTATTCCACGTCTTGATTGGCTTTCTACTGTTTTCCCTTTTTGCTTTTTCTATTTTGCCAACCAATTTCTGGTCTACAAAAGGCCCTTTTTTTAACGATCTACCCATTTCTTATTTCCTTCTTTTCACTATATATTTATCAGAAAGTTTCTTTTTGCGAGTTTTCTTTTCGAGTTTCCCCCAAGGAGAACAAGGATGTCTCCCGCCGGAACTTCTTCCTTCGCCACCACCAAGAGGATGGTCTATCGGATTCATTACCACTCCTCTGACTCTGGGCCTTCTTCCCAAGTGCCTGCTCCTACCCGCCTTGCCAATCCTTACCGAAGAATGCTCTATATTGCCTACTTGTCCAATGCAAGCTTTGCAATCTACTCTGAATTTTCTTATTTCGCCGGAAGGGAGTTTTACATTCGCAAAATCGCCCTCTTTAGCCAAAATCTGCGCATATGTTCCTGCAGCCCTCACAATTTGCGCGTTTTTGTCTTTATTTAATTGGACATTGTATATGAGCGTTCCTACGGGAATGTTTCTTAATGGCAAAGCATTACCAGATGTCAAAGGGACATTTTCTCCATTTGATATTTTATCTCCGATTCTTAAATCCGCGGAAGCCACCATATACCTCTTATCTCCGTCCATATATTTTATTAAAGCGATGCGAGAAGACCTGTTTGGGTCATATTCAATACTCGAAACTACTCCTTCTATGCCTTCTTTTTTCATGCTGAAATCCACTATTCTATAACGACGTTTACAGCCTCCGCCTTTTCTCCTAACCGTTATACTGCCTTGGCGAGATCTGCCAGCTCTTCTTATATGTCCCCTTGTCAGCTTCTTTTCGGGCGATTTTTTCGTCAGGTCTTCAAAGGTTTGAGATATCATATTCCTCTGACCTGCTGTAACCGGTTTATGTGTTTTTAATCCCATGTTATCGTTCCTAGTTTATTATCTATTAACCTAATATATCTATCCTCTGCCCTTTCTTTAAAGTGACTATCGCTTCTTTCCAAGAAGCCGTTTTGCCTTCTTGTCTTAACCTAACTTTGCGCGGTTTTGATTTTCTTACTTTAGTATTAATCTTTATTACTTCCACGCTAAACATTTGCTCAACTGCCCGCCTAATTGCATTTTTGTTAGCTCTAGGATCAACCCTAAACGAATATTTGCGATCAGATTCCATCTTAGCTGTCGTCTTTTCCGTTATTACGGGTTCTCTTATTATTTTAATCGGTTCGGCTATCATTTTTAAACTCTCTTTTCTAATAAAGGTAAAGAATTAAGTTCCAATACTAACCAATCAAAAGATATCACGTCAAGAGCATTAAGTATTAATGGATTCTTTAAACTCACTTTTTCCAAGTTGTTTGCCGACTTACAAACAGATTCTGACGGTGAGTTTATAACTATCATCACTTTTGCTTTATCACTTCCAACTTGAACTTTGTTTAAGATTTCATTAAATTTTTTCGATTTGCCTTCTTGTAGATTTAGGCCGTGAATAATTTGTACTGGGCCTTCGTGCCCGTGTATTGGAAGGGCCGAGGGGAACGGCCTCGGGGTCGGG
>CAZNJA010000008.1:19483-38832 GCA_964573245.1 uncultured bacterium
CCTTCAATAATTTTTACTTTACCTTCTTGCAACTTTAATGAAAGGGCCGATTTTAAAGCAATACTCTTCTTCTTTTTTGGGATATTACATACTACTTTTTTAGGTTTCGGACCAAAAGCGACTCCTCCGCCTCTAAATACTGGGGACCGAGTAGAACCAGCTCTTGCTCTGCCAGTGCCTTTTTGTCTCCAGGGTTTTTTCCCTCCGCCCCTTACTTCACTTCGTATTTTTGTGGACGCCGTATGAGTTTTCCTATTAGCCAAATACATATTCACTACTTCGGATATTACTTGCAGATTTGGCTGGAAGTTAAAAATAGAATCGTCTAATTGCACTTTCCTTATTACTTTACCTTCTATATTATAAACATCTACCTCGGACATTTTCATTTCCTTTTATCAATCTATTTTTCCACAGGTTTAGAAACAGACTTATCTTCAGCCTGCGGCTGGGTTGGCTGTAATTTAACAGGTGAACGTTCTTCGGAAAAGATAAATAAAGCGGAGCCTCTCGAGCCGGGAACCGAACCTTTAACCAACAAAATATCCTTTTCCAAGTCTATTCCTGCAACAGATAATTTCTTAACGGTAATTTTTTCATTGCCGGTTTTGCCCCCCATTTTTTTACCCTTAAATACCCTGCCGGGATATGTACACTGACCAATAGAGCCGGGATGTCTGTGTTTTTTATGCGTTCCATGTGACGCAGGCATCCCTGCAAATCCCCATCTTTTCATAACACCCATGAAACCTTTACCTTTTGTAAAGCCTTGTATGTTCACAAAATTCAACCCCTCAAACACATCTACTTTTATTTCATCGCACTCTTTAAAATTGCTTGTATCTTCCAATCTTAATTCTTTCAATATCTCCATCGCTTGTAGTCCGACTTTTTTGAAATGGCCAAGATCAGGCTTACTCGCTCTTTTCTCTTTCACTTGCCCAAATCCCAACTGAATAGCATTGTATCCATCTTTTTCTTTTGTCTTTTTTTGGACGACCTTGCAAGGACCTGCCTTAATAACGGTAACAGGTATTACTTTACCTTCCTCGTTAAATATTTGGGTCATACCTATTTTTTTACCAATAAGCCCCATCATATTTTTATCTCCACATGAACCCCAGCAGGAAGATTGAGTTTCATCAATGCATCCGTGGTCTTCCTCGTAGGGTCTACAATTTCAAACAATCTTTTATGTATTCTAAGTTCAAAAGTTTCCATTGACCTTTTATCTACATGAGGCGATCTTAAAACAGTCCATTTTTCTATTCTTGTAGGTAAAGGGATCGGACCAACCATTCTCGCACCGGTTCTTTCAACCGTTTTAACAATCTCCTTTATAGACTCATCCAACACTCTGTGGTCGTAGGCTTTCAACCTCACTTTCATACGCTGCCGATTTTTTGCGCTTTTCTCTTTTTTCTTTGTCATGGTCCTGTCCCTTATTTAATCACTTCACTGACAACGCCAGCGCCCACAGTATGGCCGCCTTCTCTTATAGCAAACCTTAATCCTTTTTCCATCGCTATCGGCGCTATCAGTTTCACATCCATCATTATGTTGTCCCCAGGCATTACCATTTCTACGTCTTTGGGCAGTGTCGCTGTGCCGGTCACGTCTGTGGTCCTGAAATAGAATTGCGGCCTGTATCCAGAGAAAAACGGTGTGTGTCTGCCCCCTTCTTCTTTTGTCAGTATGTATACTTGGCCTTTGAATTCGCTATGCGGGGTTATGCTGCCGGGCGCTGCCAGCACTTGGCCTCTTGATACGTCGTCTTTTTCTACTCCTCTAAGCAGAACTCCCACATTGTCCCCAGCTTCGCCGTAGTCAAGGATTTTCCTGAACATTTCTATGCCTGTTGCTACTGTTTTCTTTATGTCTAAGCTTAAGCCGACTATGTCTATGTCATCACCTGTTTTTATTTTGCCTCGTTCTATTCTGCCGGTTACTACCGTTCCCCTTCCGGTTATCGTAAAGATGTCTTCTATCGCCATCAGAAATGGTTTGTCGGTTTCCCGTTTGGGGCTGGGAATGTAGGAGTCTACGGCATCAAGTAGTTCGTAGACGCTTTTGCACTCGGCGCTTGCTACATCAGCAGATTGGATGCATTTTAGGGCACTGCCCTTTATTATCGGTATTTCGTCACCGGGAAATTCGTATTTCTTTAATAGGTCCCGTACTTCTAACTCTACCAGCTCTAATAGCTCGGGATCTGTTACTTGGTCGGTTTTGTTTAGGTATACTACCATTGCAGGCACTCCTACTTGCCTTGCAAGAAGGATGTGTTCTCGTGTCTGCGGCATCGGCCCGTCTGCTGCTGATACTACCAGTATCGCACCGTCCATTTGCGCCGCGCCGGTTATCATGTTTTTTATGTAGTCGGCATGACCGGGACAATCTATATGCGCATAATGTCGTTTATCTGTCTCGTATTCTATGTGCGCGATGTTGATTGTTAATCCACGCTCTTTTTCTTCCGGCGCTTTGTCGATTTCGTCTACTGTGAATTCTTTGTCTGTCAGTCCCTTCTTCGACAAAACTTTTGTTATTGCTGAGGTCAATGTTGTCTTGCCATGGTCTACATGCCCTATCGTACCTATGTTTATATGCGGCTTCTTTCTCTCAAATTTCTCCTTTGCCATCTCTTTTGCCCTCCCCTATTTGGGAATTATTATTCTTATGGAGTATCTTTCTCTCTTTCTGTTTTGAAACTTTTCCATATTTAAAAAATTCCATGATATAAGAACCGCGGCCTTTAGTCAAGGAGCGGAGAGTCGTTGCGTATCCAAACATTTCCGACAAAGCAACCAAACCTATGACTATAACAAGGCCTCCGCGATGCTTTATTTCAGTGATTTCCACTTTTTTCACATTTAAATCAGCTAAAATTTCCCCCATATATTCTTCAGGAGCAACCACTTCTGTTTTCATCAGAGGTTCCAAAAGATAAGGACTGGCTTTTCTCATAGCTTCCTTAAAAGCCATAGAAGCTGCTATGTGGAAAGCAACATCCGAAGAATCTACTTCGTGATAAGAACCATCAAGCAATATGACTCTCACATCAATCACTGGATAACCTGCAAGCACTCCGTTTTTCATTGCATCTTGAACTCCTTTCTCTACGGACGAAATGAAATTCGATGGAATTGCTCCCTGTTTAATTTCGTTTATGAATTCGAAAGTAGATTTCTTCTGCTCTGCTTCTTGTCCCGCAACTTGAAAAGATTTATTTGTCTTAGATTGTTTTGCTGCCCGTCTTTTATCATGTCTTGTAGAAGATTCGCTGACAAGAGATATCGGCTCTACTTTAAGTATTACATGACCGTATTGCCCCCTTCCACCGCTTTGACGTATAAATTTCCCCTCGGCATCCGCAGCAACAGCAATAGTTTCCCTATAAGTTACTTGTGGGTTCCCAACGGTTGCTTTTATTTTGAATTCATCTAATATTCTACTGGTAATTATTAAAAGATGAAATTCTCCCATTCCGGAAATTATCGTCTGCGAAGTTTCTTCATCTTGAGAAACTTTAAAAGTAGGGTCTTCTTCCTCCAGTTTTCTTAATACTTGTTGGAGTTTTTCCCCTTCTTGTTTATTGCTCGGCTCAATCTGAACAAAAATCACAGGTTCAGGAAAGGTTACGCCTTCAAGAATAATAGGATGCTCCTCAGCGCAAACAGTATCTCCTGTTGCAGTAGACTGCAATCCTACAACAGCAACGATTTCGCCAGCACTAGCATATCTTATCTCTTCTCTTTTATTCGCATGCATAAGAAATATTCTTTGTATTTTTTCGGACTTTTCTTTGGAAGAATCGTAAACTCTATCGCCTACTTTTATTTGTCCGGAATAAATTTTTATATAAGTAAATCTTCCTGTGAACGGGTCAGTTACTATTTTGAAAGCTAGAGCACAAAAAGGCTCTTCTTTAGCAACTTTTCTTTCTTCTTCTTGCCCGGATTTAGGGTTCTTACCTTTTACCAGAGGTATATCCAACGGAGACGGAAGATATCGCACCGCTGCATCGAGAAGAGGCTGAATAACTTTATTTTTCAAAGCCGAACCGCAAAGAACAGGAACCATTTTCTCTTTTATAGTCGCATTCCTTATAGCTTTATGTATTAATTGTTCTTCTATTTTTTCTCCATGAATAAACTTATGAAGTACTTCTTCATTTGTCTCTGCTAACTTTTCTATCAAAAGTTCTCTGTATTTAAGCGCTTTCTCTTTGTGCTGCTGCGCTAAATCTACAACTTTATAATCCATCCCTGTTTGGTCTTCGTATAAAAATTCCTTTAAACTGACCAAGTCTATAGCACCCACAAATTGATTCCCAGAACCAATCGGCAACTGTAAAGGTAAAGTGCACGCGTTAAGTTTCTTTTCCATTTCCTCGATAGCCGCTTCATAGTCAGCGCCCTCTCTATCCATTTTGTTTATGAAGGCTATTCTCGGAACATTATATTTATTTGCTTGGCGCCACACAGTTTCTGATTGAGGTTCAACTCCCTCCACAGCACCGAAGACAGTAATGGCTCCGTCCAAAATCCTTAAAGACCTCTCTACTTCAGCAGTAAAATCCACATGTCCCGGCGTATCAATTATATTTATTCTATGGTCTTTCC
Source organism: uncultured bacterium (assembly GCA_964573245.1). GTDB lineage: Bacteria > CAIJMQ01 > CAIJMQ01 > CAIJMQ01 > CAIJMQ01 > CAZNJA01. The sequence goes on from CAZNJA010000008.1 coordinate 24,109, forward strand.
AAATACAAGTGGTAGCAGCCGCAGTAATAGTAACGCCTCTTTCCCTTTCCTGCGGCATCCAATCCATAGTAGCAGTCCCTTCATGAACTTCTCCTATTCTGTGAATTTTGCCTGTATAGAAAAGTACTCTTTCCGTAACAGTGGTTTTACCCGCATCAATATGCGCAAAAATACCTATATTTCTTACGTTTTGTAAGGCGACTCCTGTTTTCATTGTCATTAACTCGTGTTTTTTGTTTTAAAATCCATTTAAATTTAACTAAAAAAGCAACATTATATCCGTGTTACGATTATCTTTTTTTAACTATTACGAAAGAGGTTTCTCAAAATTCACTTGCAATGTCCATTGAAGTGAGTTTTTTATTCTATATAAAGAAATTTACTTATAACAAGAAAAAGGCGGGTTACCACCGATAGTGAGCAAAAGCCCTGTTAGCTTCTGCCATTTTATGAGTATCTTCCTTCTTTTTTATGCTAGACCCCTCTCCTTTGTAAGATTGCATTATTTCCTCGGCTAGTTTTGCTTCCATAGCTTTACCTTTTCTACCCCTTGCATAACCAATCATCCATTTCATCCCCAAAGCAATACTTCTATCAGGCCTAACTTCCACGGGGACTTGATAAGTAGCACCTCCGATTCTACGCGCCCTAAGTTCTACTTTGGGCTGGACATTTTTCAACGCTTTCTTAAAAACTTCAAGGGGAGGTTCTTCTTTTATCTTTTGTTCAATTATACTAAAAGCTCCATAAACTATACCTTCCGCCTTAGTCTTTTTCCCGTCCCACATTATTTTATTAACAAACTTAGCAATCAGCAGATTATGGTATTTAGTATCTATCTGTGCTATTTTCTTCTTCGCTCCTTTTTTTCTGCCCATATATCTCCTCGTTTCACTCGGAAATCAAAAATTACCCCGAGAAATCCAAAGGATTTCCGGGACTAAAGCCCTTAGAGATTGCTCTGTAATCTCTAAGGGCATTTTGACTTTTACATTTTGAATTTTTAGTTAAATTATCCTTTCTTGGTTCCATATTTAGAACGGGATTTTTTTCTATTTTCTGTGCCCCCCGCATCCAATTTTCCTCGAACTATATGATATCTTACCCCAGGCAAATCTTTAACTCTTCCGCCTCTAACAAGCACAATAGAATGCTCTTGCAGATTATGCCCTTCTCCGGGTATGTAGGCGGATATCTCTTTACCCGTAATTAAACGAACTTTAGCAACTTTTCTTAGTGCTGAATTCGGTTTCTTAGGAGTCATAGTGAAAACTCTCGTGCAAACTCCCCTTCTTAACGGAGAAAGTCCCAATGCTGGAGCTTTGCTTTTTCTTTTAAGGCTTTTTCTACCTTTTTTTACTAATTGATTAAGTGTCGGCATTTTTTACCACCTCAATTTCCCTGTATTTTTTTAATCCTGTTCCTGCAGGGATTAGTTTACCAATCATTAAGTTTTCTTTCAAGCCTTTTAGTTCATCTTTCCTACCGAAAATGGCAGACCTCGTCAAAACTCTCGGAGTCTCCTGAAACGAAGCCGCAGATATAAATGATGGAGAAGCCAAGGAAGCTTTAGTGATTCCCAAAACAAGAGGGCGTCCTTTTGCCGGTTTACCACCGGAAGAAACAACTTTTTCATTTTCTTTCTGAAAGTCCGACTTTTCCATTTGTTCTGCCCATAAGAAAGACGTATCTCCGGGGTCTTCTATCTGAACTTTCATAAGCATTTGTCTAATAATAATCTCTATATGCTTGTCGTTGATTCTTACTCCTTGCAAACGATAAACTTCTTGTATTTCATTGAGAAGATATTGTTGCAGTTTTCTCTCCCCTTCAATTCGGAGTATTTCCTGAATAACGGCAGGACCATCAGTTAACTTTTGCCCGGATGCAACCCAATCCCCTACATCCACTTCAATATGTTTACCATGCGGGACTACATATCTTCTTGTTTCATTCGGACCTTCAATGACAATATCCCGAATATTACCCTCCATAATAATTTCTTTAACATGTCCGTCTATTTCTGTCACAATAGCGGGATTTTTGGGCTTTCTGGCTTCAAACAACTCTGCTATTCTAGGAAGCCCTCCCGTAATATCCGTTGCCTTCACAACTTCACGAGGAGTTTTCGCAAGGAGTGCCCCAATTCCTACATGTGCATTCTCGTTAATTGTTATATGTGCATTTGTAGGCAAAGGATAATACCTCGCATTGCCAAAGTCGTCCCCGCCTGCCGAATCTTGACGGGCAGGTCTTACTATTATTTGTGGATGTAATGCTCCCCTATGCTCTACAACAACTTTTTCTCTAATATTGGTCTCCCGATTCAATTCTTCTCTCATCGTTAGACCTTTAATAATATCTTTGAATTCAACCTTCCCTTTAATTTCAGAAAGCAACGGACGAGTGTATGGATCCCAACGAGATATAGTCTCTTTTGCCTTCACTCTTTGTCCATCGTTTACTTCAAGGACACTTCCTACATTTATAGAATAAGTTTCTATTTTATTTGCTTCCTCATCTTCCAATAAGATATTGCCATTTCTGTTCAAAACTATCAATTTCCCATCGCTGTTTTTCGTTACATTTAAATTCTTAAATCTCACAATACCATCTGATTGAGCAGTATAATGCGATTCTCCAACTATTCTTGAAGCAGTGCCCCCTATATGGAAAGTTCTAAGTGTAAGTTGAGTCCCAGGTTCGCCGATTGACTGAGCCGCCATAATTCCGACCGCTTGACCTAAAGCAACCCTTTTGCCTGTAGCCAAATCTTTGCCATAACATTTCGCGCAAATGCCATTCTTACTTTGACATGTTAAAACCGATCGAATGGAAACTTCTTCTATGCCTGCCTCTTCAATTGCATCCGCAATTTCTTCGGTTATTTCATCGCCAGCTCTCACGATAACCTCATCCAATAAAAGCAATTTTATGTCATCTGTTGCAGTCCTTCCGATAATTCTTTCTTTAAGAGAAATGAAATTTCTGCCACCTAATTCTAATGGTCTTACAGTTATTCCATTGACAGTACCACAATCTTCCTCCGTCACTATTACGTTTTGAGCAACGTCTACCAATCTTCTGGTCAAATAACCTGCTTGAGCAGTCTTCAAAGCGGTGTCGGCTAATCCCTTTCTCCCTCCATGCGTCGAAATGAAATACTCCAGAACAGACAAACCTTCTCTAAAGTTAGTAGTGATCGGGAATTCAATAATTTCCCCCACAGCTCCAGTTAATTGTTTGCGCGGACGAGCTATCAATCCTCTCATGCCACCCAATTGCCTTATCTGTTGAGCACTGCCCCTGGCTTCAGATTCCATTATAAGAAGAACAGGGTTAAATGGATGTTTCTTCAATTCTGAAAACATATTCTGTGCAACTTCATCGCCAACACGACTCCAAACATCAAGCAGTTTGTTGTATCTTTCCCCATAGGTAATAATTCCTTCGTGATACTGTCTTTCAACTCTTTCCACTTCTTTACGTGCCTTTTCAATCTTTACCCATTTATCACCTGGAATCTTCACATCAGTTATACTTATGGAAATGCCTCCCATGGTTGCATAGTGAAAACCAAGTCCCTTTAAATTGTCAAGCAACGCGCAAGTAGCATCTTTCCCAAATCGTTTGATATAGGAATCGACAAAAGAAGATAATTTACTTTTTGTCATTCCTTCATTTGCAAACTCGGAACCGTCGGGCAAAACTTCATTAAAAATAGCTCTGCCCACGGTAGTTTTCAGTTTGTTGTTTTTAACAGTCGGCATAAAACGTTCGGGGACTGTTAATAAAATTGGCGTATGCAGTTTTATTTCTCCCAATTCATACGCCATCTTAGCTTCTTCTGTGCTCGAGAAAAATCTCATGTCTTTTTCTTTAACCGATTGCCCGGCTGTATCCATTTTCGTAAGATAATACAATCCCAACACCATATCTTGAGACGGAAGCAATATCGGAGAGCCGTCAGAAGGGCGAAACAGATTATTTGTAGACAGCATAAGCATTTGCGCTTCAAGAAGCGTTTCCATAAATAGAGGTACGTGGACACTCATCGTGTCCCCGTCAAAATCGGCGCCGAAAGCAGCACACACCATAGGATGAACTTTTATCGCCTTACTCTCTGTAAGTTTTGGTCTAAAAGCTTGAATCCCCAATCTATGCAAAGTGGGCGCCCGATTTAAAAGTACAAAGTGGTTCCTAACTACTTCCGACAACGCTTCCCATACTTCTACTGTGCGTCTTTCTATTAGTTTTTTACCTGCTTTTATAGTATGGAAATAGCCCTTTTCCTTTAGATATCTGATTATAAAGGGTTGGAATAATTCCAGAGCCATCTCTTTGGGAATACCGCATTCGTCTAATTTCAACTTTGGGTCTACAACAATTACAGACCTACCTGAATAATCAACTCTTTTACCGAGAAGGTTTTGTCTGAAACGCCCTTGTTTGCCGCCAAGAGTATCAGCCAAAGATTTTAGAGGTCTTCCTTGAGTTCCGCCCACAACAACTCTTCCTCTTCTGCCATTATCAAAAAGCGCATCAACAGCTTCCTGTAACATTCTTTTTTCATTTCTCAAAATTATTTCAGGCGCGTCAAGTTCTATCAACCTCTTAAGCCTATTGTTTCTATTGATAACTCTGCGGTATAAATCATTTAAATCCGAACTCGCAAAACCGCCTTTGTCAAGAGGAACTAATGGGCGCAAGTTTGGCGGAATAACAGGAATTCTATCCAAAATCATCCAATCGGGAGAATTACCCGAAGTTATAAACGCCTCTACTATTTTTCGCCTTTTGTTTATTTTTCTTCTTGTCGATTGAGACGAAGTGCCTTGCTCTTTTTTCTGCAATTCATCTCGTAATTTTTCTAAGTTTAGTTCCTGCAATAAACGTTTTAAAGCAGGGGCTCCCATTCCTACTTCAAAACTATCACCATATTTTTGTATATATTCTTCGAGTTCCGAGTCGGTTAGGATTTGTTGCCTTTCCAAAGGAGTTTTACCCGGCTTAAAAACAACCCAAGAATCATAATAAATAAGTTTTTCCAGATTAGGAAGTGTCATATCCAAAAGTGTTCCTATCACAGAAGGTATAACTCTAAACATCCATATGTGCGCCACAGGAGTGATAAGTTCTATATGTCCCATTCTCTCGCGTCTTACTTTCGACTCTGTTACCTCAACACCGCATCTGTCACAAACAACGCCTTTATGTTTTATTTTTTTGTATTTACCACAATAACATTCCCAATCTTTGGTTGGACCAAATATTCTTTCGCAGAAAAGTCCACCTTTCTCAGCTCTGAAAGTGCGGTAATTTACGGTTTCGGGTTTTTTCACTTCACCTTTGGACCAAGATCTTATCAATTGCGGCGAAGCTAATCCCAACGCTATACTTTTTATTTCGGAAGCTTCGTTTTTTCTTTCTTTATTTAACCACTGCCAACTACTGCTATCCCATGTAGATTCCTTGTCCTTCTCTATTTTGAAATCAAGACAAAGCCCCTGCAGTTCTTTTACTAAGACATTAAAAGATTCGGGAATACCTGAATTTAAAGTGTTCTCGCCTTTAACAATTGCCTCATAAGCCCTAGTTCTTCCTTCTATATCATCGCTTTTTACAGTCAAGGTCTCTTGTAAAGTATGAGCAGCCCCATAGGATTCCAAAGCCCAAACTTCCATTTCTCCAAATCTTTGCCCTCCCATTCGAGCTTTACCTCCCAAGGGCTGTTGGGTAATTAAAGAATATGGACCTATAGATCGGGCATGAATTTTATCTTCGACTAAATGATCAAGTTTAAGCAAATATATATAACCTACGGTTACCCTTTGGTCGAACCGCTCCCCAGTTCTGCCATCAAACAAAACCGTTTTTCCGTCTTCTGGTAAATTGGCTTCTTTTAAACAATTTTTGATTTCTTCCTCTGTTGCTCCATTAAATACTGGTGTTACGGCCTCAAACCCCAAAACCTTTGCCGCCCAGCCAAGATGTGTTTCGAGAAGTTGTCCTAAATTCATCCTCGAAGGAACACCCAACGGATTTAAAACAACATCTACCGGCGTTCCATCGGAAAGATACGGCATATCTTCTTCAGGAAGAACTTTGGCGATAACGCCTTTATTCCCATGACGGCCAGAAAGCTTGTCCCCTTCTTGAAGTTGTCTTTTGCTGGCTACATATACCTTTACTAATTTAATGACTCCCGGGGACAGTTCTTCCACCTGAAGATAATTTTTGATCTCCTGCGCAGCCTCTTTTTCTATAATCTTCTTTCTCTCCGCGAACTCCTCCCGATAATTACGCACTCTTTCGTTTATTTTAGCGTTCTTTACCTTTATACTGCCAAAGGCTTTTAAATCAAGCCGGCTTAATAAAGCGGCAGACAATACTTCCGATGCTCTTATTTGTATGGAATCAGTACCTTTAGTTGAATTTTTTTGATGAGCAAGTTTAATCTTAACAGCCTGCTTACATTTTGTACCTTTAAGAATCTCTACGATTTTATTTAATGTTGCCCTCTGCAAACTTTCCAACAAGGTATCCTTTTTTCTCTTGATGGACTGGATTTCAGAAGAACTGTCTTTTAACCGTTTTTTATCTTCTTCTTCTCTGGAAAATATCTTCGTATCTATTACAACCCCCTCAGTTCCAGGCGGGACTTTTAAGGAAGTATTAAGGACATCTCCGGCTTTTTCTCCAAATATTGCTCTAAGCAATTTTTCCTCCGAAGTAAGAACAGACTCGCCCTTCGGGGTAATTTTGCCCACAAGGATATCTCCAGCGTTTACATAAGCACCTACTCTTACTACACCGTCGCTATCTAAATCTTTCAAAGCATCTTCGGAAACGTTAGGTATATCTTGAGTAATTTCTTCTTTGCCTAACTTCGTTTCTCTGCACTCAACTTCAAATTCCTCTATGTGAATTGAAGTATATGCGTCTTCTTTAATTATTTTTTCCGAAACCAAAATAGCATCTTCAAAGTTATATCCTTCCCAAGGCATGAAAGCTACTAAAGCATTTCTGCCCAAAGCCAACTTTCCGTTCTTTGTAGCAGACCCATCGGCTAAAATATCTCCTTTCTTTACCCTTTGTCCTACATTCACAATGGGTTTTTGATGAATACACGTGGATTGGTTTGACCTTACAAAATTCCTCAGAGGGTAATAATCAAGCTCATCCAAAAGGAAGTCTTCTGTTTTGGAAGATGAACTTGCTCTCACTATTATACTTTCGCCCGAAACACTATCTACAACACCATCTTTTTTTGCCAAAACAGTAGCACCTGAATCTTTTGCAACTATATGCTCCATTCCAGTTTGGACCAAAGGAGGTTCGGGATTAACAAGAGGAACAGCCTGTCTTTGCATATTAGAACCCATTAAAGCCCTATTGGAATCATCATGCTCCAAAAATGGTATTAAAGAAGCAGATGTAGAAACCGTTTGAATTGGGTCTATGTCCATATATTTAACTTCAGCACTAGGCATAGAGTGGTAATCACCCTTGTATCTTGCCAGAATTCTATCGTCGGTTAAATATCCTTTAGCATCTAGTGAAGCATTAGCTTGAGCTATAATAAACTTATCCTCTTCGTCTGCTGTAAGATAATCTACTGTGTTAGTAACTTTTTTACTCTCTACTTTTCTATAGGGCGCTTCCAATAATCCTAGACTGTTTATTTGCGCGTAATTGGCCAATGAGGTTATCAATCCAATATTTTGTCCTTCGGGAGTTTCTATCGGACAAATACGTCCGTAATGAGTTGGATGAACGTCTCTTACTTCTATCCCTGCCCGTTCCCTGGTCAAACCTTCAGGACCCAATGCGGACAATCTTCTTTTGTGCGTCAATTCAGCCAACGGATTTGTTTGGTCCATAAATTGGGAAAGTTGCGATGAGGTAAAAAATTCCATCAAAGAACTATTTATAAGACGAGGATTCACCAAAGTATGAGGCATTAAATCCTCTGCCTTTCCCATAAGCAATCTTTCGTGAATTGAACGAGCAAGTTTGATGAAAGAGGGACGAAGTTGACTTCCCATAAGTTCACCGATACTTCTAATTCTGCGATTTCCGAGGCGGTCAATATCATCCACACCAGATTTACCCATTTGCAAATTAATTAGTTCTTTTACCACTGCAACTATATCGTCAATAGTCAAAACCCTCTTGGATGTGGGGATATCCAAATTCAATCTAGAATTTAATCTGTGTCTGCCAATTCTCCCTAAATCAAATCTCGCTTTGTCAAATAAAATTCCGCGCAAATAAGTTTCAGCGGTATCCGACTCAAAAGGCGTCCCTGATCTTATACGCGAATAAATCTGAGTTAAAGCCTCTTCTTTGGTTTGAGTGCGGTCTTTCCTGAGGGTATTTATTATCAAAGCGCTGGAATCTTTATCTTTTATGATTTTTACTTTATTTATGCTGAAAGAGGAAAGAGTTTTAAGTAGAAGGAGAGAAATTTCCTGCTTACTTTCGGCTATTTTCTGGCCTATTTTCGCATCGACCACATCTTCAGCCAATATTTGTCCTATTAGTTTTTTATCGAAACTTCTTTGAGATAAATTTATTTCTTCCGTTTCGCAAAAAAGCTTGATTATACCATCATCTTTTGGATAGCCTAAAGCCCTGAAAATCACTGTGCCCAACATTCTCCTGCGCGGACCTATTACACCATACAAGAGATCGTTGTTATCAGTTTCAAATTCCATCCAAGTGCCCCTGTCAGGAACTATTCTGGCTACAAAAATCTCTTTGCCTTTTTTCTGACCGCCCGATTCGAAAAATGCTCCAGGAGAACGATGTAGTTGACAAGTGATAACTCTTTCTATGCCATTTATAATAAAAGTCCCTTGTTGAGTCATGAGAGGAAAATCGCAGAGATAAACCTCTTCTTCTCTGATACTTTCTATCTCTAATCCTTTCTTGATTTCGGTATTTCTTGCAGACTTGCGATTGAAAGATATAGGAACAGGGTTTTTATAAATGATAAGTTTCAATTTTAATTTTAAAGGAACCGAATAGGTAATTCCTCTTCTTATACATTCTGTGACACTATAACGGGAATTTCCAATAGTATAATTTGCAAATTCAAGAGAAAACTTTCCGTTACTGGCAACAATTGGAAATAATTCACCAATAAGAGACTGCAACCCTTCATTTTTCCTTTTTAAAGGGGGTACATCCGGTTGAAGGAAAGAACTAAAAGATTGATTCTGTATCTGGACCAAATTGGGCAATCCCATCACCGGGGGAATCTTTTTAAAATTTCTTACATTGGTAGATGTAAGCATACGCAACTTTTCCTCCCTTTTTACATACCTGCCTAAGCAGGCAAATTTAATCAAAAAACCGATATCACATTAAATCCTCTCTTACTAAACAATAAAGAAAGGGGAAATTTTAGAAACACTTGCCTGCCTAAGCAGGCAAAAATGTGATAGATCCCGTATCTACTTGATTTCTACTACTGCGCCAACAGCTTCCAATTTTTTCTTCATCTCTTCTGCTTCTTCTTTGGAAGCATTTTCTTTTACGGTTTTCGGCGCTCCATCAACTAAGTCTTTAGCTTCTTTCAATCCAAGATTTGTGAAACTTCTTATTTCTTTTATCACTTGAATTTTTTTATCTCCCGTAGAAGAAAGAATTACGGTAAAGGATGTTTTCTCTTCTTCAGCAGCCTGTTGCTGGGTTGATTGAGAACCAGCCGAAGCAACTACTTGAGTAACAGATTGAACTGCAGAAACACCGAATTCAGTTTCTAAATCTTTCACTAATTCGGAAAGCTCAATAACTGTCAGGTTCTTAATCCCCCCCATAATTTCTTCTTTACTTAATTTAACCGTAGTGGATTTGGATTGTTCTTTGGGTTTTGACTGTTGCTCTTTATCTGTTTCCTTTTTAGCCATCTTTGTTCCCTCCATCTTGAACGTCCCGATGTTTTTCGGAACTATTTTTAATTGAATTTATCACGTTCACCAGACCAAATATCATCTGGTGCAAATAATTAACTAAACCTGATACGGGAGCGTTTAAATCACCAACCATATTGGTCAATAACTCGATTTTACTTGGAAGAGTGGATATCTTTTTTAAATTTTCATCGCTGACTATTTCACCTTCCAACACACCCCCTTTCAATATTAAAGCCTGATGCTCTTTCGAAAAATTTACTAATGTTTTTATGAGCGGTATTGGATCTTCGGGTAAAAATGCAATCGCACAAGGACCTGCAATGAACTGTTGAGTCTCAATCTTATTGCTTTTATCCATGGCTTTAAGAGCTATCGTGTTTTTCACTACTTTGTATTCCCCATTTTGTTCCCTTGTTAATTGTTTAATGCTGGACATTTCTTGAGCGTTTAAACCCTGGAAATTCGTAAATATTACAGATTTCAAGTTGCTCAATTTGTCAACTAAAAAATCTAAATTCTCTTGTTTGGTTTTTTTATCCATGAAATTCTTACACCTTTATACGTTGGAAATATCCATGAACTGCTTGACATCTAACCTTATCGATGGACTCATTGAAGTAGACATATATACCTTGTTTATATAGGAACCTTTAGAAGCATGAGGTTTTCCTTTTATTACTGCTTTTATCAAAGTAATTATGTTTTCCTTTAAATCAGAAATAGAAAAAGAACTCTTACCTACAACAAGATGCAAGTTTCCAAACTTATCGTTGCGAAATTCTACTCTGCCCAATTTCATCTCTTTAATAATTTTGCCCAAATCATTGGAAACTGTTCCAGTCTTTGGCGAGGGCATCAAACCTCTCGGGCCTAAAATTTTCCCTGCCTTAGCCAATTTTTTCATCATATCAGGAGTAGTAACAATAGAATCAAAATCAATCCAACCTTTTTGTATCTTCTCTATTAGTTCGTCTGTACCCACGAAATCCGCACCCTCTTTTTTAGCATCGTTAGCTTCTTTACCTTCGGCAATAGCCAGAATTCTCACTTTTTTGCCTATACCTTTCGGCAATGTTACAGCCCCCCTGACTTGCATATTTTGATTGCTCGCGTCAATTCCCAATTTGACAATCAAGTCCACAGTTTCATCAAACTTAGTTTTTGGGCTTTTTTTAATTATGTCAATAGCCTCTTCAAGAAAATACAGTTTATTTGAGTCTATCTTTTGGTTTATCTCTTTATATCTTTTACTTCTTTTCTTCATAAAATTTCCCGCATGGCTATAACCTAACCCATAGTTTTCAAAAGTGTGATTATATATGTTTACAAAAAAAAATCCAACTGTTTATCCGTATTGTATATATCTAACTTGCTCCTCGTCATATTTCCTTTTCTTCTTTTACTAAGAAGCACCACCTGTTTCAACTTCTATGCCCATGTTTCTAGCGGTGCCTTCTATTATTTTCACAGCCTTAGAAATATCGGGAGCATTTAAATCTTTCATCTTAATTTTTGCAATCTCTTCCAATTGTTTCCTTGTAACCTTTCCAACTTTATTCTTATTAGGTTCAGACGAAGCCTTAGCTATTCCGACTGCCTTCTTAAGCAAAACCGCAGCAGGAGGAGATTTTGTGATAAAAGTAAATGTCCTATCCTCGTATATGCTAATTTCAACAGGAATTATAAGCCCATCTTTACCTTGAGTTGCTTTATTGAACTGCTGGCAAAATTGCATGATATTAACCCCATGTTGTCCCAATGCAGGTCCAACGGGAGGAGAAGGATTTGCCGCACCCGCTGAAATCTGTAATTTCACCTTAGTCTTAATGTTTTTAGCCATAATGTTCCTCGCTTTGCTCGGAAAAATTAAAAATACAAAAATTTCAGTTGAAATTTTTATATTCTAGTTTTTGGTATTCAATTTTGACGTTTGATTTGTTATTTCGCACTTTGAATTTTGCATTTTAAATTTTTAACTACACCCTCTCTAATTGCCAATACTCAAGTTCTACCGGCGTCGCTCTTCCAAAAATGGAAACCATAACAATAGCTCTGCCTTTGTCTGATTCAAGTCTTTCAATATAACCGGTAAAATTGGCAAAGGCGCCCTCGACTATCTTAACGTTTTCGCCTTCTTCAAAAAGAACTTTAGGCTGGGGTTTTGCCTTTCTTTTTTCCATTTCATCGCGAATTTTGTCAACTTCTTTATCGGATACAGGAATAGGCTCTTCCCCGGAAGAAATAAAACCCGTGACTCCGTTGGTTGTCCTAATGATATGCCACAATTTGGGACTATATTCCATATTCACAAGAATATATCCAGGGAAAAAAGTTCTTGTCATAATCTTTTTCGCGCCGTCTTTTACTTCCATAACATCTTCGGTCGGAACAAATATTTCGCTTATACTATCAGCAAGATCTTTTAGTTCCAAAGTGCTTTTTATACGGTCTGCAACTTTATTTTCCTGACCGGAAAAAGTGTGGATTATATACCATTTCTTCATTTTCGGCAATTATTATATCACTTGTTCTATTTCAAAATTTTACTAAGTATGGAGGAAAAAAACATATCTACCAACCCTATATAAACAGCGGAAATACCCGACAATATCAACACCAAAATAGTAGAATTCCAAACCATTCTTTTATCACTCCAAGAAACCCTTTTTAATTCTTTTCTTACATCTTGAATATATCTTTTAATTCTGTCAAACATAATCATCCGTTCAAATTATAAAAATCCAGCAGGTGAGGCAGGAGTTGAACCCGCAACCGTCGGATTTGGAATCCGATGCTCTAGCCAATTGAGCTACTCACCTATTTTTCGATTTCGGATTTCAAATTGCCCCGAGAAATCCCCTTAGAGATTGCTTCGCAATTTCTAGGGGCGGATTTCGGATTTTTTTATTCCGCAATCCTCAATCCGCATTACTGTTACTTGGTTTCTTTGTGCAATGTGTGCTTCCTGCAAAACTTACAAAATTTCTTTAAAGCCAATTTATTCTCACGCTGCTCTTTACTTCTACTGGTAGCATAATTTCTGTTTTTACAAACTTCGCAAAATAAAGTAATAAACTCTCTCAAGATATCCTCTCTTTACTAAAAAACTCAGTTTTAAATCATTTAATCACTTCACTGACAACGCCAGCGCCCACAGTATGGCCGCCTTCTCTTATAGCAAACCTTAATCCTTTTTCCATCGCTATCGGCGCTATCAGTTTCACATCCATCATTATGTTGTCCCCAGGCATTACCATTTCTACGTCTTTGGGCAGTGTCGCTGTGCCGGTCACGTCTGTGGTCCTGAAATAGAATTGCGGCCTGTATCCAGAGAAAAACGGTGTGTGTCTGCCCCCTTCTTCTTTTGTCAGTATGTATACTTGGCCTTTGAATTCGCTATGCGGGGTTATGCTGCCGGGCGCTGCCAGCACTTGGCCTCTTGATACGTCGTCTTTTTCTACTCCTCTAAGCAGAACTCCCACATTGTCCCCAGCTTCGCCGTAGTCAAGGATTTTCCTGAACATTTCTATGCCTGTTGCTACTGTTTTCTTTATGTCTAAGCTTAAGCCGACTATGTCTATGTCATCACCTGTTTTTATTTTGCCTCGTTCTATTCTGCCGGTTACTACCGTTCCCCTTCCGGTTATCGTAAAGATGTCTTCTATCGCCATCAGAAATGGTTTGTCGGTTTCCCGTTTGGGGCTGGGAATGTAGGAGTCTACGGCATCAAGTAGTTCGTAGACGCTTTTGCACTCGGCGCTTGCTACATCAGCAGATTGGATGCATTTTAGGGCACTGCCCTTTATTATCGGTATTTCGTCACCGGGAAATTCGTATTTCTTTAATAGGTCCCGTACTTCTAACTCTACCAGCTCTAATAGCTCGGGATCTGTTACTTGGTCGGTTTTGTTTAGGTATACTACCATTGCAGGCACTCCTACTTGCCTTGCAAGAAGGATGTGTTCTCGTGTCTGCGGCATCGGCCCGTCTGCTGCTGATACTACCAGTATCGCACCGTCCATTTGCGCCGCGCCGGTTATCATGTTTTTTATGTAGTCGGCATGACCGGGACAATCTATATGCGCATAATGTCGTTTATCTGTCTCGTATTCTATGTGCGCGATGTTGATTGTTAATCCACGCTCTTTTTCTTCAGGCGCTTTGTCGATTTCGTCTACCGTGAATTCTTTGTCTGTCAATCCCTTCTTCGACAAAACTTTTGTTATTGCCGATGTCAATGTTGTCTTGCCGTGGTCTACGTGCCCTATCGTACCTATGTTTATATGCGGTTTCTTTCTCTCAAATTTCTCTTTTGCCATTTTTTTTGCCCTCCCCTATTTGGAATATTAAAACAAATTTTTGTTTTATTCTTTACTTTATCGAGCTACTGACCGGGATTGAACCGGTGACCTCATCCTTACCAAGGATGCGCTCTGCCAACTGAGCTACAGTAGCAAAAAAAGCGCTACATTATACTAAAACAGCAGTATATGTCAAGCGTTTAATTGTGATTACACCGATTTTACCCTAGAAATCTGCCCTCTGCAATTTGAAAAATTGCGAGGACTGAGTCCCTGAAATTGCTTTTGCAATTTCTAGGGGGAAGATTTCAGGAACTTTGGTCCTTGAAATTCTAAGAATTTCTAAGGGTAAAAGATTACACTGATTAAAAATTTGCTTTATCTGTGTAATCTCGCTTTCATAATCTGTGTAATCACCATAAGTTTAAGAGCGGGTGAGCGGAATCGAACCGCCATAGACAGCTTGGAAGGCTGCGACACTACCATTGTGCTACACCCGC
>CAZNJA010000009.1:0-38493 GCA_964573245.1 uncultured bacterium
GCCGCCGAAACCTTAGGGTATAAGCGACCTAGATTGTGGAAATTTTTTAAATCAAAATATTATTTGTCAGCTGCGACACAACAACGGAGCAGCAACTTGTTTTTTAAATCCGAAACCTTGACGGAATTGTATCAAAAATTGCGCTTTTTTTCAATCTTTTATTTTCTTTTGTCGCAGGCGGCGGGAACTGATATAATAAGCGAAAATTCCTAAGGGAAAAAAGGAATATTTTTCATGGCGAATCTTAAAAAAATTGACGATTATAGATGGGAAATTCCCAAAGGATGTGTTGAAGGAATGCGCGTTTCAGGAGTCATCTATTCTAATGAAGAAATGTTGCAGTCTCTTGAAAAAGAACAGGTAATGAAGCAGGTGGCAAATGTGGCGTGTCTTCCTGGAATCGTTAAGCATTCTTTTGCTATGCCTGATGTGCATTGGGGCTATGGTTTTGCTATCGGCGGAGTTGCGGCGACTGATCCCGACCAAGGAGGAGTTATTTCCCCCGGCGGAGTCGGTTATGATATCAACTGTGGCGTACGATTGATTAAAACCAACCTAAAAGCAGAAGATATAAAAGGAAAAATTACGGGTTTAATGGATGCTCTTTTTAATAATGTCCCTTGTGGTGTAGGCGTGGGCGGAAAAATAAAAATTTCACCAGAGCAAGAAAAGGAATTGCTCAAATTAGGTTCCAAATGGGCGGTAAAACAAGGATATGGCATAGAGGAGGATTTGGTTTATACCGAAGAAGGCGGATGTCTTGAAAGCGCAGAGCCTGATAAGGTAAGTAGTAGAGCTTATGAAAGAGGCAAAAGACAAAGCGGGACATTGGGATCAGGCAACCATTTTTTGGAAGTACAAAAAGTAGATGAACTATATAATGAGGAAAAAGCGAAAGTTTTCGGCATAGAAAAAGGGCAAATCACGGTTATGATTCATTCCGGCTCCAGAGGACTCGGCCATCAGGTATGCGATGATAATTTAAGAGTTATGCAAAAAGCTGTTTCCAAATACGGCATCAACTTGCCTGACAGACAACTTGTAAGCGTGCCTGTAAATTCGCCTGAAGGGAAAGATTATTTTTCGGCGATGGCGTCTGCGGCTAATTATGCGTGGTGCAACAGGCAAATTCTTATGCATCTTGTCCGTGAAACTTTCCAAAATTTTTTTGGCAGGGATTGGCGGGATTTGGGAATGGAACTTGTATATGATGTTGCGCATAATATCGCGAAATTCGAAAAACATAAAATAAACGGAAAAGAAATTCGTCTGTGCGTGCATCGCAAAGGCGCAACGAGGGCTTTCCCGCCAAATCATCCTGATATTCCTGTAAAATATAAAAAAACAGGCCAGCCGGTTATTATTCCAGGGGATATGGGAAGAGCGTCTTATCTTCTCGTTGGGACAGAAAAAGCTTTGCAGGAAACCTGGGGAAGCACCTGCCACGGGGCAGGAAGAACGATGAGCAGACATCAAGCAATAAAATTTGCCGAAGGACGTTCTATTTCAAAAGAAATGGGAAATAAAGGAATAATAATAAGAGCAAGAGACGAAAGAGCTCTTGCGGAAGAAATGTCCGAAGCGTATAAAGATGTGAATATTGTCGTGGATATAGTACACAATGCAGGAATATCGCAGAAAGTCGCTAAAATGAAGCCTTTGGGTGTAATAAAAGGTTAAAAAAAGTCAATGTGAGGTAAATTATGTTAAAACTGGAATATATAAGAAACAACGCGGGTGCGGTAAAGAAAGCGATTAAAGATAGGAATGTCAAAGTAGATATAAACGGTTTGCTTGAAACTGACGAACAGAGGAGAACACTTCTTGGCGAGGTGGAAACACTTAAGCATCAAAGAAATATACAATCAGATAATATCGGAAAGTTGATGAGTCAGGGCAAAGACACGGAAAAATTAAAAGCCGAAATGAAAAAGATTTCGGAAAGAATAAAAAAGCTCGATAGACAGATAAAGGAAACAGAAGATAAAATCAATCCCATTTTGCTGACTATTCCCAATGTGCCGCATTCTTCTGTTCCCGTCGGAAAAGATGCAAAAGATAACAAAGTAATTCGCGAGTGGGGAACCATTCCTAAATTCGACTTCAAACCCAAAGACCATCTGCAGTTGGCAAAAGACATGGATATTATAGATTTCGAAAGGGCTTTGAAAATCGTCGGCAGTAACTTCCCTTTATACAAAAAAACAGGCGCTTTGCTGGAAAGGGCTTTGATCAATTTCATGTTGGATGTTCACACGAAAGAACACAAATACACGGAAATATCCCCGCCATTTTTAGCCAACCGTGCCACTATGACCGGAACGGGACAACTCCCGAAATTAGAAGAAGATATGTATCACTGCGAAGAAGACGATTATTTTCTTATTCCCACAGCTGAAGTTCCTTTAACTAACCTTCATGCAGGCGAAACATTCAAGGAAGAAGACTTGCCTATACGTTATACTGCTTACACTCCTTGTTTTAGAAGAGAAGCGGGCTCTTACGGAAAAGACACTAAAGGACTTGTGCGAGTTCATCAGTTCGACAAAGTGGAAATGGTAAAATTCGTGCGGCAGGAAGACTCTTTTGATGAATTGGAAACGATGTTGAAAGACGCGGAAGATATTCTGCAAAGATTAAAATTGCCTTACCGCGTGATATTACTATGCACAGGCGATATGGGATTTGCCGCATCAAAATGTTATGATATAGAACTTTGGGCAGGCGGACTGGGTAGGTATTTGGAAGTGTCTTCATGCTCAAACTGCACGGATTTTCAGTCGCAGAGAATAAACGTAAAATATAAACAAAAAAACGAAGCAAAGCCGCTTTATCTGCACACTTTAAACGGCTCGGGAGTGGCTCTGGCAAGAACCGTAATTGGAATCTTAGAGAATTACCAGCAACAAGATGGCTCTGTTCTTATTCCCGAAGTCCTGCGCCATTATATGAACGGGGAAACTAAAATCGAAAAAACATAACTTTTTCTAATCTATTATTTTAAAAAATGGCTGATATTAAACCTTTTAACGGATATTTTTACAACCCTAAAAAAATAAAAAGTTTTTCGCAAGTTATCGCGCCCCCATATGATGTTATTCCGCCGGAAGAAAGAGAAGAATATTATACAAGAGGACATAATATCATTAATTTGACCCTCCCCAAAGAAATAGCGACTGAAGACAAATATGCCCATTCGGCTTCTTTGCTAAATAACTGGCTGAAAAATAACATTTTTATAAAAGACGTTCAAACATCTTTTTATCTTTATCATCAAAATTTCATTGCCAACGGAGAAAGTTTATGGAGAAAAGGTTTTTTCGCGCTTGTCCGGCTTGAAGATTTCAAAGACGGTAAAATCCTCCCTCACGAAAACACCCTTTCTTCCCCCAAAAAAGACAGATTCAAACTTATAAACGCCACGCGCGCCAACCTTTCCCCGATATTTTTGATTTATTCGGACGAAAACAATCGGGTAATGGAACTACTCAAAGAGTACAGGGAGAAAACCGCTTTTGCGGATTTTGTCCCGCTGGTGAGAAAAAACGCGAAATACATTCAAAAAGGGTTCCCTCATCCGTTGGGTAAAAAACATACGATTTGGAGGGTTTCAAAGCCGCAGGTCCATAAACAAATCCAAGAAATAATAAAGTCCAAAACGCTTTACATAGCAGACGGGCATCATAGATACGAAACAGCGCTTAAATTCTGGAAAGAAAACAAAAAGGATTCGCACAAATGGATTTTGGCGTATATTTCACCGATCGAAGACGACAGTTTGAAAATCTTTCCGGCCCATAGACTGCTAAAAAGATTTAGCAAAAATGAATGGGAAAAACTATATGACAAAGCAAGCGACTTTTTTTGGATAAAAGAATTGTCGCTTGATAATACAAACAGAACTTTTGAAACTATCAAAAAAGAAGGCGACAACAGGCACGTGTTCGGAGTGGCATATAACAACGGCAGCGAAATAAAAACAATTCTTTTGGTTTCTAAAAACGAGAAGAAATTACTGGGCAAAATGGACGGTCATTCTCCTGCATGGAAACACTTGGACGTTTCGGTCCTACATTCCCTGGTATTTTCTTATATATTGGGGCTTGATGAAAAACACTTACAGGATACATCTCAGCTTGACTATGAGGTCGATAGATACAAAACGTTGGAAATGGTAAAAAGCGGTGTTTTTCAAATAGCGTTTTTATTAAACTCGACTAAAGTGGACGAGGTCAGACTCGTCGCAAACAGGAAAGAAAGAATGCCGGGCAAAGCAACATATTTTTATCCGAAAGTTTCTTCCGGACTCTTTATAAATATTTTTGGTAAATAGAAAAAATGAAACTAAATGTTTCAGCAACGAGAATGGAGCTTTTGAGACTGCGCAAGAGATTAGATTTGGCGCGGCGTGGGTGTAAGCTTCTTAAAGATAAATTGGACGAACTTGTCGGGAAATTTCTAACCTTTGCGAAAAACGAAGAAACATTAAGGGACGAAGTGGAAGAAGACTGGCTTAAACTTCTTCACTTTTATCTATCGGCAAGAGGACAAGTTCCGTTTAACGACATAGGCGAAGCCTTTATTAACCGTAAGGATATGCTTGAAATAGAAAAAGAAGAACAATCGCTTTTTAACCTGCGGCTTCCTTTTTTACGCATCAAAGAAAACGCTGCCTATAAATTTATTTTAACGCAATATGGCATAAGCAATACTACAGGGGATATCGATTCCTGCTTAATAATCCTGGAAACCCTAACGCCAAAAATGTTAAAGCTGGCTTCGATAGAAAAGGCGATTTTGTTGACAGGCGAAGAAATCAAAAAAACACGGAGAAAAGTCAACGTTTTGGAATACAAAATGATACCTGACATAGAAGAAACTATTTCCTACATTTCTTTTCGACTCTCGGAAATAGAAAGAGACAACTTTATTCGCCTTATGAAAGTAAAGGAAAGAATAGAACATGGATAGATTTAAACATATCCCTCCCTCACCCGGTACTGCAGTAAAAGAAAAAACGGCTGTAATTATTGCTGCGGCGGGCAAAGGTAGGAGAATGAATCACTCCCTGCCAAAACAGTATCTGCCCTTGGAAGGAAAACCGATTTTGGCGCATACATTAATAAATCTATCAAAAATTGAGACAGTGAATTCTATGACTTTAGTGGTTAGCGAAGACAGAATTGACTGGTGCAAGGAAAAAATAATTGGCAAGTTCAATATAAAGAAAGTGGACAGAATAATAAGTGGAGGTAACACACGCAGCGAATCCGTCAAAAACGGATTGGAAAGTTTGAACAAAAACACCAAGATAGTCGCAATTCATGATGGAGTCAGACCCTTCATAACAACGTCTATTTTCAACAATATAATTAAACATACTAAAGAATTCGGTGCGGCTGTATGCGCTATTCCTTTAAGAGATACGTTGAAAAATGTAAGCGGAAAAAGCGATATTGTATCAACACAGGACAGAAAAGGTTTATGGCTTGTGCAAACGCCACAGGTTTTTAAGTATTCTTTGATAATGGAAGCATATAAAAAAGCAGAAGAAGACGGTGTTCAGGCAACGGACGATGCAGGCCTTGTGGAAAGACTACCGCATCCCGTGAAAATAGTTGAAGGAAGTTCGTTCAATATAAAAATAACCACGCCCGAAGATTTGATTCTTGCCGAAGCCATCTGGGAAATAGGAAACTGGTAAAAAAATCAAGAATGAAAAAGTAAAAGGTAAAATGACATATTAAAATTCAAAGTGAAAAACAAGATTATTGATACAGGATGCTTAATATTAAAAAGCCAATTAATAAAATTTTATTTGACTTGCTTTATCTTTTTAAATTTTTATATGTATATTTAATATTTAATTTTTGATATTTAATTTATTACTACTATGTTAATCGGATTAGGATACGACATCCATAAATTAGAAGAAGGCAGAGCACTTGTTTTAGGCGGAGTTGAAATCCCGCATTCGAAGGGGCTTTCAGGCCATTCCGACGCGGATGTAGTAACGCATTCAGTATGTGATGCTATTTTAGGCGCTATGGGCGAAAAAGATATAGGCGAACATTTCCCCGACACCGACGCAAAATATAAAAATATTCTCTCGCTAAAACTTTTGAAGAAAGTGTTGGAGATGATGAAAAAGGAAAATCTTGCGATAAACAATCTTGATATAACAATTGTTGCGCAGGAGCCGAGAGTTTCGCCTTTCAGAGACGAAATCAAAGAAAAAATAAATTCGATAATAAAAATTCCTTTAGACAACATCAATATAAAAGCAACTTCGCCTGAAGGATTAGGCGCTTTGGGAAGCGGCGAAGGCATCGCTTGTATATCCATAGTCAGTCTTATTGAGAAGAAGTAACCAGTAAAAAATAACTACAAACTGGTTACTATGAACTTCCGAACATAGCGAGGCGTTATGGATAATTTAGAAATTGCAAAAATGTTTTCTCGTATTGCCGATATTCTCGAGATAAAAAATGATAATGTTCTTATCCTCTAGAGAAATTTTTGAAGAGTTTGAAAGAAAGAAAATAAAAATTTATTGAGATTTGCCTATAAGATCGCTGGCAGAATTTATTTTGTTATGGATGAGATAAGCTTCGATTTCTTTTAGGATTTGGAGTGAAGAATCGGGGGATACCAAACTTGCTGTTCCGATTGATACGGCTGACGCGCCTGCAAGCATAAATTCAATTGCGTCTTTTCCCGCCATTATTCCTCCACAGCCGATTATTGGTATGCCTACGACTTTTGCTGCATCATAAACCATTTTCAACGCTATAGGTTTTATCGCGGGGCCTGAAAGTCCACCTGTAATACCGCCCAAAAACGGTTTTCCCGTTTCCAAATCTATTGCCATTGCAGGTATTGTATTTATGAGCGAGACAATATCGCAACCTGCTCTTTTACAGGCAAGCGCTATTTCGGTTATATCGTTTACTTGTGGTGTTAATTTGGCGATTATGTGGATGGATGTTGAGTTTTTAACTTTTTTAATGATGTTGTAAGTTGCTCTGGAGTCCTGCCCGAAGAGCATTTTGTTTTTTAAATTGGGGCAAGAGAGATTAAGTTCAATCGCGTTTACACTCTTCCCGCCACCAAAACTTCGGCGGGCAAGTTCTTTATCTAAAATTTTTGCAAGTTCTGCAAACTCGTCTTCTGTTTTACCCGATATGCTTACGAAAAAAGGTATTTTTAATTTCTGTAAAAACGGAAGTTTTTCTCTGATAAATACTTTGATTCCCGGATTTTCAAGCCCTATGGAATTGATTATTCCGTTTTCTACTTCAGCGATTCGGGGCGGAGGATTGCCTTCTTTTGGATTTAAGGTTATGGTTTTGGTAGTGACAGCGCCGATTTTACTTAAATCTATAAATTTCGTTATCTCATCTCCGAATCCACATGTCCCAGAGGCAAGAATAATCGGATTTTGAAGTTTTATGTTCCCCAATTTAACAGAAAGGTCCAGCTTCATATTTGGCTCCAATCTATTTCTTCTGCGTCAAAAACGGGTCCGTCCTTGCATACTTTTTTGTATCCTTGTTTTGTTTTCACAACGCAGGCGTTGCATATTCCTATCCCGCATCCCATAAACTGTTCAAAAGAAACCTGGCAGGGAATTTTATATTTTTCAGATAAAAGAGCAACTTCTTTCAACATCCCTTTCGGACCGCAAGTATAGACGATGGACGACGGACGATGCCCGCCTGCCAAATATTGTCGGGCAGGGACGATGGAAGACACTTTCTTTTTAAATAAGTCGCTGACGAGCCCTTTATAACCTAAACTACCGTCCTCGGTGGCAATATGTATTTCTGCTCCCAATTTTTTGAGTTTATCAGCACAGAGAATTTCATCTTTTGTTTTCGCGCCTAAAAAAATTGTTATCGGTAATTTCGCTAATTTTTCAGCAAGAAAAAGTAACGGCACTATTCCTATCCCTCCTGCGACGAGTATCGCAGTTTTTGTATTCTTCAACTTAAATCCATTCCCAAGCGGGCCTAAACAATCAAGTTTTTCTCCCTTTTTTCTTTGTGATAGCCAGTGTGTGCCTTTTCCAACAACCTTATACAAAATTTCTACGTATTTTTTGTCTATTACCTCGTGGATACTTAATGGTCTGCGCAATAAAGGGTTATTACTCGTAGAGCATCTTATATGTAGGAATTGTCCCGGAGATGATTTTTTTGCTATTTCTGGGGACTCAAGTTTCATAAAGAAATAATGAGAAAGAATTTCGGTATTGGCTATTATTGAAAATGCTTTCCTGAACATATCAATTAAGGCTCAAATCATTTATAAATCAGAAGCGATTACATGTTTATAAATTTTCGCTTCGTATTCTATCATTAGAAACAAAGAAAAAATCCAAAATTCACCCCGCTGGAGTATAAACTCCAGCGGGGTGCTTAAAAATGTGAAGGCCATCGGAGATTCTCAGAAAGGAGAATAAAAGTAATCAAAGGCATTCGCCGGGATAGAATAGACAAAGCGATATTCTCCGTAAGTAGGAACTTCCCTTACCTTAAATCCCCAGTGATAATATCTCAAGTCGCCATGATCTACTATAGATGGCAATTGCACGTGATTAATCCATTTTACCGCACCGTCTATAAACCAGACATTGCTTCCCTCGGTTTTGCCATGGTTAGAGTACCACATTCTGCGCGGTCCCTGGTTACCATCAGGGTTATCGTCAAAATCAAGCCAATAGAATCCACCCTGGCTTCTTAGAAAGTCATCGATGTTACGGCTTGGAATCGAAACCCCATTGGCTCTATCCATCATCATTGCTATGGACTTTCCTCCTGTCTGGGTAGTAACTCTTTGTGAAATGCCTCGTGCTGTCGCGCTTGATTGAGCACACTGCACAGCATAGGACAAGTGAGGAACCGTGTTTGCGCTACCTGACGGGCAACGGTTTGTTGCAAAACATCTTTCCATCTCTTCAGTAACAAGGTAGTCGTTACCAGCGCCTATATTGTGTTTGGCTGGGTCCACCGGCACCGCTCTTGATATAGGGTCACTGGGACAGATAAATATGTTCCAATCTCTTGTATAGTCAGGATATAACTGTGCCAAAGTGGCTCCCGCTCTGGTTCGGGCGTCATTAAACAAATTACTGCGCGGATATGGAAACCATTCTCTGTTATCTCCTGTATACATATGCATTGCCAGACCAATATCTTTCAGATTTGCTGAACAGGTTGCTCTGCTTGCGAGTTCTTTTGCTCTTTGCAAAGACGGCAGTATAATCGCAGCCAAAATACCGATAATCGCTACTACCACCAATAACTCGACAAGTGTAAAGCCAACCGAAAAATCATCCTTTTTTCTTCTGATTAACTTTTTCATCATTCTTCATTCACCTCCTTTATCTGTAAGCATTGTTTAACAACTATACTTTAAGACCTCCACATTTTTTTATCAATTTCAATTTTTAGTTGTCGGGATTTAAGAAATAAGGGTCATCGAAACCTGGTATATCCCATTCATAGAGAATTGCAACAGGAAATCGCCCCTGAACTTTTCTGCTCTTAATCCATCTTACTGCTCCAGCAGCGTACAAAACATTTACGCCTGCAGTAGTATGATTAAGATTCCACATATCATTGTTGCTTGACCAAGTGAGGTTAAAATTATTGCATCCAGTATATACCTGGTCCCCTGTGCCTGTTCTGCCTCTCGTCATATCCATGGCTATTGCTGTATCTGCTCTAACCGCTTCATTCAAGCCCATATGATAGGCATAGTGACATCTAGAAACGCCTGTATTAATAAAAGTCGCAAGATCTTTGGCTGGCTCAGGTGCGATGGGATTACTCGGACAGATATAAATCTTAAAGCCTCTAATATATTCCGGGTATAGACGTGCAAAACTTCCCTTTACTGTGCCCACAGCGGGGTCAATAGCAGAGTCTCCATTAACATCGCCCAATGGAAATTTTTCGTCATGCTCGCCGGCAAACAGATGAATTCCAAGACTAATTTGCTTCAGGTTATTTTGGCAAACGGAACGTCTTGCGCTTTCTCTTGCTCTGGCTAGTGCGGGTAGAAGAATAGCAGCCAAAATACCTATTATAGCAATAACAACCAACAGCTCTATCAATGTGAAACCCTTCCTATTCCTTTGCATCATTTTTGTTTCCCTCCTCTTTTTTCGCTTATCCCCGGCAGGATAAGGTTTGAATTTTTAAACTATTTTAACTTTTTTTAGGTTTATACCCCAATTATCTGCCTTTGTCAAGGTATTGTCAACCACACATTAGAGACTATATCTCATATTCAACGATGGGCGGACCATTTCAATGGAGTCATCCCTTATAGAATTTCCAGTTTTTTTCTTATCAATTCGTTAACTACTTTGGGGTTAGCTTTGCCTTTCATGTTTTTCATTACTTGTCCTACAAGAAAGCCGAGCGTTTCCGTTTTGCCTTTTTTAAAATCGTCCACAGCGCCTTTATTTTCTCCAAGCACTTTATCCACCGCTTTTGATATTTCTTCCTCATCCGTTACCTGAGTAAGCCCCTTTTCTTTTATTATTTCTTCGGGCGATTTTCCCTGTTCTATAATTTGGGGGAATATATTCTTTGCGATATTTTGGTTGATAATGTCTTTGTTCACATAAGTGGTCAATTCAACTAATTTTTCGGGAGTAATCTTGGTCTTACTTATAGTCGTATTATGTTCGTTTAAATATCTCATAATAGGACCTATAATCCAGTTGACAATTTCTTTGGGTGAAATGCTCTCTTCCGATTTTAAACATTCTTCAAAAAAATCCGCCGTTTCTTTGTCCGATATGATTATATTTGAATCGTATTCATCTAAACCGTATTTGGTTATGAACTTTTCTTTGCGCATACTTGGAAGCTCAGGCAATTCCTTTTTTACTTTCTGTATTTCTTCGTCTGAAATAAAAAGCGCGGGCAAATCCGGTTCGGGGAAATATCTGTAATCGTGCGCTTCTTCTTTGCTGCGCATTGAGCGTGTTATTTGCTCTTTTCCGTCCCATAATCTTGTTTCTTGTGAAACCTTTTCGCCTTTTTTCAGCATTTCCGTTTGTCTTTTTATTTCATAGCGGATAGACGAAAGGACAATTTTAAAGGAATTTAAGTTTTTTATTTCAACTCTGGGTGGCAGATGCGTTTGTCCTTTTTCTCTTACGGAAATATTCGCTTCAAACCTCAAAGAACCTTCCTGCATCTTGCAATCGGAAATTTCTATATATAGCAATATATCCCTCAAAGTATTCATAAATATTTCTACTTCTTCGGGGCTCCTCATATCTGGTTTTGTTACGATTTCCACAAGCGGTATGCCTGTGCGGTTAAGGTCTACCAACGAGCCCTTGCCATTTTCAAGATGTATGTTCTTACCCGCATCCTCTTCAAGATGAATATTGTCCATTCCGACTTTATTAGGAATATCTTTAGTTTTAATTTCAAGAAATCCGTCTTGGGCAAAAGGCAGATATTGTTGCGAAATCTGATAGTTTTTGGGAAGGTCGGGATAGTAATAATTTTTTCTGTCGAATATCGTCTGCTGGTTGATTGTGCAGTTTAGTACTAAAGCAGTTCTAATCATATATTCAACAGCTTTAGCATTTACTACAGGAAGCACGCCGGGAAGCCCCATACATACAGGACAGACTTGTGAGTTTGGCGATGCTCCGAATTTAGTGGAACATCCGCAAAAAAGTTTTGTTTCGGTTGCCAATTCAGCGTGGATTTCTAATCCTATTACTGGTTCGTATGTCATATAAAAATCTAAAAACTCCTGATTCTAGATGCTCAATTTTGGATTCTCGTTAATAAAATTTAATTCTTTGTTTCTACTAGTATCAAGTATCGGTTTATTTTTCACTTTATATTATGGGTTTCTTCATATGGTATTCCGTATTCTGTTCAAATGTGAAAGCGGTCTGTAAAATTTTCCCTTCATCAAAAGGTTTTCCGATAATTTGAAGACCTATCGGCAGTTTATCGGAGGAAAACCCGCAAGGTATAGAGATAGCAGGAAGTCCGGCCAAGTTTACGGGAATCGTGAATATATCAGAAAGATACATCTTTAATGGGTCGGAAACTTTCTCCCCTATTTTGAAAGCAGGCGTCGGAGAAACAGGCGTGACAATTACATCGCATTTTTTGAACACCTCATCAAAATCATTTTTTATCAGCGTTCTGACCTTTAGAGCTTTTAGGTAATATGCTTCATAATAGCCCGAAGACAAGGCATAAGTTCCAAGCATTATTCTTCTTTTTACCTCTTCGCCGAAACCCTCGTCTCGTGTTTTCTCGTACATATCAACGATTGAACTCACTTTGCTGTCTTCCGTCTTCTGCTTGCTGTTTGCTGTTCTATGTCCATAATGAACTCCGTCGTATCGCGCAAGGTTAGAGCTGGCTTCTGCAGGCGCAATAATATAATACGTTGCAACTGCATATTCTGTATGAGGTAAGGAAACCTCTACAATTTCGGCGCCCAATTTCTTGAAAGTTTCTATAGCGTTTAAAATTGCTTTTTCGACTTCTTTATCCATCCCTTCGACAAAATATTCCTTAGGAATTCCTATTTTTAATTTTTTGGCATTGTTTATTAAATGCTTTGTATAATCCGGCACACTTTCACCAACAGAAGTAGAATCCATCGGGTCATGTCCTGCTATTACATTTAGAAGAATAGCTGTATCTTGGACATCTTTTGTAAATGTGCCAATCTGGTCTAGGGAAGATGCAAATGCCACAAGCCCATATCGCGATACTCTTCCATAAGTGGGTTTTAATCCTACGACTCCGCACATGCTTGCCGGCTGACGGATAGAGCCGCCCGTATCCGACCCCAATGACATAATTGCAAAATCGGCCGCCACACAAGCTGCAGAACCGCCCGAAGAACCGCCGGGTATAACCGAAAAGTCCCACGGATTTCTACATACTCCATAAGCAGAATTTTCGGTTGAAGAACCCATAGCGAATTCGTCCATGTTGGTTTTACCCAAAATTATGACATTCGCTTTTTTGAATTTTTCTGTAACTGTTGCGTCATAAATAGGGATATAATTTGATAGTATTTTTGAACCGCAAGTGGTTTTTATATTTCTTGTCGAGATAAGATCTTTTATTGCAATTGGAATGCCTGATAATGCTCCTATTTTTTCACCTTCACTTATTTTTTTGTCCACTTTTTCGGCTTCCTGCAAAGCCGACTCTTTGGTAAGAGTAATATAAGAATTTATATTTTTATCTAATTTTTCTATGCGCTCATAAATATTTTTTGCAATTTCAAGCGAAGAAGTTTTCTTCTCCACAAGCAGTTTATTTAATTCGTGAGCGGTTAATTCGTATAATTCCATGTTCAATCCCTTAAATCAAAAATTAAAAATCAAATATCAAAAATACATATCAAAATGCAAAAAGAAATAAATCCGAATTATTTATTAGACCTTGCTTTCCGTTCTTGAATACTTTTTAATAAATAAGGCGCAGCTTCTTCGTAGGTTTTACCTGATTTTATGCTGTTACAAACAAGGCAGCTTGTTTTCAGGTTGTCTTTTGTATGCTTTCCTTCTTTGCTTTGGGGTATCAAGTGGTCAAGTGTTGCGTTTTGGAAAGTTACTTTTTCACCGCAATAAAAACAGGTCCATTTATCTCTTTCAAAAATTTCTTTTCTTTTTTCTTCATCAGTAAAATAATTTTCCTCTTTCGGATCTTGAGTAATTGAAAGTTTTTCTTTTACTAAAGGAATTTCCTCCGGAAGAAAAACAATATATAGTGTTCCGTCGCGGTTAATATCGCCAACTTTAATGCAGCTTTTTTCTTCAAGTCCCTTAACCAATTTCGTAACATGGGCGTAATTCGTTTTTTCACCACGAGAACCTTTGCCGTAATTTTCTGCAATAGTCCTTTTGCCAATTCGGATTTTAGGAGAATTATTTTTTATATGCGAATTGCGCAAAAAGAAAATATAAAGCGATGCCTCGTAGGGAGTAAGTTCGGGTACCAAAAAATCTACATATTGCTCAATTATAGCTTTTATATCTTTTGACATATTAGTTTCTTAATTTTGATTTTTGATTTGTCATTTTGCATTTTAATTTTTGATTTTTACATTTATTACTCTATTCTATGATTGGAGGGACTTTAAAATATCCTCTTTCTTTATCGGGCGCGTTTTTTAGCACTTCTTCTACGGGAAAAGAGGGTTTTATAATATCTTTTCTTCTGACGTTTCCTAAAAGGACAACCTGCAAAGTCGGCTCTATATTGGACGTATCAAGCTGGTTTAATTTGTCTATATATTCAAGTATAGTGTTTAATTGTTGCGTGAATTTTCCTATCTCGTCTTCTTTTAATTTTAACCGAGATAATTTCGCAACATGTTCAATGTCTTTTTTGGTTATGATATTTTTCATTTTTTTATCTAAAATCCTATCTTTTTCTTTTTTATTATCCTTGTATCGCTTTCTTTATTCCTCTTAATGCCTGTTTTATTCTATGTTCGTTTTCTACTAAAGCAAACCTTAAAAATCCTTCGCCGTCATTGCCGAATCCAATGCCTGGAGAACATACCACATTCGCCTCTTTTAAAAGACGAATCGAAAAATTCAAAGAACCTTCTTGCCTAAATTTTTCGGGAATTGGCGCCCATACATACATTGTGGCTTTTGGTAATTCCACATGCCAACCCATTCTATCAAGACCGTTGAGAAGAGCATCTCTTCTGATTTTATAGTTCTCTAAAGTTTTTTCTACATAATCCTGCGGACCATTTAAAGCCTGAATAGTGGCTACCTGAATCGGAGTAAATATTCCATAATCATAATAACTTTTAATCTTTGTAAGAGCGCCGACGATACCTTTATTGCCAACCAAAAAGCCCACACGCCAGCCAGCCATGTTATATGTCTTGGAAATAGAATAGAATTCCACCCCTATTTTTTTCGCGTCTTTTGCCTGCATAAATGATGGAGCTTTATAACCATCAAAACATATATCTGCATAAGCAAAGTCGTGTATTACGATCAATTTATGTTTTTTTGCGAATTTTACTATTTCTTCAAAGAATTCTATTGACGCTGTTTTTGTTGTGGGGTTATGAGGAAAAGATATAACTAAAACTTTTGCTTTCGGAGCTCTTTTTTTGATAGTATTTTCCAATTCGGGAATAAAAGAATTCTCATCTACTAATGGCGTTGTTACAAGATTACCTCCGGCAATAGCAATATGATAAATATGGGAAGGATAAGTAGGCGTCGGGACTATTACAGTATCTTTCTCGTTTAATATAGCTAATGCAAGGTGAGAAAATCCTTCTTTTACCCCTATGCATACAGCAGCTTCCGTTTCAGGGTTTAATTTTACGCCATATTTTTCTTCATATCTTCTTGTAATAGCTTCCCTTAAATGGGGAATACCCTTTGAGGCAGAATAACCGTGGACTTTCTGTTTTTGAACGGTTTCAATTAGTTTTTCTATTATTTTTGGAGAAGGAGGTTGGTCAGGATTGCCCATTCCCAAGTCAACAATATCTCTGCCTTCTTTTCTTGCCTCGCTTTTAAGTTTATTTAATCTTGCAAATATATAAGTAGGCAATTTTGAAATTCTGTTAGATTCAATCATATTAGTTTTCAATAACCAAGATACAAGAAGCAATAACCAAACAATACCCAAATCCCAAGTTCCAATAAACAAATCCTTGTTTCTTTTGCTTATATTTGTTTGGTGATTGATTATTGGTCATTGGTAATTATTTGTATCTTGTTTCTTGGTGTTTGGTTATTCATTCTTACATTTTCTTGAAATCCAACGGGTTTTTGGCTCGTGAAAGCGCTGTTTCGTAAGTAATCAATCCTTTTTGATACAGTTCTTTTAAGCATTTATCCATGCTCTGCATTCCGAATTGTGCCCCGGTCTGTATGCTTGAAGGAATCTGTTCAGTCCTTTGTTCTCGTATAAGAGCACGTGTTGCAGATGTTGCAATGAGTATTTCGGTGGCAAGAATTCTGCCTTCTTGGTCCGCGCGCGGAAGCAGCAGCTGCGATATTATCGCTTGCAAACATCCCGAAAGTTGTATTTTTATCTGTTGCTGTTGATGAGGTGGGAAAACATCAATTATACGGTCTATGGTTTGCGGAGCATCGGGTGTATGCAGCGTGGTAAGGACTAAATGTCCGGTTTCAGCCGCAGTCAAAGCCGTGGCTATCGTCTCCAAATCTCTCATCTCGCCGACACTTATCACATCCGGGTCTTGACGCAACGTGTATTTCAAAGCGTTTGCAAAACTCAAAGTGTCAGAGCCGACTTCTCTTTGTTTTACTACTCCCTGCTTGTTTGTATGAATATATTCTATGGGATCTTCCACCGTTATTATTAGATACTTATTTTCTTCGTTTATCCTATCCACCAAAGAAGCCAAAGTTGTGGTTTTTCCCATGCCTGTTGGTCCTGTGACTATAATCATTCCGTTAGGTCTATCAATTAATGTTTTTACGATTTCAGGTAAATTAAGTTCTTCAACTGCTGGAATTTTTAGCGGCACCACTCTCAAAGCAGCCTCTACATTACCTCTTTGTATATGGACGTTCACCCTAAATCGTGTAACTTTTGGAATGTTTAACGAGAAATCTAATTCTTTTTTCTCTTCAAATATGACTTTTTGAGAGTCCGAAAGAAATCCGTAAATGAGTTTCTTTGTGTCTTCGCCTTTCATAAGTGGATAATCTTCCGCCAAAATAAGCTCACCGTTTATTCTAAAAACGGGCGGAGCATTGGCGATAATATGCAGGTCTGAAGCATTTATTTGAACGGCTTCTTTTAAAAGTTCCGCTATTTCCATTTAATTTCTCCTTCTCTTATTAAAGAATCTCTTCTTTAGTTCCTTTGAAAATACCCTTTGTTTTAAGAGAAAATTCGGTTGGAGCATCACTCATTTGCATTGCATATTCGTATGAAATTTCCCCTTCGCGATAAAGTTTAAGAAGCGCTTGCGTGAAGGTTTGCATGCCGAAAGTTCCCCCCTGTTCGATTGCTTCCCTTATTTCCAGGATTTTGTCCTCCATAATCAATTTTTGAATTGTGGGGGTTGGTATCATAATCGAAACCGCTGGAATTCTCTCACCTTTTAAAGTTGTTAATAACCTTAAAGAAATTACTCCTTTCAATATATAAGCAAGCTGAACTCTCATCTGCGTTTGAATATATGGCGGGGAAAAATTCACGATTCTTTCTATAGTTGCCGGCGCATCAATCGTATGTAAAGTGGAAAAAACCAAATGCCCTGTTTCTGCCGCCATTATTGCAGCCTCTGCCGTAAGAGTATCTCTGGTTTCGCCGATAAATATTACATCGGGACTTTGTCTTATTATGTGTTTTAAAGCCGACGCAAATGAGTCAGTATCTGTTCCTATTTCTCGCTGATTGATAAACGACTTTTTATCTTCATGTAAAAACTCAATAGGGTCTTCTATAGTAACTATGTGCGACTCTTTATTTTGATTTATAAACTCTATCATTGAGGCAATAGTGGTGGATTTTCCGCATCCTGCAGGACCTGTAACCAAAATTAATCCTCTTGGCTCCAATGAAAGTTTTTTCAGTGTTTCGGGTGGGAGATTAAGTTCTTCAAACGTGGCTATTTTTTTCTTCACTTCTCTAAAAACTATTCCGACTTCCCTCTGTTGGATGAACATATTGACTCTGAAACGGCCCCACTTGGCAGAACTGTAAGCCAAATCCAATTCTTTATGTTTGGCAAAAGATTCCCTTTGTCCGTCACGCATTATCGTTTGAGATATCGTTTCAATATCCTCGCTGGAAATACTTTTGTCCGAAACGGGTTGAACTCCCCTGCTGGTGCGTATGCGGGCTGCGCTACCAACTTTAAAATAAAGGTCGGAAGCATTTTCTTTGAGCATTATTCCAAGAAAATCGTCCAGATTGAACTTTTTTTCACTCATAATAATCAATTATACTATACTACTATTCCTTTTTGAAAAATTCTATAAAAATTTCCGCTAATTTTTCTTCTATTTGTTTTTTAGGTGGGCATCGTTCTTTCAACTGTTCTTTCATAGAAGTAACGCCTCTTCCGAGCCCGCAGGGATTAATCATCGTAAAATACTGCATGTTTGGGCTTACATTTAAAGCAAAACCATGATAAGTAACCCATCTGCTTACTGCTATTCCGATAGATGCGATTTTTTCATTACCCACCCCATTAGAAATCTTCCGATATTCATCGGAGGCAGTCGCCTTCGGCGCCTTATTTCTAACGGGGTAAACCCAGACACCGGTCATCCCCTTAATTCTTTTAGCTTGTATATTAAACTTTTCCAATAATCTTATAATCACTTCTTCAAGCATTCTAAGATAAAGATGAATATCTTTGCCATAATTTTTCAAATCGATTATTGGATAGCCTACTATTTGCCCTGGCCCGTGATATGTAATATCACCGCCTCGGTCAACTTCAATGATCTCTATCCCCTCTTCTTTTATTCTTTCCAAAGAAACGAGTATATTATTCCCTTTGCCGCTTTTTCCTATTGTAAAAACAGGAGGATGTTCTACTAACATTAATGTGTCGGGGATTTTTTCTTGTTGTTTTTTTCTGACGAGTTCTTTTTGAATTTCACATGTTCGCCGATAATCTTCAAGTCCGAGTTTTAATATATTGATCATTTTCGACATTAAATGTTCTTTAATTTGAAACTTCTTACCCTATGCAGACAATTGTTCCTGTGTGGGGGATTTCAGCCAAAATATTGGAATAGCCGCAAGCGCAACTACTATGCCGCTAAGAAGAAAAGGGTAATCTATTGAATATTGGCTCACAAAACCTGCTATTAGGGGACCGAAAATCCAGCCCAACGCCTGCCAGGCAAGCACCATACCAACATCAAGCCCCCTGCTTTTATCCCTTGAATAATGCTGAATAAGAGTGTTTCTGGCGGGCACCCAAAAACTTGCTCCTATTATATCGTGTAGTAACCACACAATAGACGCAGTCAGAAAATATTTGGGAATTATAGCAATAGAAGTAAAAATTCCCTGTATCAAAATAGCAATAATCGTAGTCCATTTCAGATTCCACTTAACGACCTTTCCCGTAATAATCATCGGAAGCCCCAAACTTAATCTGTGAAACGCTATAATCACCGACACCACAACGGGCGAAATGGAAAACTTATGATAAAAAAACAAAGGCGCAATAAAAGAATGGCTCATGCTGATGCCGACCCCCAAAAGAAACCCCGAAATATTCAAGAGAAATAAAGGATAAGATAAACGATGTCTGAAAGGAGAAGCCCATGGGAATGCCTTTAAATCCGCAAAATTCACCCTTTTCAAAAACTTTTGATTTTCTACTTGTGAACTTGCCTCCCGAAATTTAAACGAAAACAGAGCATATATCAGCAGAACCAGCAGGCCAACATACATAAAAGTGTGTTTATAACCAAGTGCCGCAAGCAAAACTCCGCCCACGATAGTGCCAACGCCCTGAAAAGTGGCATCGAATCCCGCTACCCAAGCCACAACGATGCGAAACGATTTTTTCCACCTGTCGAAAATCAGAAGCTGCTGAACCGTCTCCTTTATCGCAAGTGATGCTTCCCTTAAAGACTTTAAGAATATTTGAGGGCCGATAAAAGGAAAAAACGGAGTGAATAGATTGGTAATACCGCAGAAAAACAGAGACAGCCCGAAAATGTGTTTTCTTCCGAAAGTATCCGAAATATGCCCCGCGTAAATCCTTATAAAGAAAAGAAGCAGCGCAGAAAACGAGAAAATAATCCCCATATTCCCGTAAGATATATTCAAATCGTCCAAAAAGAACGGGAGCAGGAAATCATACAACCCAATGCCCAAACCAAAAATGGCACTCGCAAGAATGAGTAAAAACATAGAAGCAAGTTTACCTTAAGAAGGAGGGCTTGTAAATCGCGTTAGAAAAATTCCGGGCTACGGGTTCCGCCCTTAGAAATCACAAAGTGATTCCAAGGGCCAAAGTCTCCCTTTCAGGGACTAAATCCCTGAGATGCTCTGCATCTCTAGGGGCCGGAAATCTTTCCCTGAGGAATGCAGAGCATTCCCAGGACTAAAGTACCCGAAATTTCTTCGAAATTTCAGGGTGCAGATTTCTCGGGGCAACTACGATAACCGAGTTTATCAGCTGTAAATAGTGACGCGAACTGATAACCGTTTTTTTCCTTCACGATTTGTTCAATATACTTGCGGAGGGAAAGTAATTACGCTAAACGTTAAGATTTGCCCCTTATTTTCTTATTACTTTGTTT
The DNA here is from genome assembly GCA_964573245.1 of uncultured bacterium. GTDB lineage: Bacteria > CAIJMQ01 > CAIJMQ01 > CAIJMQ01 > CAIJMQ01 > CAZNJA01. The sequence goes on from CAZNJA010000009.1 coordinate 20,309, forward strand.
CTTCATCCTTATTTCACACTCTTTTCACTAACCCATATCAAAGGAGCAAGTGTCTTTCTTACTATATTTTTCAATATAGGACTTTCTTCTATAAATCTGGCTATAGGAGGAGATGCTCTATAGTAAATGCTTACAAATTTTTCTCCTATTGGGTTGGTTAACAGATATTCATTTCTAAAACTTCTTAGGGTTCTCACTTCTTTAGACATCTCTGCCCCATATGAGGCAGTTGCTATAAAACACCACTTTTTCCCCTTGTCGTCGTCATCATCACCGCCTGTATCAAAAATCGTTTCAACTCCACTAACGGCAAAAACACTACCTGCAATAGCTTCAAAAGTTACTCTGCCTAAAGAGTCCGACAGGTATAATCCCAAGAGTACTCCGTCTTTTGTTACAGCATAATAGTTGTTTGGGGTAAGGCCATTTATAGTATGCGTTGCTGTAATACCCGGCGCGCCTGCTTCTTCTGTCCACTGTTTGTAATAAGGAGCAGAAGTGTTCCATGCGTCAAAGGAAAGATCAATTCTAACAGGAGAGGATAATACGATATCCATTATGGAAGTGTCTGAGGTTAGAGAATCTTCAAAAATAATGCTGATAATGCCGGTATCATTGGCATCCGCCGTTGCCGATAAAACCATAATGTTCTCGTCAGAGATGCTCTTTATTGCAGGAGTTGTGGCATACTCATAAGTGAATTCAGTGCGAGAGGGGAGAAGCTGTCCATATTCACTCATATGATAGTCCCAATCATCGTTGTCGGTATCGTCTCTTGTATCAGGGAAGGTAGTCCAGTAAGGAAGAAGCCCCTTTATTTTCAGCGACAACCAATACCAACTTTGAGGATAGTCCATCACCCAATTTATATCAGTAAGCGTTCTGTTAATCCAAATGTAAAGAAGAGAAAAAGGTATAGAAAGCGATTTTTCGACATATCCCTCTACTCCTTTTTCAAGAAAACTAGCATACTGCTCAATGCCGATATAGAGTTCTGCTTCATCGCCGGGGTCAAATGTTTTATACCAAATATAACTGTCAATATCTGACAAATTAGCCAGAGGGTAATCCGGTATTTCTTCAGGAGAAGTTATAACAAATCGCGCGCACCAGCCTACTTTCATACTTGTCGGCGGTTCTAAGTACAGGGATTTTGAATCGTAAATACTTCCCAGCGATTGTCCGTGGGTCGGATTTATTCCTCTAAAATAGTATGTAGTTGTTTGTGTGTCAATATCCCCGACAAAGAAAAGTATTCTTCTTTTTGTGGTGTTTAAATTTTCATCAGTGACGGTGAAAATCAGGGAATATGTTCCCGGTTTGGTTACAGTAAAATGACCTTGGGGATTATTGGTGATAGCCCAATTATTATCAGCCGTGATTGTTTCTGATGGAGAAGTTGTAATGGCAGTGCAATCCTCACAGTCAGTGCCATCGAGATTAAAGGCGGAAATGCCGAAACTGACCGTATCATCAACGTTCTTTGTTCTCGGGTCAGCATCGGTAAAAGTCAGCATCTTGCTGAGCATATTGTCATTGAACCGGTTTGATGAGTAAGTGTTGATTGTCCCGGTGTTGTAAATATCGTTTCTGTTCTTTGAGATAATGTTGCCGGTTAAGGTATTTGAGGAGGAAGAATTCAGATAGATACCGTATTTATTTGAGTATACCGTATTTTCCGTTATTTGGTTATCGTTTGATGAAGAGTTCAGGTAGATGCCGAATTCATTGAATTGCACCGTATTTCCCATTATTAGGTTATCGTTTGATGAAGAGTTCAGATAGATGCCGTATCTATTTGAGTTGACAGTGATATTCTCAATTGTTGAATTGCTTGTATTACCAAAATAGACGCAATAACGGTTGCGAGGCGAGAGGGTGGCATTTTTTACTTGGACGTAGGAGCTGTTTATGCACCAGAACATTCCGATATCTCCTATCTCATCACCGTCATAGACAAGAGGTACCTCAGCAGTTCCGTGTTCGTCATATAAGTAATAGACCGGCTTGCCCTCCACCATGTTGGTGTTGTCTATATTGTTGTCGTATGCGCCTGCGACATAAAGATTATACGTGTTTCCCGACATTGTATTGCCGGTCAGAGTGTTGCCGGAAGAAGAGAGTAAGTAAATGCCATGAGTGTAGCTTGAACTCGTTATGTTCCCTATCAGGTTGTTATTTGAGGAAAATTTAAGATAGATACTGTAGTCATTTGAGTTAGCAGCGATATTCTCAATTGTTGAATTGCCGGTGCCGTCAAAATAGACGCCGTAACGGTTGTTAGGCGAGAGGGTGGCATTTTTTACTTGGACGTAGGAGCTGTTTATGCACCAGAACATTCCGATATCTCCTATCTCATCACCGTCATAGACGAGAGGCACCTCAGCAGTTCCGTGTTCGCTGTGTAAATAATAGATAGGCTTTCCTTCAACTGTATTGGTAGTATCTATATCGTTGTAATATGTGGCAGGCATGAGCTGAAGATTGTATTCATTCCCAGACATTGTGTTGCCGGTCAGAGTGTTGCCGGAAGAAGAGTTCAGATAGATGCCTGTTTTATCATTAAAGTTCGCTATATTTCCTATTAGGTCGTTTGAGTCGGCAAGAGCATAGCTATAGATACCATAGATATTGAAATTGGTAGTATTATTGAGTAGAGTGTTGTTGCTTACGAATTTCAAGTAAATGCCATAATAATTGTTGTTTGCAATAACATTTTCTATAACGCAATCGGTATAAGGTGCGGATGGATTTGGTGACGCTAGATACACCCCCGCTTTCTGGTTACCGATTGCACCTTCCGCCGTAAACCCGATTATTTTGACATTACTTTCTGTTATGGTGAATACATTCTCAGACGGGTCCGGTGTTTGAACAATACAGTTATCGGGACCGTTCTGTGAGCTTATAGCTAAACCCTTATCAACGGTGACACTCTCCGAGTAGGTACCATCCGCAACTAAAACGGTATCTCCAACGTCCGCTGTGTCAACTGCATTTTGTATTGTGAGTTTGGCAGTGGGCCACGTGAGTCCATCATGACCATCATCTCCGGTAGTGCTGACATAATAATAGGTATCTGCGGCAGAAACATTGTCAGCTCCAAGTAAAAAAACAACGGAGAACAAAAGTACCCATAAAATAATAATAATTTTGTTTTTATTCATATCTATCAATATATTTTACCACGAAAAAAGAAAAGACGAGAAGAAACTAATCTTTCTCGTCTTTTCTTACTAAAACTTACTGTTTTATTCTTCTATTTTTTCCATTATTTCATCAGGAATATCAAAATTAGCATAGACATTTTGAACATCGTCGTGTTCTTCTAATGCTTCTACAAGTTGTAACATCTTTTCCGCGGATTTTGCGTCCGTAATGGGAATGGGGTTTTCGGGCAACATCTCAATTTTTGCCGAAGATATATGGATATTTTCATTCTTAAGAGCTTCCTTAACAGCGTTTAAATCTTCTACCTTTGCAATCAATGCGCACTCTTCATTTTCCACCCTGAAATCTTCTGCTCCCGTGTTTATGGTAAGTTCCATTAATTCTTCTTCGCTAAATTTCTCTTTCTTTTCTAGGGTCCTAAAGATAGAGATTGTTGCTACACCTTTCTTCTTAAAAAACCTAGCCGCAGAACCCGGAGATGCGAGATTACCGCCAAATTTTGAAAATATATGTTTCATTTCAGAAGAAGTCCGGTTTTTATTGTCGGTTATTCCTTCTATAAAAAAAGCTACTCCACCGGGGCCATATGCTTCATAACTACATTGCTCCAAAATAACACCAGGCAATTCCCCCGTACCTTTTTTTATTGCGCGGGTTATGTTATCTTGCGGCATGTTGACTTCCCTTGCCGCATCCACCGCCGTTCTTAACACGGAATTCATGCTGATATCGCCGCCGCTACGCGCAGCGATCGTAATCTGTTTGCCTATACGGCTGAAAACTTTTCCTCTTGCCGCGTCTGCCTTTCCCTTTTTGTGTTTTATACTTGCCCAATGACTGTGTCCTGACATGTTTTATTCCTCCATTTACGAAATTTGTGTTTTATACTTGCCCAATGACTGTGTCCTGACATGTTTTATTCCTCCATTTACGAAATATGACGGACGACCGTCCCGACTTATTGTCGGAACTAAGATTAAGGGTGCTTTATTCATCCCTCACCCATCGTCCTCCGTTTCACTTTTTTCCACTTTCCTCGACAATTTTCTTCGCTATATGAGCAGGCGTCTCTTCATAACAAGAAAATTTCATCTGGAAATTGCCCCTGCCTTTGGTAATCGATTTAAGCGTTGATGCATATCGAGACAATTCTCCCAACGGAATCTGCGCCTTTATTATCCGTGAGTGCCCTTTAACTTCAATGTTAAGTATTCTTCCTCTACGCGCATTAACATCGCCCGTAACATCACCTACATATTCTTCCGGGATAACAATTTCGACCTCCATTATAGGCTCTACAATAGTCGGTTTCGCCTGCTTTACCGCATCCCTAAAAGCCATAGAACCCGCAATCTGAAACGCTATATCTGACGAATCCACAGGATGGAAACTTCCGTCATACACGCTTACTTTTATATCGGTAACAGGATAACCAGTAGTTACACCTTTGCCCAAAGCCTCTTTTACGCCCTTTTCAACCGAAGGTATAAACCGCGAAGGGATCTTTCCGCCGACAATTTTATCAACAAATTCAAAACCTTTCCCTCTTGGCAAAGGCTCGATTTCAAGCCATACATCAGCATATTGACCATGTCCGCCGCTTTGCTTTTTATATTTTGCCTGAACTTTCGCACTACCTTTAATAGTCTCTCTGTAAGGAACTCTCGGTTCTTTAAAATCAACATTTACGCCAAACTTGCTTGCCAATCGTTTCGACACGGTGCCCAAATGTAATTCCCCCATGCCCGAAAGAACTATTTCGCTGAATTCCTTACTGAAAGTCACATTCAGCGTCGGGTCTTCTTTGCACAACTTATCCAAGGCAAAACTTACTTTTTCCTCGTCTTTTCTTTCCTTGGGAACCACAGCAACCGAAGTGTTTGGAGAAGGGAATTCCAGAGACTTCAATATTATATCGTCTTTAGCGCTGGACAAAGTGTCGCTAACCTGGGTGGACTTGAGTTTTGCTATACCTGCTATTTCTCCCATTCCCACGTTATTGAGCTCATTTTTTGTTTGTCCTTTTATAATCTGAAATTTTTGTCCTAATTTCTCTTCCACGCCCTTGGAAACATTATAAACAACAGAACTCGCCTCGAATCTGCCAGAAAAAACCCTGAAAAGGGCAACATCCCCCAAGTGCGGTTCAGAGACCACTTTAAACACTTGAGCAAGTGATTCTTCCTTCTGCGCGATATTTATTTCCTTGCCATCTTTATCAAAGACCTTTCTTTTTGTCGGGTCCGGGAAAAAATCAACTAGGAATTTTACTAATGAATCCAGTCCTATATCAGCATAATTAGAACCGCACATAAGAGGCGAAATAAGTCCTTGTTCAACTCCTGCTTTTAGGCCTGCTTTCACTTCGTCAGCGGACAGTTTGCCTTCTCCCAGATATTTTTCCACTAAAATATCATCTGTCTCTGCTACGCTTTCCATTAACTTTTCTCTAAAACCGGAAAACTCCCCAGGAATGCTTTCGGCTTCATCTATCAAATCGATGACGGCTTTTAACACTTTCTCTTCTACTTGCGGCACTTGGACGGGAACCAGTTGAGTTTCCAACTTTGCTTGAAGTTCGCCCAAAATCTTATGAAAATCTGCTTCCTGTCTATCCATTTTATTCAAAAAAAATAATCGCGGCAGGTTTTCCCCTTTGACTATATTCCATATTTGTTCCGTCTGGACTTCAACGTTTCCCGAAGCATCTATCACAAAAATAACTCCGTCAACAGCACTCAAAGCGCTTATAACATCGCCTATAAAGTCTGGATACCCAGGCGTATCTAATAAACTAAAATTGTGTTTCCCATAAGGACAATTGAATAATTTGAGCGTATGCGTGAAATTTCTTTCTTTTTCTTCCTGTGTAAAATCAGAAATCAAGTGTGCTTCTTCTTTTTGGGGAATTTTGGGGATTGCTCCGGCTTTAACAAGCAAACTTGCAATTAAAGAACTTTTCCCCGTATTGCTTTGAGAAACAAAAGCGACATTTCTTATATTTTCAACAGACACCATGCTTAACCTCCTTCCGATGCTTGACTTACTGAAGCCGTTAATATAACACATTGCTCTTTTTAGAGCAAACAGGAGACGGGTTTTTGAAGCGATTTTGTGAAAAACATACTTGAAATATATGGCGTCTTTTGCGCAAACAGAGTAAAATTGAAATTCATATGATAGAAAAAGAGTTGGCTATCCTGGTTTTGGATAAAAGGCACCAAAACTATGCCGCCTACCAAATGTCATCGGACAAAGATTCACAAGAAGAATTGCATCAGCTTGCAAAAACCGCGGGGGCCGAAACAGTAGATTGCTTAATTTTCGACTTATCTCACCCAACCGCAAATCTTTTTATAGGAAAAGGGCAGGCGGAAAGGTTAAGAAACTTATGCTCAGAAAAAAACGCAAACCTTATAATATTTGATAATGAATTAAGCCCTGTTCAGCAAAGAAACTTGGAAGAGGTTACAGAGACAAAAGTAGTTGACCGGACTCAACTAATCCTGGATATTTTCGCGCGACATGCACACTCTAAAGAAGGAGAGTTACAAGTAGAACTCGCCCAAATGAACTATACGCTTACACGTCTTACAGGAAAAGGCATAGAACTTTCGCGATTGGGAGGAGGCATCGGAACCCGCGGACCGGGAGAAATGCAACTGGAATATGATAAGAGAAAAATCAGAAAACACATCATAATACTAAAGAAAAAACTGGATAAAATTTCGCTTCATCGGGAACTTAAGAGACAAAAGAGAAAAGAAAACATGGTCCCTTTGGTAGTTTTGGTAGGATATACGAACTCAGGCAAGACGACTCTTATAAACAAACTTTCTTCTTCGAATTTCGAGCAGGGCGACAAACTGTTTTTGACTCTCGATTCCGTAATGAGAAAAATAGATGTAGGAAATAACCAAAAAGCCATTCTCGTTGACACTGTTGGTTTTATAAAAGGACTCCCGCATCAATTAATAGAGTCGTTTAAATCCACTCTGGAGGAAGCTAACTATGCGGATATTCTCATCCATGTCATAGATTCTTCAAGCCCAGATATCAAAGGAAATTATAAGGTAGTAGTCAATATATTAAAGGAACTTAACGCAACGGACAAGCCGATTGTTACGATTTTAAACAAGGAAGACACTCTTGACGCAGAAACTAAAAGGGATATAGAAAGACTTTTTCCAGACGGAATTCTTATTTCGGCGGCTAAAGGAAATAATATAGAAAAGTTAAAAGCAAAATTATCCCAAATACTTCAGACAAAAAGAGAAACCGCGAAATTCTTGATACCTTTTGATAAAATGAATATCGTTTCGACAATTCATGAACAAGGCAAGATTATAAAAAAAGAATTTACGGATGCAGGGGTTAAAATAACTGCGGAAATCCCGCGTATTTTGAGCAGGAAAATAAATCAATACAAAATAGACAAATGAGAATACTAATAACTGGCGGAGCTGGGTTCATCGGCTCGCATTTATGCGAGAGACTCATCAAAAAGGGTCATGAAGTTATCTGCATGGACAGTTTATTAACTGGGGCCAAAACAAATATCAAAGAATTATTATCTATGCCGAATTTTAAATTCATAGAGCATAATGTAAGCGAATACGTTGAATTTAAACAAGATTTGGATTATATATTGCACTTTGCATCCCCCGCTTCGCCCACAGATTACCTTAAATATCCAATACAAACCTTAAAAGTCGGTGCTTTGGGAACGCACAATACTCTGGGGCTCGCAAAAGAGAAAAAAGCGAAATTCTTACTGGCTTCCACTTCCGAAGTATACGGCGACCCGCAAGTAAATCCGCAACCGGAAGAATACTGGGGCAATGTAAACTGCATAAGTCCAAGGGGTGTCTATGACGAGGCAAAAAGATTTGCCGAAGCAATGACCATGGCTTATCACAAATACCATAAATTAGATACAAGAATAATACGGATTTTCAACACCTATGGACCTAAAATGCGAATTAACGACGGCAGAGCAGTTCCCGCTTTTATAAGTCAGGCCTTAAAAGAAAAGCCCTTAACCGTATTCGGAGACGGCTCTCAAACAAGAAGTTTCTGTTATATAAACGATCTATCAGATGGCATCTTAAAACTTATAGATTCTTCAGTCCACGAACCTGTTAATCTGGGAAATCCCGATGAGTTTACAATATTGGAATTGGCCAAAAAGATAATAAAGCTAACCAAAAGCAAAAGTAAAATAGCATTTGAAGCGCTCCCTGCAGACGACCCAAAGGTGAGAAGACCTGACATTTCAAAAGCAAAAAAATTACTTGATTGGCAGCCAAAGGTAGGAATTGACGAAGGACTTATAAAGACAATTGATTATTTTAAGGAAAAGACATTCTAACCTTCCACAATATTTAATTATTAATAATTTAAGAGAATTAACATTCATTAGGAATTGGGAATTTTATTTAAAAATCTCTTCTTCCTCAAGGACAATATGCCTTATTTCTTCCTTTTCCACAGAATAAATTATGTGGATTTTGCCATTTGAGTCTTGAGCCATCGAAGGATAACCAAAATCCGTGTTTTTTTCTTCTTCTAAAATTCTCCTTATAGGAAAACTTTTCCCGCCATCCTGCGACAACGCTATAGTAAGATTATCACGCTCATCCTGATTATCATTAAAAATCAAAGCTATTTTTCCAGAAGCAAGTTTTAATAAGTCAAACCCAGCGCCCGGATTTTGCAAATCTTCTCGTTTGACCGCTTCATGCCATATTTTTCCATTATCGTCAGAAAAGGATTGCCAGAAATAGCCGCCTTTTTCAGGTCGCATGAGCATAAAAAACTTGTCATCCGACAGAGGGACAATAGCAGGCTGAAGATTCCCTGGACTCGTCTTAATAAGAGCGGAATGGTGAATTATTTTTTCTTTGTCGAATTTGCACACATAAGAATAATAACCGCTGAACTCCTTGTATAACGGTAAAAGAAATTCTTTGTCATTCAAAATTATGGGTTTGCTTCTTGCCAAATCCCCCATCCTATAAAAGGGAAAAACCTTCTTGGGAGATGTCCATGAGAATTTGGTTCCGTTTAATTTTGATTTGACATAAGAAAGCCGAGCCGTACTCCAGCCACTTCCCCAAAGATAGGAATAAAAACAATAAATTTCATCGCCAAATAAAAAAACAACAGGATTGCCATCTGCCCTATTAGAAGTATCTACAAGCATTTCAGGTTCACTCCACTTTCCTGTTTCAACTGTCTTGAAACTAAAAACAATGGCAGTGTCTTTGCTTTTCTCTTTACTGCCAGAACTCCATGCTACCAAAAGAGTCCCGTCAGGAAGTTGTAATATATTGGGAGAATGATTAAAAACCCTGTCGCCCGGAATAGGCAGTGTTTCCTTTCCCATGCATATACCGATTACCGGATGGAACATCAAAAGAATAAACAAAAAAGTGCAGATTATTATGTTTTTGTGCATTATAAAAACGATTATTTACAAGTTAGAATAAAGAGAGGACAAATTCACTTTAAACCCTTCGGCAGCAAGTTGCGCCAAAACATTAAGAATCTGGCTTGTATCAGTCGCTGTTTTTATATTTGAAGCAATCGCAATATAATCCTTCTCGCCAAGGATTTGTTTCACAAGGTTCATCAAAACATTCCCGGGCCCTATTTCTATAAAGACTCTAGCTCCATCCTTAAACATATTTTCTACTTCTTCGGTAAACTTCACAGAACTTACAAGATGCTCGCTTAAAATAGATAAAATTTCTTTTTTGTCTTTTGGATATTTCAAAGCTGTAACATTGGAATAAACCGGCATTAAATAGTTCTTATAATCCAAATCAGATAATTTTTTAAACAGCAACTCTTTCGCAGGAGTCATATACGGCGAATGGAAAGCACAACTCACATTTATTTTTTTGGACATCAATCTTTTTTCTTTAAGTTTGGCGCTTACTACATCAAGAGATTTTTCGTCACCTGCAAGAATTGTCTGTTTGGGAGAATTTAAATTGGCAATGTATACCCTATCTAAATCTTTGATAACGCTCTCTATTTCTTTCGCACCCGCGCCAACAGCAAGCATTTTACCCGGATTGCCGTTTTTAGCAGAACTCATAATTGCAGAACCCCTATACTCCAAAAGTTCATAAAGTGTTTCTTCTTCGAAAACACCTGCCGCGCATAAGGCAACATATTCGCCTAAACTGTGTCCTGCAAACATATCCGGATTTACACCGAATAACTTCATAATCTTGAATAAACCGATTTCCACGACGCCAAGCGCGGGTTGAGTAATATTGGTTATAGTCAACTCTTGCATTTGCTGTTTTTCTTGTTCGGGAGTAGATGCGGAAGGCGGATATATATATTCGCTCAATAATTTAGGGAAACGGTTTTTAAGGACATTGTCTGCTTTTTGGATGCTTTCGCTCATCTCTGGGAAAAAACTTTTTAAATCTTTTAGCATACTAGGTCTTTGCGAAGCCTGGCCAGAGAAAAGAAAAACGATTTTGCCGTTTTCTGTTAAACCGTGAGAAGAAAAGTAGATGCCTTTGATATCTCGCAAAGACTTAGGACTATCTTTAAGCAAATCTTTGGCAGAAGTAATTCTGGACTTGAGTTCGTCTACCGATTCGGCTACTACAGCAAGTTCACAAGAATTAGATTTATGTTCGCGGTTTTCTGAATAGAGCGAAAAAGCTAATTCGGGCAAGTCTAATCCGCCATTCGCCGCGATAGAGTTTTCTACAGTTTCAAGCTGTTTGACAATAATTTCAATGTTTTCGCCCGTCCAGAAAAACAACTGTTCTTTTATTTTTCTTGCCAAACAATTTTGTGGAATTTTCATGCAATTCTAATATAGAAAACAAGGTATCAAGATTTCAGGTTACCTTTTAACAATACCTTAATGCTATTTTTACTGCGGTAATTATATCATACGTAGTTTTTATACTGGAATGATTTCGAAAACGATAGACAAAGTAAACCCTAAACAAAAAGGATAAGAAATCTATTATTTTGTCCGCCTTAAAAGGCGGACAAAAAAGAACCCCCGCCACTGAATCAATGGCGGGGGTATATTCTTCGTTGTTATTAGAATGTAACCTTTACTGAACCCATCAACTGTTGTGCATTGTCAAGGCTATAATCTAACCCAGCAGTATCATCTGCACCCTCTTCGAAGAACTTGCCAGGGATGAACAGAGCATACATAAGTCCGAATGTTACATCTTCACTATAGTTATAAGTGAAATTGACGTCATATTCAGAACCTACGTAATTGCTTTGGTCATCTATGTCATCGAGATCCCCGCTTGCCAAAAAGGTCCATGACCAAACTGATTTAGGAGCTGTTATACTATAGAAAGTAAGGTCAAGTGCTGTGGCTTCCGTAGGATTGACACCTGCAGCAAGTTTCCAGATACTGGCATTGGTCATCAATGTATCGCCAGGCCCAGCCCAATATTGCAGCCCGTAGATTACTTCGGCAATTTCACCGTATGTTTCATCCTCAAACAGAGGGTTGAATGTCTGTACTGGGTCATTGTCATAGTCATCACCGCTCATATAGATGTAACCCAAGCCGAAATAAGGAGCATAGACGTTATCAAAGGTGTATTCACCTTCAATATAGCCAGCCCATGCATCCAATCTTTCTGGATCGCCAGTAATAATTGTTCCTGGAGTGGTGAATGCTTCAACCGTACCCCATTCTTTTACTATCTCACCTTTTAATGCTAAGGTGCCAACATCAATCTGGGGAATAGTGCCTTCACCTCGGATGCTTAAAGCCCAAGTCTGGGTTTCGTCATCGACACCGGGTGTATTGAATCTGTTGTAGAACAAACCAAAATCCCACAGACCATACATTCCGCCGTCATAGTTCCAGTTAAGTCCATAGAGGTCATTATCAATATCTACAGGTTGCAGACCATTGGTCCAAGGAGCCCAAACTGTGCCACCGCCAACAGGAGCAACATTGGAACCTTCGACTATCTTGGCAATGAACAGGTCTATTTGATGCGGCTCATAGTCCCATACTGCCTTGATAGCATCAAAGGCTTTTCGTGAATCATATTGATAAGTGTTTTCTGAAACTCGGACTCCATCTCCGACCAAGAACCCTTCTCCGTAGAGAAGTTCCTGCCTACCGATTGTCAAACTGAACGGATATCCGTACATTTCTGCCAATGTCAAATAGGCAAGGTCAATATCAATATCATCTACGTTAGAAGCTGGGTCATAATTCATATCCCAATCTCTTTCGTTGATTACTCTTACCATAGCACTAACGTTGTCAGTCAAAGATGCTTCGACATACAAACGAGTGATGGTCATGAGATAATCATGCGCGATATTGTCCGTTACTGCACCAAATCCATTGTTGTCGTAAACAGTAACATTGTTCAACTCTATTTCATCGATGATATCATAGGCGCGTTGATAGATACCCTTAATTTCGATATCTCCGCCTACTTTTACATTCTGCACTGCAGCTGAAGCGCTGAAAGATAACCCCAGCACTAAAGCCAAAGCGCACACTGCTGTTAGTAATTTATGTGTCATCTTTTTTTCTCTCCTTCCCTTCGTTACTAAAGAGAGTTATGCCTCTCTCGACATAACGTCGAGAATTGTTTCCCTTCTTCTGTATCTATGTTTCTCCGACGTAACGTCGGAGCTTTCTATCTATCCTTCACCCCTTATAGGCATCCTTAGCGGCTTAATTTCTTTTTCACCCCCTTTCTTGCCTGAATTTAAGGTGCCAGGGATGTTAACTCACAATTCCATTTCCCCATGCCTAAATACAAGTTTCCAAATGAAGTTGTGCGAATATACCATACACTTCTATTAAATGTCAAGGGTAAAAACACTTTTTTCGGAGAAAATTTTTCTGTAAAAATTTAAGATATTAATTTGTTATCTATAAGAGTGTGGCAATATAAAATTAGATTGTTTCACCCGTTTTACTTCCTTCACAATAATGATATAAAGCAATCTTTGCCACTACCTTCAATATCTGCTTACTCTCTACTTGCTGTTTTTTCCGGAAGTTTGATACCATTTCATCAACCCTCCAGCATTGATTATTTCCTGCAAAAGCGGAGGGAACGGTTGAGTATGGAAGTTTTTATTTTGAGTTATATTTGTAATGTCCCCTTTTAACAAATCAACTTCTAAGTTATCGCCCGGATTTGCATTTTTATAAATTTCACCTGATGTAATAATCGGAAGCCCAACATTTATACAGTTTCTGTAAAATATTCTGGCGAAAGACTCGGCAATGACCAAAGGAACCCCACAACCCAAAATAGCCAAAGGCGCATGTTCTCTGGAAGAACCACATCCAAAATTTTTCCCTGCGACGATAATATCGCCTTTTTGCACTTTGCTTGAAAAAGATGAGTCAATCCCATCCATGCAATGTGTCCCCAATTCTTTCATATCCGTTGTAACAAGATACGGCGCGGGGATAATTTCGTCGGTATTTATATTATCGCCGAATTTGTGAATTTTGCCTTCAATAATCATTTCTACATTACCTCTTCGGGATGCGCTATTCTTCCTTTTACAGCTGACGCCGCCGCTACGGCAGGAGAAGCCAAATAAACTTCGCTTTCTTTATCTCCCATTCTGCCTACAAAATTGCGGTTTGTAGTTGCAACGCATTTTTCGCCTTTCGCCAAAACGCCCATGTGCCCTCCGATACAAGGTCCGCAAGTCGGAGGAGAAACAACCGCTCCGGCGTTGATAAATATTTCCATAAGCCCTTCTTTCAGTGCTTGAAGATATATTTTTTGCGTTGCAGGGATAATAATTGCTCTCGTGTTCGTATGGATTTTTTTACCTTTTAAAATCTCGGCGGCAACTTGCAAATCTTCCAATCGCCCATTCGTGCATGAACCTATAACAACCTGGTCGATACCAATGTCGCCAGCTTCGGAAACGGGTTTTGTGTTAGACGGAAGATGTGGAAACGCGACCTGTGGCTGGATTTTAGTGATATCGTATTCCTTAACATCTGTATATTCAGCATCTTTATCACTCTCGTATACTCGGTTATCGGTTATCGGTTTGCGGTTATCGGTTTTAATATTTTTGATATACTTAAGCGTCACTTCATCGGGAGCTATTATTCCGCTCTTCCCGCCGGCTTCTATAGCCATATTGCACATGGTAAGGCGCGCATCAACTGAAAGAGCGCTTATCGCTTCGCCCGTAAATTCCATAGCTTTATAATCGGCACCGCCAACGCCTATATCGCCGATAGTGTAAAGAATCAAATCTTTTGAGGTAACCCATTTATTTAACTTTCCACGATAAATAAACTTTATGCTTTCGGGAACCTTCAGCCATATTTTCCCGGATAGCATCGCAAAAGCAAGGTCCGTGCTACCTACTCCCGTTGCGAATGCTCCCAACGCGCCGTAACTGCAAGTATGCGAATCTGCTCCAATAATAAGTTGTCCGGGAATAATAAAGCCTTCTTCGGGCAAAAGTGCGTGCTCTATTCCGCCACAACCCAATTCGAAGAAATTTTTCACGTTATACTGTTTAGCGAAATTTTTCACTTTCAGGCATTGGTTCGCGGATTCTTTGTCTTTATTTGGAGTAAAATGGTCAGCAACCAATACAACTTTTTCAGGATACGGGATAGATTTTCTGCCTAATTTTTCCACTTCTTCAATAGCTAACGGCGCGGTTATATCGTTGCCGAGCGCAATATCCACATCGGCAAGAATAAATTCTCCCGCTTCTACTTTTTCTTTCCCGCAATGGGAAGCCAATATTTTTTCAGTTATAGTCATATATTTAAATTAAATATTAAAAATCAAATATCAAAAATACATATGAAAATGTAAAATCGGCAAAGCCATTCATATTTTTTACATTACCTTTTTGTTCCTTTTTGAATTTTGATTTGTAATTTTGCATTTTACATTTTGATTTTTGATTTTATTATTATTTCTCCACCGAACTACCGCTCCATTTCAGTTTTTTTCTCAAAAGCTCGTAGAAATTTTCCCGCCTGCTGTGAAGCGGACAGGTCTTTTTCAATCTAATAAGGGATGCCGTAAATGGAGCCAAACGCACTTCTATCTCGTCGCCTTTTTTAAGTTTGCCGCCGATTTGGCCGTCAATTGTATAATCAACAGCGCTTTCAGCCAACATTTTCACTTTTATTTTACTGTGACTGGGAACAACAATGGGCCTGTTGGACAAAGTATGAGGACAAATAGGAACAATCAAAATGCAGTCCATAGAAGGATGGACTATCGGGCCTCCCGAAGAAAGAGAATGCGCAGTCGAGCCGGTAGAAGTAGAGATAATCAATCCGTCGGATGCAAAAGTCGTCAGATAACTGCCGTCTATATATGTTTTTAGTTCCACGATTCTTGCGGAAGCGCCTCTTGAAAGAACAACATCGTTAAGCGCAAATAGCTGCTCTTTACAACTGCGAACACTAATAGTCAGCATATTTCTTTTTTCTACGCAGTATTTTTTACTGAACAGGGCAGGTAACGCTTTGTTTAAATTTTTGTAAGTTATTTCAGTAAGAAAACCCAAACTGCCCATATTCACGCCAAGTATCGGTATGTTTTTATCCTTTACCATTCTTGCGGCTTTAAGAAGTGTTCCGTCCCCACCCAGACTTATCAAGAGTTGAGCATTTTTCCTTATTTTTTCTTCACCTGCTTTCAATTCTTTCCTTCGAAAAAATTTGGCGGCATCTTCAAGAAGAAAAACACTTACATTTTTCCTCTCCAAATTGCGAATAAGTTCTTGCATTATATTGGGGACTTTTCCTTTAGCCAAATTGGCGATTACAGCCACTCTTTGCATATTTACACCTTATTGCGTTCTTTTTTTATTAAGGACAAAACTTCTTGTGTAGTATCTTCGATTTTGTCGTTTATAATGTGATAGTCATAATTTTGCGCCTGTTTTTCTTCCCAATCAGCGATTTCCAGTCTTTTCGCAAGTGACTCTTCGGTCTCTGTGCCTCTTTTTTTCAACCGTTTTTTCAAGTCCCCCTCGGAAGGCACGCGAAAAAAGAAAGAAACACTTTCGGGATATTTTTCTTTTACGCGTTTTGCGCCTTTTACGTCTATTGTCAAAATAACATCTTTTCCAGCTGATAAATTTTCCAGGACAACATTACACGATGTTCCGTAAAAGGCATCATGGACTTTTTCCCATTCCAAAAATTTGCCTTCTTTTATCATCCGCTCAAATTTGTCTTCGTTTACGAAAAAATAATCTTTTCCGTTTTTTTCATCAACTCTCGGCAAACGGGTTGTATAGGAAACAGAAAGTATTAATTTTGGGTCTTTTTCGGCAATTTCTTTGGCAATGGTGCTTTTACCCGCTCCCGAAGCAGACGAAAAGACAACCAGTAAACCTCTTTGTCTGTCGGTCTTTGTGCTCCGACATAAGCCGGAGTCCGACCGAAGCATCGGACCTCTGTGCCTTTTATTATTCGACATTCCTAATCTGCTCTCTTATTTTATCAAGTTCTGTTTTTACATATATAATTTTTGAAGCGATATCAGCATTACATATTTTCGAGCCCATAGTGTTTATTTCCCTAAGCATTTCTTGGGATATAAAATCCATCCTTTTGCCGGAACTGACTTTTTTGTTCATTTCTTCAATGAACATTTTCAAATGAGAGGAAATTCTTATCATTTCCTCTGTTATATCCACCCTCCCTGCCTGCAACATAACTTCTTGGGATATCTTTTCCTTAAGCTCATTGGTATGATTGGCAGAAATCCTACGTTCCAATTTGCCCTTGTATTGTTTAACAATCGACGGGAGCAAAATTTTGATTTTCTGAATGGCTTTTGAGATAGCATTGAGCCGCTTTTCAATGTCTCTGTGAAGTTCTGCTCCTTCTTTCCTTCTTACTTTAGTCAGCTCGTCCAATGTAATATTTATGTTTTTATTTAAAAATGTCCATAAGTTCCTGCTTAAAAATGTTTTTTTGTGAATAAGCACATCGGGTAACTGCATCAATAAAGATAAACTTATCTCTTGCTTGAGACCTAGTTGTTTTTTGACTTCTTCCAAATTTTTATAGTAATTACGCAGAAGAGCAGTATTAATACTAAAACCTTTTTCTTTGCCTACCGATTCCCATTCAAGATGAAAATTTACCTGTCCTCTTGCTATTTTGTTCCTTATGAGTTTCTGGATATTAACTTCTCCACTTCGCAGTTCATCCGGAAGATGAGTACTTATTTCCAGAAAACGGTGATTGAAACTGCTTAAAATGAATGTAAAATCTCCCCATTTTGACGGAACTTTACGTGTTGCAGAACCTGTCATGGAAGTAAACATAATAAACTCCTTTTTCTGATGATAGATACTAGATGCTTGATACTAGTTAATAACTACTAAATTATTTGTTTTTTACGAGCATCAGGTATCCAGAATCCAGCATCCCAATTTTTATATAATCTTATCTGCTTTAAGCTTTTCTACGAGTTTACTTGTCTTCTCGTCCGCAGAAGCGCCTTCAACCATTTCGCCTTTCTCTCTGCGAGGCGGAGTAAATATTTTTATAACTTGCGTGGCAGAACCGTTTAGTCCCGTTTGTTTTTCTGATAAACCCAAATCGTTCTTACCCCATTTTATAATTTCGGCTTTCTTCGCTTTAAGAATTCCTTTTATCGAAGAAAAACGCGGCTCATTTATATCCTTTGTAACCGTTATTACGCAAGGCATTGGGGCTTCCACTTCCTCATAAGCGTCTTCTACCGTCCTTCTTCCCCTTATTTTCTTATCTTCAATATCCAATTTGCTCACATAGGTAATCTGGGGAAGGGATAGTTCTTCCGCTACTTCGGGCCCCACCTGCGCAGTATCGCCGTCAATCGCCTGTTTGCCGAAGAGAACTAAATCATATTCGCTTATTTTTCCGATTGCTTTTGCCAAAGTTTTTGCTGTTGCCCATGTGTCCGAACCCGCAAAAGCCATATCTGTTAGAAGAATCGCCTCATCCGCGCCCATTGCCAAAGCAG
>CAZNJA010000010.1:0-37775 GCA_964573245.1 uncultured bacterium
GTTTCCTTTTTTATCCTATTTCTTTACTGCGGTGGTAAATTTTTTATTGTTTTTATTATTAAAAATAGCCGAAATAATGTCGTCGTGGCCTTTCATTTATAGCGAAGTCCCAAAGTTTAACCTGAGTATTGTTGCCCTCTACTATATCGTTTTAGCCGGGTTTTTATTCTATCCAAAATTAAAGGAATTTAAACATGCGTCTTGATAGAAAAGTTTTCCTGATATTGCCGATATGGCTTGTGTTATTGTTTTGTCCCATTTATCCGCAGGAGCAACCATCCTGTATTAAAACATTTTTTTCACCCCCACAAGATTTAAATCGCGAACTTGCCCGAAATATTGATACTGCCCAAAAAAGCATCGACGGGTGTTTCTACGCAATGAATAGCGAAGAAGTGGCTTATTCTTTAATAAAAGCACAGTTAAGAGGAGTAAACGTTCAAATTGTTATGGACGAGAGCAGATTATTCGAAGAGGATTCATTTTATCCGCAACTTAAAAATTTTGGCATAGCAAAGAAAGATACTATAACAAAAGGGCTAATGCATAATAAGTTTTGCGTTATAGATGAAAAATTTGTCTGGACGGGCTCTTACAATCCCAGTTCCCATGCTGTTTATACGAATAATGACGCGGTTGTGATCAAATCGGAAGAATTAGCCGAAATCTATCTGCGAGAATTTAGCTCACTCTGGGATAGTCAGGCTATCGATGAAAAAAAGGAACTCAATAACAAAATAAAAATCGACGAGGATTTTGAAGCGGAAGTTTATTTTTCGCCTGAAGAAGGCGATGTTATATTACAAAGATTGAACAAAGTTTTGGAAGGAGCGAAAACCAGCATCTATTTCGCACAGTTTACCGTAACCCACCCCGATATTGCGGAGATTTTAATTAAAAAGGCGAAAGGAGGGATAGAAGTGCAAGGTGTTATGGAATACGAACAAATCGGTTCGTATAGCCAGTATCCAAACTTCGAATTGGCGGGAATGAATATAAGAAAAGACAAAAATTATTGTTTTTCTTTCCACCACAAATTTTTCATTATTGACGGCAAAACGGTAATTACCGGCTCTCTAAATCCTACAAAATCGGCTTTTAGCAAAAATAGGGAAAACGTTCTCATAATCAACTCGACCAAAACTGCCCAAAAATATTTGGATTATTTTAAGAATATCAAATAAAAAAGATTTACGTATTTAACAGCACGTTTCACATTACTAAATGTCTTTTTGTTTCCTCTGCCGCTAAAGCAGATTCTTGTTAGGCAAGCGAACTGAATTTTATCACTTCTTGAACAGTTCCAACTGCGGTTTTTTGAAAAGTTTATAGTGTTTTAGGATTCTTAACAGTTCCAGAATATCGCTGTAATAATTTTTGTTGCTTTTTACGTTTTTTATAATCCAAGAAAGCATTATCGGAAATGTTATAAGGTGGTCGATGCCTTTTGCCTTGAGAAGTTTTTCTGACTTGTCGCGCATTTCCTTGTTTACAGGAAGATTTGAAATTACTAAAATTTTTTTAAAGCCATCGGTCTTTAAAATTTTTTTGGCTTCTTTTAAATTGTCAGGACTCAGGAAATCAATTAATCCTTCGTCTTTCTGTATTACCGAAGGATAAAATTTATCCGTATGCCAGGGTTCAATCCTTGCTATTGCATTATGCACCGATTTAACGGATTCGCCGTCTAATACAAATTCGCTTGACGGTTGAATTTGATTTGTGTTGAGATTGATAATAAAGAAATCCACGCCTCTTTTTGATTCTTTACCTTTTGGAATAAATTTGCGGTTGGCTTTTACGACAAACCCCGACATTTCGAAAAATTCTCTTACCAGCGATTCGTTTATATTGCTCATTTTTTAACATTTTATCATACTTGCAGGTAACTTTTAACTTAAAGTTTCATTTACTCAAAATATCAATAAATACAGGTAAATGGTCACTATAAGTAGCCTTAAACTCCTCGGCAGTTTCTTTGTAATACTCCGGTTTGATTACAAACCCCGACTTTTTTGTAAGTCTTTGCAACATTGAATTTGTAACATAGTGGTGGTCTAGGGCAGGGCCATCCAATCTTGTCGTGTTCCCGTTTATTTTAGGAATAAGATTAAGCACTCCGCCTTTATGGTACGTAATATGAGGATAACTATCCGGAGGTTCATTATTGAAATCGCCTAAAATAACAATATCATCTGTTTCATTTGGATCCTTTAACAGTTCCTTAACTCTGGTAAATAACCAGATACTTTCCTGCTTGCGGCTTTCTTCTTCAGCATAATGATGATGTACTCCGATTACGCGGAACTTACTTGATTGGGGATATCCATTAGGCTTGAAAACGCCGCTTACGGGATATCGCTTATCCCATCCGGGGTAGATTGTATTAGGAGGATTTTTCGGCTTTATTAGGTGTTCTACCGATACCATTTCCACCTTTAAAACGTCGTATAGTAGGGCAGTTTGCCTATTATCGTGGTATATTTGCCAATTATCACCCAAATCTTTTTTTATAGCATCCAAAACAGACGGAACATTTATTTCCTGTAATGCTATTATACCCGCATCAAAGGTGAGAATACGCTCCGCAATTTTATGGATTTGTTCAGAAGTCCTACGCGGGTCGCGCTCGCCGAGATGTTCGATGTTCCATGCTACAACACGAACATTTCCGCTTGGAGTAGGATAAGGAAAGGTTTCCGGGGTATTATTTGAACAGCCTGTAATCGCCATTACTGATATAAAAAACATAAATATAACACTGTATTTAAAAATCTGATCCATAGTTAATTTTATATTTTATCATGCTCATAGACAACTTTTAATCAATTGAATTCATATAATTTCAAGCTAAATAGTATAATGAGAGAAATTAAAAGTTAGAAGGAGGTCTATCATGCCACTAATTATTATTCTGATTATAGGTTATGCTTTATTTTTTTCTTTATTACTTTTTTACAAAAAAATCATAGAAGTATTCAAGAATACTAATAATCAATTTTCTCCTGTCAAATATGCTTTGATTGTTAGTGTAGGGATTGCCAGTTGGTTCATTGTATGGTCACTTATGGATTTGTTTAACCCTATGAACAACATTATTATCGGTGGTTATGGTTTGTGTCTTTTGCTTTTGCCATCCATTGCAACTCTAGTAGGAGCTGGTGGATTCTTAGTTTCGTGGGCTTTAATCAGCCTTTTTTTTCTTTTTTCCCAGAAATATCGCTCCGCACTTCCCAAGAAAAAACTGGTTATTCATGTTATTTTGGCTATAGTAATCCTTAGTTTTGTATTCTTGCGTACTTACCCATCTGTTTCTATTAAGTTGCTATTTCGAGAGATAGAATCTCCTCAAACCAGTCAAACTCATCTATCAGAGATTTATGCAAAGGCAATAAAGAAAGGTGACACAAGAATATTAGGGAAATTAGCAATAAATCCAAATCTATCCATTCAAATGTTGGAAGAGATTTATGCTTCTTTCCGACAATATCCAGTCAATGCCAAATACTACCCAATTTTTGTTTCTTTAGCTAAGAATAAAAATACTCCGGTTGAGATTCTTGAAGAGTTAGCTAAGAAACCGAGCGGAGATGTCAGACGTTATGTTGCAGGGAATCCGAATACATCAGGTGAGACTTTGGAAATGCTTGCTGACGATAAATCTTATGTAGTAAAAATTTATCTGGTGAAAAATCCAAATACAAGTCGTGATATTCTTCTTAAACTAAAATCCGACAGAAATGAAGAAGTTAAAAAAGCTGCCGATTTGGCTTGGAGTAGTAGAGGATTTGATAATAAATCTGAGTAAAATATCTTTTATAGTATAATACCAACATGGAAAATTTATGGGCGCCGTGGAGAGGTGAATACGTAAAAAGCGTGAAAAAGATAAAAGGGTGTTTTCTTTGCCAAAGTTTAAAATTAAAGGATTCTTCTAAGAGTTTGATCCCTTATAAAGGGAAGTACTCTTTTATAATATTAAACAAATTCCCTTATAATAACGGGCATATTTTGATATCCCCCGTCAGGCACATAAAGAATTTTGAGGATTTAAGCAATGAAGAAACAAATGAGATTTTCTCTCTTGCTAAAAGCATAATTCCGGTGCTTAAAAAGGTATATCACCCGCAGGGGTTCAATGTCGGACTGAATCTGGGAGCATGCGCAGGAACAAGCGTGGCAAACCATATACACCTGCATATAGTTCCGCGCTGGGAAGGAGATACAAATTACATGCCCGTTATAGGAAAAACTAAAATCATCCCCGAATCTTTAGAAGAAAGTTGTAGAAAAATTAAAAGTGAAATGCAGAAGAGTTGGGATATAAAATCCAAATAAAAACGATTACACATCAAGGCTACATAAATAAAACCCCCCACTATCTCTAGCGGGGGGTTTTACAATATTTCTTAAAGCAAATAGGACTTCTACTTTTTTACTTTTAACTGCGGAATCTGTAATTCTTGTCCTGCATATATAAGGTTAGGGTTTTTGATTGTACTTTGATTAGCTCTGTAAATAAGGGGCCATTTGTTGGCATCGCCGTATTCTTTTCTGGCAATGCGCCAAAGTGAATCATTTTCCTGCACGATATAAGTTGTTCCGCCGAGTATCTCGAATTTTTCTTTATATGATGCAAGCTGTGATTCTATTTGCGATGAGTAATATTCAAGTTCTTCTCTTTGTTCCTTTTGAAACTGAACCATTTGCATAGACTGCGAAATTTCGTCTTTCAGCATTTGAAGTTCGCTTTCCGTAAGCATCTGCGGTGCCATAGCTGTTTCAGTCCTTCCCGTTCCAGGCGGTGTTCCTACTATATATCCTCCTGCCCCAACACCCTGATTTCCCCATATATCTTTATCCCCTGATTCATAAGTTCTGACTCTCCATCCAAAATATTCCAGTTTCGCTCTTATCGTAGTCATGAGTTCATCCAACACATTATCTTGTCCTCCGGATTCATCGGCAGCAAGGATAGGCATACATATAAAGACAGAAACGCAAGCAACTAATAACATTTTAAAAACTTTATTACTCATCTTTACCTCCCTTTCCATTAATTTCATGCCCCAGACAATTCGAATTTTACCTGCAGAAACAGATTTTTTCGTATTATACATCTTTCGTTTGGCAAGTCAACAATGCGTAAGAATCCATAAAATATAGTTGACTAAATTAGATTTGAAATGGTATATTCTCCTTTCGTTTTAGGAGAAAAAATGCCCACTTATGAATATGAATGCGGAAGATGCGGACATAAATTCGAAGCGTTTCACAGCATGGTTGCGGAACCTCTGAAGAAGTGTCCAAAGTGTAGTGGAAAATTAAGACGATTAATAGGAAGCGGCGCAGGTGTGATATTTAAAGGGACAGGCTTTTATGCCACCGATTACAAGAAGAAGGTAAAAGAAGAAAAAAAAGAACCAAATTCAAAAGGTTGCCACACCTGCAATTCCAAAAATTGCCCTACCTGCAAGTAGATTCTTAAGCAACATTCCAAAAAGCGCTGTTTTCAATAAAATAGGGGCAGGACTAATCTTCTGAATTTTTTCTTCTCAGTTCTTGGATTGGCAAGAGCTTTTTTAAAGGCAGCAATTTCCGACATAGCCTCTTTTTCTCCTTGTTTTATTATCTCTTCGGCTTTGGAGAAAGAGAACCAGTCCCATTCTCCGGTGTGGGGAGAAAACAGAAAATCCGCCAATAAAGATTCTATACGTGCAAATTCCACCTCTTTTATTTCGTTTGTTCTTATCATTACATCTAATGCTTTTACCGGTTCTTTGTCGTTTAAATCGCCCGAAGATATCGCTATTACAAAATCAGCTCCCATCTTCTCCGCGGCAATAACAGGCATCCTGCTTAAAACACCCCCGTCCACCAAAAGTTTTCCGTCTTGTTTTATAGGAGTAAAAACCCCAGGAATGCTTACGGAAGCAACCACTGCCCGTAAAAGTTCGCCCTTGTTAATGATAACTCTTTTGCCCTTCTTTATGTCTGTGGCTACGCAGGAAAATGGAATGTTTGCCTGGGAGAAAGTCAGTTCGGGAGATATAAGTTTGCTCAAGCCCTCAATCATAGTTTGTTCATTCCACATTGCTTCTTTGAATAAGTTAACAAGATAAAAACCTAAATCTCTCATAAATTCCCCGATTTTATTTATGCTCTCTGCTTCTGAAGTGAATGTTTTCTCTATCTCTTTTATCTGTTTAAATTGGCAAAAATCGAGGATTATGTGTTCAATTTTTTCTACGGAAACACCCGTGGAAAAAAGCGCTCCCACAATTGCACCCATGCTGCATCCGACTATCATATCTATCGGGATTTTCTCTTTTTCCAGAACTTTTAAAACACCTATTTGGCACAAAGATCTTGCCCCGCCACCGGCAAGGACAAGAGCTGTTTTTTTATGAGGTAGCACGTGGATGGGTTTGACTCTTTGTATTCTTGATTTGATGCTATTCCAGCGAGATTGGTTTGTTTTATTCATATCTTAACGCTTCTATCGGGTCAAGCAAAGCTGCTTTTCTGGCGGGATAAATCCCAAAAGTAACTCCCACTGCAACCGATATAATAAAAGCCAAAAGAACTGACCACAGAGTAATTATTGTTATCATGCCCGCGAATTTGGAAACTATTGCCGGAATTACAATACCAACAGCCACGCCGATGAAACCTCCCGTAGCCGAGAGAATTACCGCTTCGGTAACGAATTGATAGATAATATCTCTTTGTTTTGCGCCTAGTGCTCTACGTATTCCTATCTCTTTAGTTCTTTCCGTAACCGTGGCAAGCATGATGTTCATAATACCTATGCCACCCACAACCAATGAAATTGCGGCAATTGAGCCCAAAACAATGCTGAAAATTCTTTTCCTATGTTCTTCCTGTTGTATCAATTCCAAAGGGACAAGAATTTCATAGTCCGGATTTTTATGAGCCGATTCCAGAATCTGGTTTATCAATGCTGAGGTTGGCATAATTTTATTAGTATCATTGACTTTTACCACGAAGCTATGAAATCTTACCCAGCTTGCCTGTCTGCTTCTCATCTTTACATCAAACTCCCCAAAATAGACTCTTGCTGTGCTTAAAGGGATATAGGCATCAAAGTTGATATCTTCTGCTTCAAAGGTCCCCGTCCCTTGCGAAAAAAGTTTTGCCTCCGCTACCCCAATAACGGTGAAATAATTACTCTTTATTTTTATTTTTTCGCCAATAGGGTCCACTGTGGGGAAAAGAATGTTCTTTATTGAAGAACCTATGACTACCACTGGCTTGCTCATGTCCATATCGACTTCATTAATGAATCTTCCCCCGTCTCTGACTCTAATATTGGTAGTTTGAGCATAGTCAGGGGTTGTCCCGACAACTCTTCCGGGTGTGCTTTTAGCAAGATGCCAAATCTCTTCTTTGGTTTCCCATGTAGGGACAATAATCTCTACGGAAGGAATTGAGGAAATCTTTGTGAAATCCGCGGGAACAAGGCCGTAAACATCAAGAAACGAAGTTGTTTGAGTAGTAGCTTCTCGTGGCGGTTTTACACTTCTAATAATTATGTTGTCGCTTCCGAGTTCTTTGATTTTTTCTCTTGCTTCAAAGCTTGCGCCTTCGCCGATAGCAAGCATGGCTATAACGGAAGCAACTCCGAAAACAATTCCGAGCATAGTAAGAAAAGAACGGAGTTTATGAAGCCACAGGTTCTTCGCGCCAAACCTTATTATTCTTGTAATGTGAAGGACATTAATTTTCATTTACAGTCTTCCCGTCAAGCAGGCGAACTACTCTTTTTGAATAGTTCGCTATTTTGGGGTCATGAGTTATTACGACAAGGGTTTTCCCTTCTTCTTCGTTTAGTTTAATGAGAAGATTCATAATCTCCTCGCCGGTTTTACTGTCAAGATTGCCGGTCGGCTCGTCAGCTAAGATCAAAACAGGTTCGTTTATTAAAGCTCTTGCGATTGCAACCCTCTGTCGTTCACCCCCTGACAGTTCCGAAGGTCTATGTCTAATACGCTCTCCCAAGCCTACTAGCTCTGCCAATTTTAACGCCTTCTCTTTAATAATACTTTCTTCAACTCCTTGATAAAAAAGCGGGATGCCTATATTTTCCAAAACGGAAAGTTGCGGGATGAGATTGAACACCTGGAAAACAAAACCTATTTTGCGGCTGCGAATTTCAGAAAGTTCATCATCCGAAAGAGAAGAAATCTTTCTTTCTTCCATGAGGTATTCTCCTTCCGTAGGTCTATCAAGACAACCGAGAATATTCAGCATGGTTGTTTTGCCGCTTCCCGAAGGTCCCATAATTGACAAATGCTCGCCTGTTTTTATACAGAGATTAATTCCTTTGAGAACGGGAACATCTACCAAACCAAGTTTGTAAGCCTTCCAAATGTTGACAAGGTTTATTATTTCCTTATTCATTGCTGGGCATATTTGTCCTATTATTTTTTGTACTCTCTGTTTTCCCTTTTTCGGTGCTCTCAAATTTTCCCGTTTCTGCCAGAGGTGTTTTTTTCACTTGTTCCCCTATTTTACCGGGCAGCATCGCAACAATTTCTCTTTCCTTCAGCCCGCTCCTTATCTCTACCATATCGGTGCTGCTGCTGCCGAGCGCAACTTCTCTAATTTCAATCCTGTTCCCTTTAAGAACAGCGCACACGGATTTCCCTTCTCTTTGTGATATCACCGTCAGAGGGACGACCAAAACATCTTCTAATTTTTCGACTAGGATTTCTACTTCTGCGGATAAGCCCGGCTTTAGGCGAGCAAGATTCTGCCCATCTCTGTCAAGAGAAATTTCGACAAGATAGACATTAAGGTCGGGATTCATCCACTTGAAAGTGGCATCAGGGAAAGCGGCAACTTTTTTAACTTCTCCTGTAAATTGCTCCCTGCCGCGAGCATCCACTTTTACGATAGCTTGCTGTTGGGGTTTTATTTTTTCTATCGAAGCCTCATGAATCTTAACTTCCACACCCATACTGCTGAAATCCGGGAGGTTTAATAAATCCTGCCTATAATAAACATTTGTGCCGGGTTGAATCGGGTCTTGCGAGCGCCAGGGATTGCTGCTTGTCGCATATGTAACAAGACCCGGCTGTGTTGCCCTGATCGTGCATTTGGCAATGTTCTCTTCTACCTCTGACAGGTTGTTTTTACGCTCTAAATATGTGGCTTCTTTACTCTTAACATCCGCTTCTGCCTTAATAATCTCCGATTCGCATTTGGCTTGTGTCCTATCCAACTCTTTTATGGATTCCTGATAATTGGAAAGAAGCAACGCCACCTGTTTGGGGAAGTCATAATCCAGAAAAAGTTGATATGCTAATTTAGCACTTTCCAAAGAAGCTTCTTTTTGTTGAAGTGAAAATCGGTCCGCATCCAACTCACTTTTTGTTATATATTCTTTTTCGGCTAACTTTTCACTCCATTGGACGGTGTCTTGCGCCCGGGCAACCTCCTCCTTTGCAAGTTCTATATTGTTTTCGAGTTCCCTTTTTTTGTTAAGGGCTTCCCCTTCCAGTTTCGGATTTGCTATTAAGGCGACAAAGTCTATACTTTCGTCCTCATTTATAATAAGCTCACCGGCTAATTCTTCCCCTAAGTATTTTTCTAAATCTATCTTTTCGAATTTGACATTCAGCTGTGCCTGTTTGATATCGCTGTCATTCTGCTTCCTCTGTATCTCGAGATTCTGCTGTGCCTGTGTGTAAGAAGACAAACTGTTTTCCACGGTTATCCTAAGTTCTTCCGCGCGGTCTTCCAAATCCTTAGAATCAAGTTTAATGAGAATTTTACTGTCCTGAATATCCTGTTCGGTAATCAGAACTCCTTCATCGACCACTTCAAGAATATTCCTCTGTCCCGGGACATCGTTGGTAATCTTCTGGGAACGAAGCGCTTTGAGACTCCCGCCTTCCATGACGGATATAACCAGATTCTGTCTTTTCACCTGGTAAGTAATAAGTCCCTCCATCCTCTTTTTATTTTGAATAAACCCGTTAAGAAGCAAGATTAAACATATCAAAACGATCCCGCTTACAAAGAAAAACTTTCTTTTACCATACAGTGTCTTATTCCATACAAAATCGAGATAGGATTTAGTATTCTTCGCCACTGATTTTCTCATAAAGGTCTCCTTTCCATACTCCGCTTTCATCAATTTCTAAAGTTTCGGTGTCCCTTAAAAACTCCAGATAAGAAACCAAATAGTTTACAATTGCACTTGACAGGGAATTTTTCGCATTCAGATATGCTTCCTGGGCTTCCAATAAATCTCTCGTGGTAGCCCTTCCGGCCTGAAGCAGCAAATCAGTCCCTTCAACTCTTTTTTGCGCAAGTTCAACACTTTTTCCCTGTATCAGATAGCTTTGGTAAGCTTCCTCCAGATTCCTGCACAGATTAAGTATTTCAAGTTTTATGGAGTCTTCCGTATTTCCCACATTACGTTTAGCCCTGTCAAAATTAATCAAGGCTTGCACGTACGTGTTCCTTTCTTCGACTTTGTTTACGGGAAGCTCCCAATCCAATCCTGCCGTATAATAAGGTTTTTCAAAATCGTCCAATTCGAAAGAAAGTTTATTTTCTGAAAGCGGCGAACGCGTTTCAACGCCGAGTTTTAAATCAAGTTGTGTTCTCAAGGCACTCAAAGCCACATCCGCATTTCTTTTGCTGTCTTCCAATCGGTCGCGGGACGTGAGCAAATCAAGCCGTTTGTCAAGGGCCAATTTAATAGAATCCGCAGGGTCTATCTGTATTTGTGCTATCCCCTTGTCCAAAAACCGTTCCAACCCCTTCTCTTCAACCATAATATTCGCATCCGGGGACAGCCCCAAAAATATTTTAAATTCATCCAAAAGCCGCTGGTAGTTATTATTCGCGCTAATCCAGCTTTGGTTCGCCCTATATTCGTCCTGCCTTGTTTGGTCCACTCCCATGGGAGTCTCCCTACCGGCTTCGGAAAGCATTTCTATCCTTTCCCTTGTTTGCTTTAAGTAAGTGTAATTCGTACGGTAATTTTCAAGAGTGTTCTTCGTTTCTAAAAGAGTGTAATATTTATCCGCAACGGTTACGGAAAAATCCCGCTGGTATTTCAAGAATGTCCTTATCTGATAAATGGCATCTCTTTCCGCCTGAATTAAATCTGCTTGGGCAACGCTTCTGCCCGCACCTCTGAAAAGCGGCTGCAAGACATCCAATCCGACAACCGTTTGGAAATTTTCGGCACTGTCTTCGACCATCAGGTCTCGGGAATATTCCTCTACAACGTTCAATGAAATCTGTGTGCCCTGCGCAAGCCATTGAATAAGGCCCAAATTCAAATCCGCGCTTATATCCTTTGTGTTTTCGTCCGCCGTCCACGTTACCGAACCGCCAACTCCGTATCTTAAATGATAAGAATGCCTGCGCGAAACCAAAGATAAAGTTTGAAGATATACATCCTCTTTCGCAGTTTGATAGTCGCGGTTATTTCTGGTGGCTATAATAAGAGCGTCTTTGAGAGTTAACGGGACCCCTTCGCTTATCAATTCTTTATCTTTTTTGGAATCGATATCCCAAGGAATTTTTTCGGTGGTGACTTCTTTTGTTTTTCTCTCCAGTATTTTATAAACTTCCTTATTTACAGAATTTCTCATACGCGAAGAGGCGCATCCCGTCAACAAGAAAATCGTGGATGCCGCTATCAAAGGTTTAAGATACCTATGATAACCTCGTTTATTTGTGCAAATTTTAGGCATAAAATTATTTTTCCGATTTTGTTAAAACAGTTTATTGCTTATAGTTCCAAAATTGTAGCATAATGCGGCTGATTTGGCATTACCATCTTCTGGATTTTTACGGCGGAGGATTTCCCCTCTGTGGCATTCCTCCGCCGAACATGGGAGGCTGCATGTTCCGCATCAATTCTTGCACTTGCTTTGTAAACTCTTCTGTGTTTTCAACTTTGAATTGTTCAGCGAGAGTTTTCCATTGGTAAGAATTATATTCACTGTATAATTCTCTAAGCGTGTTTCCTTCTGTAGCAATTGTCTGTCTCAATGCTTCCCGTTCTTCATTGGATGCAGTTCTCCATTTGTCCTGCAGGTCGAATAAATTAATGGAAGCATCTCTTATTTCTGCCAATATCCCTGCTTCATACTCCGTTTTCGCTTGAGATATGCGGCTATCCATTGCTGAATAAGTCCTTTCTTTTATTGCGGCGGCAAAATTTTCCATCTGTTCAGGAGTGAATTCCCTCCCTCTTCGCTGCTGTGACGGTTCCGGCTCGATAAGTTGTTCTCTTAGCAGTTCGTTATACGCCTCCTGCAACAGTGCATATTCTTCTTTTAATGCGTTATATTCGTCCGAATATGCTTCCAGTTCTCCCCCAGTTTTTTGATTTTCACTTTCAAGTGACTCTTTATCCAATATCTGGAATTCGTTTAGAGTATTAATCATTGCTTTAAGTTGTTTATTCTCGTTCTCCAAACGCAATCGGGTTTCTTCCGTTTCATTTAATCGGGATTGCAAATTAGCATTTTGCTGTTTTAATTTCGTTAAAGAAGAAAGAACGTTTTTTGAAGCGCCGTATCCGGCGATAGATATTATTGTCAAAACAATGATTCCCAAACCAAGCGCGCCAATAACCAAATAAAATATAAAGTTCTTCGGTTGTCGCACAACTGCCTCCGTTCAAAATTCGTTGTCTGCTTCGTCTCCGAGATAGGAGTTGTCTTTCAAAAGATAATTTTTCACATAGTTCGATACGGACTCTTGAAGAGTATGAATTTTCTTTTTATATCCCTCTTCTTTTAATTTCGTCATATCGGCTTGAGTAAAATATTGATATTTATCTTCTATTGAATCCGGCATATCTATGTATTCTATCTTGATATCTTTACCCATAGATTCAAAGACCGCTTTTACAAGTTCGTTGAAACTTCGCGCTTTTCCTGTCCCGATATTGAAAATTCCATTTGCTTTTTTGTTTTCGGATATAAACAGCGTCATATCTGCCGCGTCTTTCACGTACACAAAATCCCTTAACTGCTCCCCATCTTTATATTGGGACTTAAGCGATTTGAAAAGTTTGACCTTTCCGTCTCGTTTTATTTGCTCGAACGCCTGCAATATCATGCTTCTCATACTTCCTTTGTGATATTCGTTTGGACCGAAGCAATTGAAATATTTTAATCCTGCTATTTTTTCCAGCAACTCCTGCCTATAAGCCCATAAATCGAAGGAGTGTTTAGAATGGGCATATGGATTCAATGGCTTCAATTGTTCAAGTTGAGAGTGTTCGTCTGAAAAGCCCTGTTTTCCGTCTCCGTATGTTGCAGCAGAAGAAGCATATACAAATCTTTTGTTATTATTGACACACCATATCGCAAGTTTTTTTGTATATTCAAAATTATTTTGAGTAAGGTATTCGACATCATAAACGGTTGTAGAACTTTCCGCACCCAGGTGGATTATCTCGCCTATCTTGTCGGAGAGCCTGCCTTGCTGTAATTTTTCGATGAATTCATCTTTATCTATAAAATCCTCAAATTTTAAGCGAGCGAGATTCTTAATTTTGTTTTGTTTGTCGCTGTCATCAACAATCAAAATATCACTCTTCCCACCTTTATTAAGCGCCCAGACAATAGCACTGCCGATAAACCCTGCTGCTCCGGTTACTATAATCATATTTTTAGGTTTTAAAGAAGTTATATGCAAATCATAAGTAAAATTCCTTGCCATATTTTGTAAATGTTTCCGCCATAATAAATTTTTCATCCTTATTTTTAAGTATAGTGTTCTTTGCCGAAAGGTATCTGGATGGTTTTTTATAGTCGGGGAATTTATAATATTTAATATTTTCATATAAATGTAGAGGCTGAGTTTTAATCTGTCCCATAGTTTTATCGTTTGGAAGTTTTTCCCAAACCGAGCCCCATTCATCTTCCCATTTGGTTTTAGTGCTGAGTTTTGGATTAAATAAAGGGTTAGGGTCCGTGTTAACCCATAAAAAGTCGGAACTCCAAGGTTTGGGAAAATCAAAGGGGATTCTATCTGGCCCCTGGAAGAGAATCGCCTTTTTTACTCTGTTTTTAGATGTCATTTATATAAAGACTGAAAATGTTGAATCGAGCCCATCCCTGCAATTGATAGAACTGTTACTATTATTCCTGCAAGGAGTATTCCAACAAGAATTGCTATAAGCGAATATTTAAAATTGAGTTTAAAAAGCACTGCTGCTGCACATCCGGACCAAGCGCCCGTAAAAGGGAGCGGGATTGCGACAAAAAATGCCAATCCTATCGCCTCGTATTTTTCGACTATCTTCGCCCTCCTTTTTGTTCTTTCGAAAAACCAGTCAAAGAATTTTTTAAAAGGCGCACACTTGCTTAAAAATTCCCTGACGGGTTTAAGAAAAAGGAGTAAAGGTATTACAGGAATAAAGTTTCCAAAAACTGCCAGGAGAAAACTTTTAAGAATTGAGAAATGGTAAAGAGCAAGACCTACGGGTATTCCTCCGCGCAATTCGGACACAGGTAGCGCGGAGATAATAATTACGATTAATTCTTCGGGAAAACCCTGAAGTATTTGAACAAGTTTTTCCATCATTTTCTTTTAAAAATTTTGCATTTTTAATTTTTGATATTTAATTTATTGTTATCCCATCCGTATTTTCC
The DNA here is from genome assembly GCA_964573245.1 of uncultured bacterium. GTDB lineage: Bacteria > CAIJMQ01 > CAIJMQ01 > CAIJMQ01 > CAIJMQ01 > CAZNJA01. The sequence continues at coordinate 14,661 of CAZNJA010000010.1, forward strand.
TATCAAAGGCACAAACATGCACCCACAAATAGTTCTCTGCGTCAATTCGCCTTTTGTTTTTCGCGCAACAATCAAATCCTGGGAAAAAGAATTTCCTATTGGGATAACGATTCTGCCATTTTCCGAAAGTTGTTCGATTAAAGGCTTGGGCATTTGCGGCGAACCCGCCGTTACTATAATCCCGTCATAAGGGGCGTGCTCACTCCAACCTTCGGTTCCGTCGCCTATTTTCACCTTTATGTTCTTATGTCCTAATTCTTTAAAAATTTTTTCGGATTTTAAACCAAGAGATTCTATTTTTTCTACGGTATAAACTTCTTTTGCGATTCTGCTTAAAACCGCCGACTGATATCCGGACCCCGTGCCGATTTCCAAAACTTTTTCATGTTTTTTAAGATTAAGTGCTTGGGTCATTAAGGCCACCATATAAGGCTGGGAAATTGTTTGAGATTCTCCTATAGGGAGGGGAAAATCCTCATAAGCATATTCTCTTTGTTGTTCCGGAATGAATAGATGTCTTGGGATTTTTCTTAAGGCGGTCAATACCTCTTTGCCATTTATTCCCCGCGCTTTTATCTGAACGCTTAACATATTCTCTCGCAACATTTTATATTGTTCTTCATTAAACATGGACGGTTCTGTCATTGTAGGTTTTTCAGGACAAATCGGAAAAACCTCAAACTATCGATAAGCGGGTTGATTTTGCTTCTTTTCGTTGAATCCGTATGGTAAACGGTAGAAATAGGAATCTCCTTAATTGTGAAACCCCTGCGCGCGGATTTTATTATAACTTCGGATTCTATTTCGAAATTAGAAGCAGACAGGTCTATTTTTTTAAGCACTCCTGTCGATATGAGCCTGAAACCTGATTGGCTGTCAGTAACGCTGCATTTACCCACAACAGAAGTGAGAAAAGATGTGAAATGGTTTGTGGCGTATCTTATAAAAGGCATTCCCGACCGCCTTGCGCAAGCAAGCATTCTTGAACCGACTATAATATCAGCATCGCCTTTTTTATATTCCTCTATAAAATTCGGAATTTCGCTGTATTTGTGTTGCCCGTCACCGTCTAAAGTGATGACTGCATCGCAATTCTGCTCTTTTATATAAGTAAAGCCTGTTCGTAGCGCCGCGCCTTTGCCTTTGTTTTCCCCGTGTTTTAAAACAAGCGCACCTGCTTTTTCGGCTTCTTCGCATGTGCAATCGACAGAGCCGTCGTCAATTACAATTATTTTGGAAACGCCATCCAGTTTTTGGATTCGGGAAACCAACTGCCCTATTTTCCCGCTCTCGTTATAAGCGGCAATTAATATGCATATTTTCATGTATATCCTTTTTTATCCTAATCAACCCCATACTTCCTCGAAAACGCACCATTGCTCGGGATAAAGCCGAACATATTTTTCTATCACAGAAGCTATTTTTTGTGTGTTTATCTTAATGAATTCTTCTTTGTCTTTGCATCTTTCAACTTTTATGGGGCTTTCAAAATGAAGCGTGTATTTATTGTCCTTTTCTCTTACAGTAAAACCGGGAAGGACTAACGCTTGAGTCCAATACGCCAAAATCGCGGGTCCTTTCGGAAAATAAGCTTTCCTGCCGAAAAAATTCACTTCCACTCCCGCAAGTTTATTTATAGTTTTGTCCGTTATATCGCGTGAAAACCCGATGTTCCTATCCCCGACTATAGCCAAAACTTCCCCCCTTTTTAATCTCCGTACCCCTTCTATCAAATTCTGTCCAAGAAATATAGATTTGAGCCCCTTTTCCAAACGTTGTTTGAAAAATATATTATTCACGAACTTATTCCTTTGGGGTAAAACGATTGCAGAAATAGGGTATCCCATAAGAGAAAGGACTGTGCCGCCCAACTCCCAATTGCCGATATGAGCTGTAAGGGCTATAACTCCCTTTTTCTTTTTGTAGGCTTCATCGAAATACTTTTTGTTTACGGTTCTCACCCAATTTTTCCAGTTATCCTTATTTAGTTGGGAGATAAACAAAAAATCCGCCAAGGACTTTGAAAAATTATGGAACATAGTTCTTGCGACTTTATGCTTGCTTTTTTCTAGCGGGATTTTATCGAAATTAGAAAGAACTGTTCTTCTGTTTTTTTTATGGAACAAAAAATACATATCCGAAACTCTCAATCCTATCCAATGTTTCAGGGGAGTAGGAAAAGAAACAGCTAAAAATCTGGCACATAAATATAAGATATATTCCAGCATTTTTAAAAGAATAATTGTTTGATACTATCGGAAATCGCGTAAGTTACGTTTCCATAGTCATCGTCTTTTTGCTAGAATGGATTATAACAGCAAAAGGAGCTTAAATCCAAGATGAGCGTTGGCAAAGAGCTATACAAAAAAATAAGCAAAATCCCGATACTAGACATCCACACTCATGTCGATTTTCAAAACCCTTTCGCAAAAAATGCATGGCAAATATTAAGCTATCATTATTTTACGGAAATGGCTCACAGCCAAGGTATGCCGAGCGAAATAGTCGAATCGAAAAAAATTTCCGACAAAGAAAAAACGGAAAAACTTTCGAAATACCTGCCTTATATGCAGACAACCCAACCTTATTTCTGGCTAATGGCGCTATCAAAAAAACTGTTCGATTTCCCCTATTCGCAACTTAGCCCCCAAAACTGGAAAGTTCTCTGGGAATGCGTAGAAAAAAAAGCTAAAAAAACCAACAGATTGCGCGAGATTAGTAAACTTTCCAACATAGAGAACATATCAACTACCAATCTTCCTTGGGAAAATTTAGACGGCATAGAAAAACATAAAAACAAGAAAGGCAAGCAATTTTTTGTTCCCACTTTTAGAGTGGATTCGCTCTTAACCGCCGATAAAACCACGATAAAAAATCTTGAAGAAGCAACCTGTGCAAAAATATCGAATCTTGAAGATTACGAAAAAGCCATAAGCAAAAGACTGGCATATTTCGTTAAAAAAGGCGCGAAATCGCTTGCGACATCCTTGAATTCGACCCCTCTAACGATACGCGTCGAAAAGAAACAGGCTCGCATAATTTTCAAAAAACTTTCAAAAGGCAAATCAAACGATTCAGCTGAATTTTCCGCTTACATGCTGGATTTTCTTTCGAATCTATGCGAAAAAAATAAACTTCCTTTCCAGTTGATGCTCGGAGTAGAAAGAAATGTTTACTCCAAAGGTGTTCCCGGCGGCAAAGACGTTTTCTGGCCCGATGGTAATCTTTTGGGTCTTAAGTATCTTTTGAACAAATACCCTAAAGTAAAATTTCCGATTTCCGTCCTTTCTTTTACTGAGGATAAGGAACTTGCGGTTTACGCGAGAATATTTCCGAATGTATATGCTTCAGGACACTGGTGGTTTGAGAACACTTTTGAATCCATAAAAACAAATCTGAAAAATCGTTTAAGGCTCGTGCCTCATCAAAAAATGATAGGACAATATTCCGATGCATACACTTTAGAACTCATAGAAACGAAGATAGATATGTATAAACGTGCTTTGAGCGATGTTTTGGAGGAATACGTCAAAGAAAAAAGCATAGACGCCGAAACGGCTATAGATATTGCCGAAGATCTGCTGTATAACGAGCCCAAAAGAATCTTTAGTTTATAAAATATTATTCGTTTCAACTCTTAACAAAGAATGGCAATAGAAAAACACCAATATTTAATGAGAAACCGCAAAATAAAAATCGGTTTTTATTATTGGCTCAAAAACACAATCCTCAGTCCTTTGATAAATCGACTTTTAGATATACAAGCCATAGGACTGGAAAATGTTCCAAAACAGCCCTGTATAATCGTTACACATCATTGCCTATATTTTGACTCTTCCGTGATAGGCGTTAGCCTTGACAGAAAAATACACGGATGGATAGATGAAGACGCTTTTTCAAAACCCGGATTAAGAATTTTAAGTACTATGCTTGAGCAAGTACCCGTCAAGACAGGGGGGCAAGCAACCCGAAAAGATTACAAAAGGACTAAGGAAATGAGTATTGTGTGGCTAAAGAACACCAAGGACCTCGTCGCTTTGACAAATGACGGGGCATCAAGATATCTTTTTGACGGAAACGGTAATATAAAAGACCTTTCTTCCAGAATGAATTATTCCGGGGCTGCCAATTTGGGGATGGAGACAAACGTTCCTATTATTCCTACCGCCCTCTGGATTCCCCCCAAACATCAGAAAGAATTGTTCGTTTCAAAAGGATTAAGAAGTATAAACTATATGGAAAGGAATAAAAAAATTCCTTATCTTATTTATTTTTCAAAACCACTATATCCTTCCCAATACAAAAGCAGGAAAGATTTACAGGAAGACATAAGGAAAAAACAGTTGGAATCTTACGAAAAGATTTCCAATAAATCCGCTCGCTAAAAATTTTGGGATGAGCATAAGAACAATATAATTTTAAATATGGGCATTAAAAGAGCAAACATCTTAAATCCTTTCTGGAAAGTCCTGTATTGGTATATAAGCCATTTGGATAAAAAAGGAGAGATTATATTTTTAAATTATGGTTATGCTGGTGAGGAAAATCTTCATTTAAATAGAGAAGATGAACAGAACAGATATCCTCTACAGCTTTATTACCATGTCGCCAATTCTATAGAATTAAAAGGGTTGGATGTGCTGGAAGTGGGATGCGGAAGAGGAGGGGGAACTTCTTATGTTGCCAGATATTTAGCTCCTAAATCAATAAAGGGAACTGATATCTGCAGAAAAGCGATTGACTTTTGCAAAGAAAAATATTCTTATGACAACCTTTCTTTCTGTGCAGGGGACGCGCTTAATCTGCCTTGCGAAGATGAAAATGTGGATGTGGTAATAAATATAGAATCGTCCCACCGTTATCCCAGCATGAAAAAGTTCTTAAGCGAAGTTTATAGAGTGCTTAAGCCCGGCGGACATTTTTTGTTTGCAGACCTAAGATACAAAGAATCTATTAAAACTCTAAGAAACCAATTTAAAAATTCTTCATTAAAACTTATAAAAGAAGAGTTTATAACCGGCAATGTGATCAAAGCATTACAATTGGACCACGATAGAAGAATAGCCCTCATTGAAAGGCTGGCACCCAAATTTCTTCACAAGTTCGTTAAGGAATTTGCCGGGACCAAAGAGACAGATTTGTATAAAGCTTTTTTGAAAGGAGAGAAAGAATACCTTAATTACATACTGCAGAAGGCTTAATTTTTTATTCACAGAATAATTTCCTTATTACCTTCATCCTTTTTTAGTTCTACTTGTTTCTGTTTACCCTCCGATTCAACAATATGAGAACCATAGAAAACATTCGTGCTGCATATACCTTTCTCGTCGGCTTTGCCTTCCCAATTTGTCCACCATTTATTAAAAACTAAATTTCTATAAGCCTCAACCGAAGGAGTCGGCGTCCAATTTTTTTCCCAAAGCGCGGTATATCCTTTAATTCCATATTCTTTGTTTGCGGAAAGCCAATGCGATCTTTGCCAAAAGCCCCACATAAGGATGCCGTCAACCAAAGGATGAGCAAAGCAAACTTTATAAAGATTTTCCAATCCTTTAACCTTTGCATCTTCATCCAAAGTCCTCATGTCAAATTCTGTAATTTTCATCGGCAGGTTAAACTGAGCCAATCCTTCAAGAACTTTTTTGATTCTATCTGCATCCAAAGCTTGTCCCTGGAGCAAATGTCCTTGTATTCCGATACCTCCAATGGGTGCACCTGCGTTTAACAATTCTTCAATATGTTCTACATATCTATTAAAAATATCCTTTTCCAATATTTCATAATCATTAACATAAAGCCTTGCATTCGGGTCGGCTTCTTGAGCCCATTTAAACATATCCACATGAATACTGCTACCTAATTTACTTTTGTAGAAATCACCGTGGAGCATTTCGTTGTTTACATCATATTCGGAAATTTTATCTTTATAATAAGTAAGAACGCCTTTAGCTCTGTTTTTAACTCTCTGTTTAAGTTCCTCCTTGTCTAAATTTTTAAGCCAATCCTGAACATGCATATCCTTTTCCCAGTAAAGACAATGCCCCCGCATCTTAATATCATTCTGCTGGCACCAGTCAAGTATCATGTCGGCTTCCTCATAGGAAACTTTGTCTTTTTCTATCTCCGTATTTTCCCACTTAAGCGCGTTTTCATGAACAGCGCTGTTGAAGTTCTCTTTTATAATCTGCCGATACTTTTCCATGTCTTCAGCGTGTTCTGTTCCCAATAATGTTCTTCTCGCGATACAAGTTCCGAACCAGAACTCATGTTTTAACTGTTTGACTTTAACGGAAGCATTGGGAGTTGTTTTAATTGTAAGTGTTCCTGTCCTGTTCTGTTTTATTGCTTGGTCTATATCTGTATTTTCCATCTATATCCCCCCTTATCAATGTTTGATAAATTTTTCTACCTTTGCAAAGACGGCAATTATATCATCATCACTGCCCGAATCAAACCATTTGATTTCCTTGTTCTTTCTGAAATAAGTCATCTGCCGTTTCGCGAAATTTCTGGTATTTTTCTTGACCTTTTCTTTTGCTTCTTCCAAATCCAACTTGCCTTTTAAATACTGCGCTATTTCCTTATACCCTAACGCCTGGAACGAAGAAAGCTCGCTGCTGTATCCTTCGTCCAAAAGCGTCCTTACTTCTTCCACAAGGCCCTCCTCGAACATCTTGTCAACTCTTGCTTCTACTCTTTCATAAAGCTCATCCCTTTTTCTGTTTAATCCTATAAGCAAATATTTATAGTTTTTAATTGCCTTTTCCATTTTTTGAATTTCGGAGAGTTGCTCACCTGATAACCGATAGACCTCCAGAGCGCGAATTACTCTTTTTAAATCGTTTGAATGTATTTTTTTCGCCGACACGGGGTCTATCTCGTTTAACAATTCGTGTAAAAAAGCGTTTCCCTTTTTAAGTGCTTCCTGTTTTAGTTTTTTTCTGAACTTAAGGTCGGCTTTGGGCATGGAAGATATGCCGTAAATAAGAGCGTCAAGATATAAACCGCTTCCCCCTGATACCAACGGAAACGCGCCCCGTTTGGTTATGCCTTCAATTACTTTTTCCGCGTCGTGCGCATATTCTCCGGCGCTGTAATGATAATCAGGCGTAACGATATTAAGCATGTGATAATTGTATTTTTCTATCTCTTCGGGCGAGGGCTTAGCCGTTCCTATGTCCATACCGGTATAAACCTGTATAGAATCGCAGGACACGATTTCAAAACCAAACTTCTGCGCCAATTTATGGCTCAACTGTGTCTTGCCTACAGCAGTAGGCCCAATAAGAGCGATTAGTTTTATCATGTATTTATTATACGCTAAACAGCCGCATACATTGACAATCTTACCAAAGTAGTGCTGTAATTCCTGCAAGAAAGAATTTTAGACAAAATTTAACAGGATAAACGTCTTTATATGTGAGGACAGAAAATAATTTCTGATTTTTAGTTGAACTCCTTGATGGAAAAAGAAATAGAATCGAAAATAAAACAGTTGATTCGGCAAAATGATCCTTTTGCGCTTGAAATTATTTACAATGAACTCGGAGAAAAACTTTATAAGTATATATTGTCGATACTCTGGTCGGATATTAAAGCGGAGGAAGTTATGCAGAACTTGTTCGTAGCGGTAGCAGAAAAACGAAACCACATCGCAAGAGCGCGCAATTTGACGGGATATATCTTTGCTATGGCAAGAAATCAAGCAATGGACTTTTTAAGAACCGAACCCAAAAATGGAAAAAACATTGAGGATTATAAAAATGTACTTGTTCTAAAAGACGCCTCAACCAATAGTTTTGATAGCGAAGAACTAGAAAAGATTACAAAAGCAATTTTATCTTTGCCTTCAAAACAAAAAGAAGTAATCAGCATGAAAATCTTTCAGGATATGACATTTGAGAATATCGCAAGAGCGCTAAATATATCTATAAACACAGCCGCCAGCCGTTACCGCTACGGTATAGAAAAGTTAAAAAGTAAACTTAAGGAGTTTGAAAATGAAATATGACGATATAGAAAAAGAACTCTCCCTTTTTGCATTAAAAGAAATTGGCAGTAGTTTAAAAGACAAAGTCCTTGAACGAGCAAGAAACGTATGGACAGCAAAACAACAAAATCCTGTCTTTACTTTCAAATTAATAAGGAATTATGCCTACGCTTTGGCAACACTGCTTGTAATCAGCATAACAAGTTCAAAAATCGACTTGTTTCTCACGGATAAATTAATTGATGGCAAGACCATATCAGTCACAAAGACCATCGGAAAATCCAACGGCATCGAACAATTGTGCTCCGATTTGGGAGTTGACTGTGCAAATTACAAACTACTTGCAAAGATGTTTAAAGTAGAAGAGAAAGAATCTTATCCGACAATCTTTGATTTAAGAGACCAGTTAATGGAAGAATTTAATTTAATAAACGGAGGGATATCATGAATAAAGCAAAGAAAGCTTTAAAAGTAACATGCGTTATATTGGGCGGATTAATCACTTTGGTTATAGTGCTGAATATTATCTTCAACATTATGTTCGGAATTCAACTGCGCAACAAAATTGCCGAATTAAAAGCGGAAGGAAAACCCATGACTATTGCCGAAATCGTCCCGCCGCCGGTTCCCGATGAAGATAACGCGGCGCTTATTTGCAAGACAGTGCTTACATTACTCCAAGTAGAAGAAGGCAAACAAATAAACAAAATAGTCAGAGAATTAGAATCTTTTTCTGATATTTCCAAGTGGACTGACGAGCAAAAACAACAAATATCCCAAATAGTAAATTCCAGAGACACCCAGTATGTCTACGAACTTATTGAAGAGGCTTCCCGTAAACCTAAAAGCAATTTCAACTACAATTACGGAGAGGGCCCTAATTTACTTGCGCCGGAACTAACGTATATGCGAACTGCAGTAAGACTAATTTGCGCAAAAGCCCTGCTTGAAGCAGATTCCGGTAAAGTATCAGAAGCCTTCGACACACTTCTTGGCGGCTTAAAATTTTCAAATCATCTAAAAGACGAACCTCTTCTTATTTCACAATTGATAAGAATCGCCTGCGATAATATAATAATGGATTGCATCAAAAGCATTGCCGATTCAAAAGAAATACCTGCAGAAGAAACAAATTCAATAATGGATGAATTGTATATCCACCAAAATATAGAGCCGTTTATTAAAAGTATGGATGGGGAGAGAGTTGCTTTTGGTATGTGGGTATTTGAACGAATACTCCAGGGAAAAACAAAAGATTTGGAAGCCCTAACATTTGGTGCTTGTTCTCCTCCAGCACCTTTAGCTATGCTTATATCATTCTTAGGAAAACCAGTCTTTGAAAAAGATTTCGTATGTTATTTAACATTAATCTCAAAAGCACAGGATTCTTATAATATTCCCTATTACAATAAAGTTAATGGGCAAAATGAAGTTATCCCCAAATATTGTATTCTTTCTAATAAACTCTTGCCTGCTATTGGAAGAATACGGGAGAAGGTAGCAGCATATCAGGCAAATATTGATGTTTGTAGAATAGGGCTTGCTTTGAAAATTTATAAGGCAAAAAACGGAACTTATCCTGAAAAGTTAGAAAACTTAGTCCCCGAATTTTTGAGTGAAGTGCCTATTGACCCATTTAGTGGTAAAAGTCTTAAATATTCAAGTTACGGCAACAGTTTCAAACTTTACAGCATTGGTCCTAATATGCGAGACGATTTTGGAACTCCGAAAGCAAAAGAAAGTTCGGCTTATAATGATTATGATATTGTTTGGGAATCTCGTTCTTGATTCTAGATGCCAGATACTAGATTCTAGTCACTGAATATTAAGAATTTTGTTTCTACAAGTATCCAGCATCTAGTATCTATTGTTTCTTCTTCATATTCAACGGACAGGAATCGGAGGAAACTTCGCTTTTTTTTATATCTTGAGGAATTTCTTCGCCCATACCATCCGCAATAAATCCGATAACGGTTAAAACTGCAACTTTTTCGCCTTCCTTTATCAATATTTTTCTAAGTAATCCGTCGTACTGGGACTCAATTTCCAAAGCTGCTTTGTCGGTCGTAATTTCAAGTAGAACTTCGCCCTTTGAGACCTTATCGCCTTCTTTTTTTAGCCATTTTTCAATCGTCGCTTCCTTAATCGTCTGCCCCAATTTAGGTATTATAATTTCCCTAATCATTTAATCATTCTCCATTAATCCATACGAATAAGCAAAACTACGATTTTACGGATATTGTATTAAGTATTAGAAATTTTTCATTACGATAAGTCGTATCACTTCTTGAAATTATTGCTGGGATATATCATTCTGCCATCTTTTAATTTTACCGGCTCAGGCTTGTCCGAGCCGATATCGAAACCCTTTAAGAAACACAAAATCGCATCCACATTTTTAGCGTTCATCAGTCCTTCTCTCATCTTCCTATTTTTGCAAAGCCGCGCTATTCTTGCCAAAACTTGAAGATGTGCCTTTGTTTCGCCGCTGGAACATCCTATCATAAAGATAAGATGAACCGGTTTGCCGTCCAAAGACGCAAACTCCACCCCTGCCGAAGACCTGCCCAAGGCAACAACCAATTTCTCCACCGTATCCGAGCGCGCATGGGGTATTGCTATTCCCCCTCCGATAGCGGTGCTTTCTATCTCTTCTCTTGTTCTTATGGCGTTTATAAAAGAATCCTCGTTTTGGACCACTCCTGCCTGGCTAAATTTGGAAGCCATTTCTTTGATAACACCTTCTTTATTATTGGAACGCAGTTCGGAAATAATCAAATCCCTGTCTATGACTTCTATAAGCATCTTTTCTCCCTTCATAACAGTCTGTTAACTTTTTAGAACCAAAGATTATATGTATTGTGTTGATTTAATGTCAAATCTCACAACTGCAAGCAAGCGTTATTACATTTATTTGTTTTACTCTTGCTTTACGGATCTCTTTTGCGCATTCGTTTACTGTTGAACCTGTAGTAAAAACATCGTCTAGGAGAAGAATGTTTTTATTTTCGAGAATTTCAGGGTTTTTTACTCTGAACGCATCTTTGACATTTTTGACTCTTTGCTTAACAGAAAGAGTTGTCTGGGATGGGGTTCTTTTACATTTCATCAATCTGTCGGATAAAATCGGCACACCGATTTTTTTGCTTATTTCGCGAGCCAAAAGTTCGGTCTGATTATAACCCCTTTTGAATTTATCGAACCGATGCATAGGAACGGGAAGGATAAAATCGATATCTTTTAAATCATCGCTTTCGGATATTTTTTTTATAAGAAACCCCGCTAAAAGTCTATCCAAATAATCGTTTTTGCCATATTTGAAAAGGTGAATCAATTTCCTAAAAACATCCTCATATATAGCGATGTGAAAAGCTCCGTCGAAAAAAAGTTTTGGTTTTTTGTTACATTTGGAACAAATATGAGAATTGGAAGGCCTTCCGCACTTTTCGCATATGGGAGAGACAACGAATTTTATTTTTTTGAAACAATCGGCGCAGAGATATTCGTTGCCCGGTTCTTCGATGGGAAGAACCGAACCACAAACAAAGCACTTAAGAGGATAAATAAGATTTAAGCAAAACCTGAAGTATTTGCGAATGACTTTAAACACGAAACTATCAACTTTCTTATGGTGGAGCAGACCGGGATTGAACCGGCGACTTTCCCGACGTAACGTCGGGACGCTCTCCCGAATTGACCAATAATATAATCTTGTATCCAAGTAAGAAATGAGCTGGTGGAGCAGACCGGGATTGAACCGGCGACCTCATCCATGCGAAGGATGCGCTCTCCCAGCTGAGCTACTGCCCCGATTGCGTATTCTACTTAAATGCTAAAACCGCTGTCAAACTTTCTTGCTTGGTCTATGATAGATGCATAGAATTTCAAAAGGTGTAAATGACCTTCTCCTTACCCACCCATTTGAACAGGCGAGGATGTTGAGGTTTTGCTAGGGAGGTGTTTTCTTTTGAAGCCTGTTGGAACGTGATATCTAAAAAATTAATAGACTATTCTTAGATAAATATATGATTCCAAAACTGAAACCCCATGATATATATCATTAGATTCGTTTCTCATCTCAGGAGAGCGCTATTCATTTTTTATTCTGAAGCTTTCGCTACATTGGAAGCTTGCGGACCCTTGTCGCCTTTGGAAATTTCGAATTCGACCTTGTCGCCTTCTCGCAATGTTTTGAACCCAGCGCCTTGAATAGCGCTGTAGTGCACGAAACAATCTTCGCTTCCGTCGTCAGGGGTAATGAACCCATACCCTTTCTTTTCGTTGAACCATTTTACTGTTCCTACTGCCATGCTTATATCACCTCCCTCTTTGCAAAAAAATACCGCAAGAGAAATTATCCTTTCGCTTGTCTTCGCCAATTAAATGAAAACAGGCGGGATATTCCCTCACGGATAAAATTTATGTTTCTCTGCTTCCCGTAAAAGCAAACAACCTGCTCACTTCTGCTGATAATTCTTAGCAATACCAATTTAACTATATCCTTAATAACTTTCGAAGCGAATTCTATAAAATAAATTCATATCTTGTCAAGTATGTCAAATGGAAAAAACGACGGAAGGACTTATTTTTTCTTTTTGAAGATGTTTTTCAAAAAAAGTTTTTATTTTATCTTTATACACTTTAGAATTTATAGCGCCGTGCGTTGCGTCTTCAAAAACAAGAAGTTCTTTCGGTTCCTTGGCTTTATCGTAGAGTCTTTGAGCGTGTTGGACAGGCACAAGTGGGTCATCTCTTGTATGAATAATCAAAATAGGAATGCCTAAAGAACCTATAAAATTTTCCGGATTAAGTTCGGACAATCCGCCTTTATATAGAATGTTTCCTAGAAATCTTCCCCCAAAGCCGAAAACGTGTTTTAAAGGCCCCAAATTTCCGTAATATTGGGTTATCATTTCTGGAAAGTCCGCATAAGCACTGTCTGTGACAAGCGCTTTTACTTCTTTTGTCAAAGACAAAGTCTTTTCTTTGTCTTGAGAGCATGCTTTTATCGCGACTGCTCCTCCCAAAGAATACCCCCAAATCCCAATGGGCAGCCTGTTTATTTTTGGGTTGTTTTTTATGTAATTTATCGCTCCCAGAATGTCTCGATTTTCTCTAAACCCGAAACTTACCAACTTGCCTTGGCTGTCTCCATGTCCCCGGAAATCAAATAAAAAAAGATTGAACTGCGGATACAGGAAGGAGACAACAGGCAAAATGTCCGACTTGTTTGCAGGATATCCATGGCAACAGATAATAGTTCCACGAGCTTGAGGAGAATATATAAGCCAACCGGAAAGTTTTTTGTTGTCTGAGGAAAAAAATGTTATTTCTTCGTAATATAATCCGAGATTTTGAGGTGTATATATGTTAGGTAAATGGGCAGGGAATAAAGCACGAATAACCGTAATAAGAAACACACCGATTATAATGAGAAAAAAGTCAATAATAATTCTTCCTGTTATTTTTTTAAAGTGCATATCTTATTTTCCGTAGTAGTAAATTTTTTTCAGAAGATATTGACGAAGGTTTATTTCTCGTTATTCTTTGTCGGAAATTTATTAAAAATGGACCGATACGAAAACAGTGTAGGCCTGCTCATCTATAAATCTGCCTTCAAATCCGATTGTGGTATTCTCGTTCAGTATGAATTCACAACCCCCAAAAACCCCTATTTTATTGGCGCTATATAACGTTTTTTCAATGTCTATAGCGCCTGCTTCCGCCTTTAGTAAAGTTTTTACATCCGAATATTTTATCCCGCCGTATCCCAGAAAATTATCTGTCAATCCGCATAAACCTAAAGCAGCCTGCCATTCTTGGTACTGGCAATCCAAAGACACATTATCGTCGCTTTTGGAAAAACTGGTGCCGTCAATTTTGATTTTGTTTACGACCGGATTGGTCTGACGGTATTTTACATCCAGGCCTAAGCCCAACCTACTGGTTATTCTGTAAAGTAAAATTGTTGTCCCTGCTCCCCAGAAAAAAGCGTCCTCTGTTATATATTTGATGTCTGCATTATCAACTTCTTGTTCAAATTCTCCGTCAAGCAAAGCTCCAAACAAAACATATGGCTGAATTTGCTCTTCCAGAAATATTCCCGTGGCTTTTAAGCCGGCCCAATTAGTCCGAGTAATTCGGGCATCTTTTTCCAATGTTCTACCGACGACAAAATCTCCTTCAATGGCTATATTCGCCGGGGGCTCGGAGTTCATTTGCGCGCTAAGTAGAGGTCTGCCAGGCACATGAACAGGAGCACTGAAACTTCCAAAAGGGAAACTTATAACCAAACTTTGTGTCAACAAAAAAATTAAAACTTTTCTACTCATCATTCTCCCCTTTTTAATATAATTATTCCCCGACTTACTCCTACTAAGCTGAAGCGCCTTTTTTTGTCGGGACATCCACATTGATTTCTCTTTTTATAATCTCGTCGAGTTTTTCAAAAGGAATCGACATGGGCCTTCCCTCTTTGCTTTTAGATAAAAGGTCCGGAAGATTGCCTTGGACAACGCAGTCCGCCGCCCAAACGTTATAGACCATAGATTCCGTAGCTAAGTCTATATCATATCCTTTTAAGATTGCAAGAAATATACCCTCGCTTTTATCAATTTCTTCAGTCTCTTTCCCGTCAAAATAACTGTCTTTTTTTATCTGATGAGTTACTTTCCAAGTAAAAGAAAAAACCGGCATATCCGGAGGAGTTAACGCTAAAGGATACCAACGCCTCGTAAACGTTCCGTCCTTTAAGTGAATAATTTTCATAAAATAAAAATCGATATGCGCACCTACCAAATCGTTTATCCGTAGATTCGTTACACGAAATAACAGTGATGGAATTCCCTCATGTTCATCAAGAGCGATATGTTTGCTAAAATGGATTCTAATGCGAGCTCGGCTTAATCGGGAGAAAACCAAAGCGGTGAAAACGCCAATGAACATAAGCCCCGCAACTGCTTCCATCCCTGAAGCGATACGGCCTATACCTACTGCTCTTATATCGCCGTAACCAAGAGTAGTAATAGTAACTATGCTAAAAAATAACGAATCCCAAATACTAATCATACTATTGGCAGCGTCTGAATAATTTAGTTTGAGAGTGTTGGAAAAATAATAAGACAATCCAAACAGAAGGGTGATGAGCAGCAGGAATAAAAACGTCCAGAAAAGGAAAAGAGACCACGGCAAGGCAACCAAATAATGGTAGGTGTCCTCCTGAAATCCCTTTCCCAAATAGCCCTTTTCGGGCGCGAGAATAGCCGCAAGTTTTTCGGATCCTGTTTTTTTGTTTCGCGTATTCACAAAACCCTTGTCTTAAAATTAAAAGCGTTCAAGAACAATGTAAATTGCTAACTGCACAGCGGATTTATTTCATCCCCAGATATTTTTGCAATATATTCCAAGTCTCTTTTCCCACGATACCGTCGGCTTTAATGCCGTTGGCTTCTTGAAAACCCTTTATCGCTTGAATTGTTTGAGATCCCATTTTTCCGTCTATTTTGCCGGGGTCAAAGCCTGCAGTATAAAGGCATAATTGAACTTTCTTCGTGAAATCGTCCGTGGCTATCGTAGGGCTAGTTTCATATGTGCTCATTACTTTGAAAGACTGCAATTCGCTGGACAAAGCCGCCATTTTATTTTCAAGCTCCATGGTTCTTTCCTTTTCTTGGGAAAGCGCATTACGCAAATTATCTAATTCTGATTTAGTCTCTTGAGATAATCGTTCCACGCTTATTTTATAAGCATCTCTTTGCATAGCAAGCATTTCGTTTTCTTGCTTTAACCATTCGACTTCCTCTTTTAAATTTTTTTCGCTAACAGGGGCTTTCATTGTTGCGCATCCCGAAAACACCAAAACCAGAGACAACAATGCTATAAAAGTTATGGTTCTCATTAATACCTCCTTTGTTCTTTATCCCTTACTCTTAAGGGCTTGGGTTTAGAAGCAATATTTTTAAAAATTTTACACATGGGATTATATCACAAACGATATTTTTTGATGTCAAGTTCTTAGCTTGTAAAAGTCACATCAACCCTCTGTCTGCAAAACTGAAATACCTGTCATCTCCGATTATTATATGGTCAACCGCTTTTACATTAAGAATATTACTTGCTTGAACAAGTTGTCTTGTGAAATTCTTATCTTCCTCGCTTGGATTGGGGTCGCCTGAAGGATGATTATGAAAACAAATAATAGATGGAGCAAAATTTTCTATCGCCTTATGCAGAATCTCCCTTATTATAGGATTTGCCTCGTTTACAGTACCAGCCTCAATCTCCACTACCTCTATTATTTTATTCTTGGAATTTAGAAGCAGAACTTTAAAAATCTCTTTCTTTAAGTCCCTCATTCTCGGCATAAGAATTTTAGCCGCATCTTTGGAAGTTCTTATTTTGGGCCTGTTTTCTCTTGCTTCGTCCTCCCTAAACCTTCGCCCAATTTCTATTGCTGCTCTTATTTGCGCTGTTTTCGCTTTACCCACGCCCTTAAATTCTTTCCATGCGGACATATCCGTGTGCGACATATTCCGAAACGTTTTGAACTTTTTTAAAATCTTTCTTGCCAAATCTATTGCGCTGTCCCCTTTCACTCCTGTCCTTAAAAGAATAGCCAAAAGTTCCGTGTTAGACAGGTTATGTTCGCCGTTTTTTAAAAGTTTTTCGCGGGGGCGGTCGTCTTCGGGCCAAGAATTTATACCGGAAACGAGATATTTTTTGAGATTAGTAGAATTTCGCATATTGCTTCTGTCTTTTTCATTTATGGTCGGGAACGCTCTTATTTTCCCCTTGCCCCATATTATAACGATTATAAAGGTATGATACGCTCACGAACAAAATGCCTAACACAATAAAAGTGATAATCTTAAATATAATGTCTACCCTTCCTAAGTCTATAAAGGCAACCCTCCACAAGGTTAGGGCAAGCATCAACAATCCTCCCAAGCGTTCGGTCTTATTTTTGTCAAGGATTCCCATAAGAATTACCGAAACACTCGCAATACCCAAACCTAGTGAAATCCATTGTGAGGTAAAGTATTGTAAGATAGCACATATTAATAAGGTTATCCCAGCCCAAAAAGTAATTTGCTCTTCCTTTTCAAAAAGCAAAACGATTTTCTTGCTTTGTTTGAGATATTTCATGGTAAAATAAACTGCAAAAAATACTAAGACATTTGCGGCAACAATACACCATTTCAAAAGAGCTGAAGGAACGTGAATTTTTTCTATCATAAAAATTCCAGCCGCGACCAATAAGACCAAATAGAGATATATTCTAAAACGTCTTAACCGCAACACAACGTTTAATCCCAATAAACCAAGTACTTCTGCGGATAAGGCAAGTGATACCCACGGCTGTTTTATAATAGATAAGAGCAAAAGCGTAATATAAATCCAGGAAGCCGCAGAAAAAACATGGTCGACCCCCTTTTCCTCTTTATCAAAGCTCAAACCTGTTTTTGCGCGTTGCATCAGACAGAAACTTGCCGCCATTGAAATGGCCGCCCACAAAAACATAAATTCCAGCCATGTCCAGGTTAAACCCAAGAAATTCACATCCGCCATTCTTTCGCAACATGATAGAAAAACCAACCAGAAAGCGATACAAACGGATAAAGCATAACTAAGATAGCGGAATATTTTGTCTTTGAAATGTATCCCTACAAATAATAAGAACGGAACTTCAATTAACCATATAAGCAGGGTTGAGGTGGGTAAGAGTTTAAGAGGTATTGAAACGGTTATAAGAAACACGGCCGCTATAATATCGCTTATATATAATTTTTCTCGTCCCATTTTTTTCATTGCTAAGGACGAGAGCAAATATATAAGTCCTATAATTAGAACCAGAGTGAACCGCTGATTATAAAATAGTTTTAGAATTAAAGGATAGGCAAGAATACTGTATAAGGCGATATTCCCAAAATTAGTTACGGCGATAAGTTCGTTAAATTCTGGTTTTTTAAATGTTCTGGCAATATGGGCCCCCGCGAAAAAAACCAACCAATATGCAGTTAAAAAGAACAGGTTCATTAAAAGAGGATAATTAGCGGTTGTCATGCCAAAAAGAGTTGTTTGCCCGGTAGAAGCGGAAATATTTGGCATGACCCAGATGTAATGGATTGCGTAGGTAAGAATAATTCCAAGAATAAATGTCTTCACCCATTGGAAATTATAAACTAGGAAAAGGATCACAAGCGCCAACAACATGCAACTTATAATCGTAAAACCTGTTATCTGTCCCAATGTCGCCGTTAAATACGCGATGAAAAGCGTTAACGACATCATCCCTTCGGATTTGTACTTTAAAACATGGGCCATCATGCCAACAACAACAAGCGACAAGAACAGGATATCAACGAACTGATTTTGTATAATTCGAGATGCTTCAAAATGGTGCATAGCGTAAGTTGTAAAATAAACCAAAGCCCATCCCCCGCCCAAGAGGACACGGCCAAAATTAATAAATTTCTCTTTTGCCTCCAACTTAAATCCCAAGAAAAATAGAACAGCGCTTACTAAATAACCAAACCCAATTTTCATTGCAGCACCGAAATACTTAAAGCTGTAACTAATCAAAAAACCTATGCCCAATGTCAAAATAACAATGCCGATTTTATTAAGCCAGTTTCTTCCAAAATTTAATTCTATATCAGCAGCTTGTTTTTTATCATCCAAAACACTTTTCACTTTCCTAACAGGAGGAGCTTCAATAGGAGTTTTAATAATATCTGTTTTTCCCGTATCCTCTTCTTGGGTTTTCGTCTCTTGCCCTGTCATCGACGATTCCAACTTATCCATTCTCCGCTGTAAATTAGATAATGACTTTCCAATATCACCTAACTGCTTTTTAACATCTTCGGGAATCATGGGAATCTCCTTTTGACTAAATTTAAAAACGTTCTAATCAAGATACGTCTTATTCCTTTGCATGCTTATGTAATTATTTTAATTTTGCGTGAATTTCGCTCATCAGTTTGCCGGGTTTGATTCCTTGAGGGCATTTTTCTTCGCATTGGCCGCATTGATTGCACAGATTTGCGCGTTGTGCTTCCGGGACAAATCTTCCGTAGGCAAAGCGGGAGGCAGGCATATCGTCATATATAATACCGTTGTTATATAGTTCCAGAATCCAGGGGATATTCACACCCTGAGGGCAGGGGAGGCAATAACCGCATTTCGTGCAGGGAACAGCGGTCCGCTTTAGAAATGCTGAGCGTACTTGCTCAATAAGTTTCAGGTCTTTGGGCGAAAGTGGTTGGGTGCTGAGTAATTCGGCAGCCTGCAGATTTTCATCAAGCTGTTGCATTTTACTCATGCCGCTAAGCAGGCAAGTGACTTCCGGCTGGTTCCATATCCATTGCAAAGCCCACTGCGCAGGAGAACGCTTAATAGAATATTCTTCGAATATTTTCCGCACTTTCGGCGGCGGGTTTGCAAGCTTGCCTCCTAATAAGGGCTCCATGACGACAACAGCAAGTCCTTTAGATGCGGCGTAGCGCAGTCCTTTAGTTCCTGCCTGGTTTTCAATGTCCATGTAGTTATACTGTATCTGGCAAAAATCCCAGCGCTCGTAGCCATCAACAATCAGTTTGAATGAATCATACTTGTCATGAAACGAAAACCCAATGTGTCCTATTCTTCCGTCTGCTATAGCCATCTCGGCTTTTTTCAGGAGTCCTAATTTGAGAATAGTATCTTCCCATCTCTTTTTGTTGATTCCGTGCAGAAGATAAAAATCAATATGCTCGGTTTGCAATTTTTTCAGTTGTTCGTTTAAGAATTTGTCGAAGTCGCCGGGCGAGGCAACGGACCACAGCGGTGATTTTGTCGCCAGTTTTACTTTATTCCGGTATCCGTCTTTAAGTGCTTTGCCGGTAACAATCTCACTGTTTCCGCCATGATACGGATATGCGGTATCAATGTAATTCACGCCGCGATCGATTGCAGAGCGGATAAGCCACACAGACTCTTTTTCGTCTATATCACCGCTCATAATTTTGTTGTCTTGCGTAGGAAGGCGCATACAGCCAAACCCCAGCGCAGATATCTGATAATCAAGTTTTCCGAATTTTCTATATTTCACAAGAAACCCTTTTCTGAATTATCCTTTTTTCTCTTTGCCGATATTAAACGCATCACCCTGATATTTACCTATCCCGTAATAAGTACGACTTGCGGGATTGAAAATCAGCGGTTTTATTTTCTCGATATCGGGGCCATTTTCTCCAAGCACAGCATCTTCGGCTTTTATATCCTTGATTTCTCCTATAAACTGCGTATGCAATCCCAGTTTCACACTCTTGAACAAAACGCATTCCAGGATAAAAGGAAACTCCTTAACATACGGCGCGTCCACACAATCGCTTTTTATGGGAGTAAGCTTCATCGCCGCAAACTTATCTTCCGCCCTGCCCGAGACTATTCCAAAATAGTCGGCTTCCTTTATGTGTTTTTCCGAAGGAATGCTTATGGTAAATGCCCTGTGCTCTTGTATATTAGCATAAGTATATGTGGCTTCCCGCAGAGCAACATAAACACAGGGAGGCTGTGAACAACATATGCCTGCCCAGGCGGCAGTCATAACGTTCGGCTTGCCGCTTTTATCGTATGTTCCCACGACAAAGACAGGAGTGGGGAAAACAATGGTCTTGGCTCCGATAGAAATTTTCATCGTATTCTCCTTAATTGGTAGTGAGTTTTAAAAAGCCATAAACGCTGGGTCTAATTATGGTTTTTTAGTCTTTTATGTTTGCTCCCTTGCGTAAAACGCTTGAAAATTTCTTGCAAAATTTTCTTCGCACACTTCGGGATGGTTTTTTCGCCTTTTGTGTTTGCTCCTTGCCTAACCGCCCCAAAATTCTTTTTGATAATTTTTGGGCAGGCTGCGGAGTTAATCCGCCTATACAACTTACGTGTTCACCATAGGCGGACAACGTAAGTTGTGGGCTCATTAAGGGTCCTACTCATTAAATGATGAGGAAAACCTCTCTTTTATTTAGCGTTTGTTATTATACTATCAATGTTAGGATTCTCAAAAAATTGACTATTTTGAGAGGTCTTTCCTCACTTAATTTGTCTTAATTGTCCTGTCTTTTGGGGATGAAAAGTGCGTAAGTATCTTTAAAATTGAGACTTACGCATTGTTCATTTAAAAGAGTTGGACATTTGGCAGAAAATTGAATTTTTAACGAGATTTTTCAGTTATGGTTATCTCGTTTTTCTTGCAGCCCAAACAACTGGTTTTAGTATTACTCTAACTGTTTTTTTCAATAAAGGTATCTCGTTTATGAAGTCTGCAATTGGTGGAGATATTTTATAGTGAGTGGTTACGAAAACTGCATCCTACTCCAAAAATACAGAATCCCAATTAGTATAGGCTGGTGGAGAAAGTAAATTACTAATGAATGCCTGCCTAAGAAACAAAAAGATTTTATAATAGGAAAATTGGAAATATCAGCCAGAGTAAACCTTCGTATATAATTAGGATAGAAAACTCTTCCGAAAAATAATCCTATCAAAACTATCCCAAACCATGGCAGTAACGGGAAATAATCTACAGTATGATAGTAATGAGTTTTAATGAACAAAAGCCAAAAGAGCCACGAAAAATCAAAAGTAATACTTTTTAAGTATATTCCCAAAGCTACAAAAACAATGCCTATCCAAAGATTCCAGAAATGCAGTTTTTTCAGGAATGGATAGGCCAGAACAATGGAAACCCCAATAAGATGAAGTATCCCAAATCTTACAAAATTTTCCCCCAAGAAAATTCGTGTCATTAAGGTGATGAACAATCCTAGAGAAAAGATTATCAAGCCTCTCTTTAGATATTTAAGAAACAGCCTCTTAGTGCTATATATTCTTTCAGCCCTTGAATAATTGATGGTTAAGGATACTCCGACCAGAAAGAGAAAAATTGTTGCAATGATAGTTTGAAATATATGCCAGAAGCCCAATGTCAAACTAAAATTATAACCAGTAAAGTAATTCAGGAAATAGAGTGAATGAAAAATAACCATCATAACCATTGCCACACCACGTAGGAAGTCTATTTCCCAAAAGCGTTGTTGTAGTTTTCCAATGTTACTATTTATTGCTACTTTGAACAGCATACTTTAAAATCTCACAATCACATAAAGGCATAAACTGCTATCTAAAGGGAAACGTTTTGGTAAAAGAACTAAATTGATATAGAAAATTTCAAAATAGGTTATTTTCCAAGAACTGAAATGGTACCGTAAAGGCTATTTGTTATATATACATAGTTTCCTTCAGGCGTAATAGCTACACCATCCGGCCCATCTCCCACAGAAATAATCCTAATCACTGCATTATCAGAAGTTCTGATGACTGAGACGGTATTAGAACGATAGTTTGTTACATACACATAGTTTCCATTAGGCGTAACAGCTACGCCTTGAGGAAAATCTCCCACAGAAATAGTGTTAATCACTGTATTATCAGAAGTCCTGATAACTGAAACGGTATCATCTCCTCTGTTTGTCACATACACATAGTCTCCATTAGATGTAACAGCTATCCCCTCTGGCCAACCTCCTACAGAAAAAGTCTCAATCACTGTATTATCGGAAGTTCTGATAACTGAAACGGTGGCAGAAAAGTAATTTACTACATACACATAGTTTCCATTAGGCATAACAGCTATTCCCATTGGCACAATATCTCCCACAAAAATACTATTAATTACATGGTCTGGGTAATCAGCTCCGTCATTACCAACATAGCCCAGAGCTCTAATCATTAGGTTATAGTTGTTTGAATCTTGACTAAGAGGTCGCCAATATGGTGGTGAACCCGCTGTAAACAAGATCATACTACGCCCATTATCTGGATTGGTTGTGTCATACCCTATACTATAGTCTAATGTATATATATCTTCATATAAATAAGAATAACAAAACCCAACATAGAAGCTACCAGAATTGATTGTTACTTCTTCAGAGGAAATATCTTTCACCCACCATTCATTTTCCGGCACATCATCAGGACTAATCAGAAAAGGGGTATGTAACAAATCTGTTCCCGGCGCTCCCCCCGAACCGTCATCATCCCAAACATGAAGATAAAACCCACGATTGCTATCTACCTGCTTGAAGTAC
>CAZNJA010000011.1:0-8626 GCA_964573245.1 uncultured bacterium
TCTTTGCTCCTTTAATAAATTTCGCTATTTCTTCTATGTCTTTTTCCTCGTGCAAAGTCGGGACAACGGTTGTCCTAAATTCGTAATCTATTCCCGAATTTTTTATTATTTCTATACTTTTCTTTACTCGCTCCAACATATATTTGTTCCTAACACCAACACAACAGGCGTACGCTTCAAAGTTAAGCGGAGCTTTTATGTCCAGGGCTATATATTCTACCAATTTTTGCTCTATGAGCTTTTGAAGCATTTTGGGGAAAGTGCCATTGGTATCAAATTTTACCATTACCCCAATTTCTCGGATAGCTTTGATAAAATCAGGCAAATCTTTAAAAATACACGGTTCACCGCCGGTCAGGCATATTCCATCAATCCATTTTTTATTCTTTTTTAAATAATCTCTAATTACTTCGAAAGAAATCGTTTCCAATTTCTCCGGTTCCAGAACCAGTCCTGCATTTTGACAATACGGGCAACGTAAATTACAGTATGGAGTATATAAAGTAGAAACTATTTTCCCGTCCCAGTCCAAAAGCGAATTTTGAATAAATCCTTTTATTTGTAATTTCATTTTTTAAGTATCATCTTTGTCCTGCGTTTTTCTCTTACGAAAATTATATACATCTATACCCTCATATCTGTCTTTTAAAATAAAACAATTGTTTTCAGTAACCATGTTTATTAATTCATCGCTTACAAAATGAACATGGGGAAATATTGACAATACTCCTTTAGGTTTTAATATTTCACAGAATCGTTGTAAAAGTTTGTTTTTATCGGTTATATGATGCAACACATCAAGCAAAAGAATAATATCTATGCTTTCGTTGGGGAGATCGATTTTTTCATTACTATGAATTAACTCCATATTCTTTAATCCCCATTTATCCATCTCGCTTTTAAATCTTTCCAGTTCGCTTTTTTCTTTGTCCAACGCGTAAACCTTCCCTTCAGTTTCCACAACTCGAGCAATAGGGATGGAATACTTGCCGCTAGAACATCCAAAATCGAGAATCTTCATCCCCCTTTTTATATCCAGAACTTTAATTATTTCATCAGGCAACGGTTTTCTTTCCATATCTCTAAACCTTTATTTTCGTTCCAACTCCTATACGGATAAAATCCTCGTCAAATTTTTCTTTAAAAACCTGAATAGCTTCTTCACCTGTGCAATGAGTGGGACCAACTTTTTTGACTCCTAATCCTTTCACTTTCTCGGCACTGTACTCTACTTCCCTCATGCTTTTTTCAAGAAGATGAAATCCGCCAAAGACAAGAAAAATTTTATCTTTGGGGAAATCCTTTTTCACTGTTTCGATAATATCTGTAACAAGTGGATGGGAACATCCCGTAATAATAACCAATCCTTTTTCTCCTTTAATCACAATTGATTGCTCCGAAATGGGCTCTCCCGCGTATTCTCCTTCTACTTTGCCTGTAGTATATATCCCGTCGGAAATTTCTACAAACTTATCGTTCTCAATAACTTTAGCGCCTAAAGAAGACACCCTCTCTTTCAACTCGTTGCTAAAATCCGAAAGCAGATATACTTCTGTGTGTGGATTTTGTTTAAGAACTGCTTCCAATCCGCCTATATGGTCAAAATGGTCGTGAGAGATTACAATCTTTGTTATTTTTTCAGGTAGAATGTTGAGTTTCTTCATGTTAAACTTAAGAACCTTATTGCTCTCCCCCGTATCAAAAAGTATATTGTCATTGATAAGACATGAAAATCCCCAGCAGATTCTCAAATTTTCATCTACTGTATGATTATCCGCCAAAATTTTAAGTTCTTTAGCCATTGATAAACCCTCCTTTTATCGCTCTAATCACTACAAATGAACCCTTGCCGTAACCTTCTTTTACTGGCTCAATGTCTTTTATATCTGCCAATTTATGAAAAATTGTCTGAACAAAACTGAAATCCTCAAAACCTGTCTCCCTTAGATAAGAAACCACCTCGTCCACCGAATAGAAATTGGCTACTTTGTAAAATACACTTTTTGTTTTGTGTTTTAAATACGACTTACCCAAAGCGCTATTTTTGTCCACAAATCCGATTATCAAGGAACCATTAGGTTTTAATACTCTGCGGGCTTCCTTAAACGCAGTTTCTATATCGTCCAAAAAGCAAATGGTTGTAACCATTAGCGCAAAATCAAATTTTTCATTTTCAAAAGGGAGTTTTTCAGCCACCGCATCTATAATTTTAATCCCCCTTTGTTTTGCGATTTCTCTCATCTTGGACGATGGCTCAACTCCTAATTTAATAGCCAAGGGCTCGGCAAATTTACCGCTTCCCACGCCGATTTCAATACCTTCCCCTTTTTTAGGCATTAACTTTTTCACGGCCAAAAGTTCGGATTCATAAGCAAATTTATTATTTTCAAACCAATCTTCATATCTTTGCGGATATTCTTCAAAAGGCTTAATTTTCGGCATGCTTTATTTCCCCGCTTGAGTAATCTCAATAATTTTGCTAACAATTTCTTCAAATCTTTTTTTGCTTTCAATTTTTGAGTCTAAATTCATA
Organism: uncultured bacterium; assembly: GCA_964573245.1. Taxonomy (GTDB): domain Bacteria; phylum CAIJMQ01; class CAIJMQ01; order CAIJMQ01; family CAIJMQ01; genus CAZNJA01. Next base: position 2,534 of record CAZNJA010000011.1, read on the forward strand.
AAAGGGTTGCCTTCGTCAGAGGCTTTTACTATATCTGATTCAAGTGGAATACTTCCTAAAAAAGGAATGTTTAATTCATTGGCTATTCTTTTGCCTCCGCCGGTTTTAAAAATATCCGTTGTTTTTCCGCAGTGAGGACAGACAAAACCGCTCATGTTTTCAATTATACCGGCAAGCGGCACGTTTAATTGTTTAATAAAACTGATACTCTTCCTAACATCTAAAAGAGAAATTTCCTGCGGGGTAGTAACTATAATTGCGCCTGTTATATCTTTTATTAGCTGACAGACAGATAAAGGCTCATCTCCCGTTCCAGGAGGAGCGTCAATAACAAGGTAGTCAAGTTCCCCCCAGTTTACATCGGACAAAAACTGTCTTATAGCCACCATTTTCAAAGGACCTCGCCAGATAACAGGGGCATCGGAAGAACTCAATAGGAAAGCTATACTAATCACTTTCAAATTATTCCCTATAGGCACTGGTTCAATTGTTTCTCCTGAACTCATAAGGCGTGCATCTTCAATTCCTAGCATCTTGGGAACATTAGGTCCGTGTATATCCACATCTAAAATTCCGACTTTCATGCCATTTTGGGAAAGAGACCATGCCAGATTAACTGCAACGGTTGATTTGCCTACACCACCTTTACCCGAAAGAACAAGAAGTTTATTTTTGATTTTCTTCATTCTCTCATCAGCTCTTTTTTGCTGCTGTTCTATGATTTTCTTTTTATCTTCCATTTTAAAAACTCCCTTAATAAATAGATGTATTTTGAATCAATATTTTTTAACCAAGCGGGCAAGTTCCCGTAGGACAACTTGAGGAACTGTTTTTAGAAGAACCGCCTACACTAAATCCGGCTAAAGTTTTCTTTGTATTTCTACTGCCGCATTTTTCACACTTTGGTTTATTAGAGTCGTTTGTTATATGAGTAAAGACATCAAATTTATATCCGCAATCCCCGCATACATAAGTATATATTGGCATATTTATTCCTTTTTTCTTAAAAGAGAAATTACATAGCTTGACGATGTGCTACGATAACATCTTCAAATTTGCTTTTATACTCCTGAACCTTAAAGCCCTTTTTTTCTGAATAATCAATTACTTCAGAAAAAGTAACCTTTCCTGCTTCGTGTTTTCTTCCTTCGCTTGCACGAATCTTATCTATCATCCTCAAGCCCTCTTCGTTAAAATCGCTTAAAATAATTTTACCGTTTGGTTTAATAATTCTCGTAAACTCGTCTGTTGCTTTAAAAGGATTTTGAAAATGATGCATCACATTTATCGCAAAAACAATATCAAAACTTTTGTTTTTAAAATTTAAATTTTCAGCATTATCTATTTTAAAATTTACCTGTTTTTCCAAACCCAAATATTCCAAATTGAGTCGAGCGAATTCCTGCTCTTCAGCTGATATATCAACGCTGGTAAAACTATATCCCGCTTTAGCAAGTTCCAGCGTAAAATATCCTTTGCCTGTTCCGACTTCTAAAATATCGCCCCAAATGGGTTTGGATTTTTCGAAAATGAAATTTCTTTCCTGTTCAACATCATAACCAAACCCCTTTTGAAAATTCATTCTCTCCGAATATCTTTTGTGATTTTCAAATGTTTTGGTATCCAAGAATTATTCCCTTGCCATTTTATTTCCGCATTTTGGGCAATTCATGGAATAACAACTCACTCCCCGTCCGTGGGGAACTTTAGCCCCGCAACCCGGACAAACACAATTTCCCGCCGGGCCTGCTCCAGGGCGATTGCCTCCGCCCATGCCTCTGCCACCTCCTTGTCCTGCGCCTCCGCCACCTCCTCCACCCATACCGCGACCTGTTCCCGCTCCTTGACCTGATGGCCCCGTTCCATCTCCTCTTGGCATTTTATATCCCTCCTTTATTCTGGAAGCGAAATCGCTTCACTTGGACATTCGTTCACACAAGCACCACACTCTGTACATTCATTACTAACAACCGCTTTTTCATTTTCAATTTTTATCGCATCAACAGGGCATACTTCCATGCAATTTTTACATCCCGTGCATTTGCTTTTATCTATTTTAACAGCCATCGTCTTTCTCCTGTTGCTTAATTATTTTTTCCGACTACTCCAAATTTTGAACCTACGCTTGGATTTTGTGTCGGTTTAAGTTCGCCTTTTTTATATTTTTCTATTGTCTCTTGGACCGTCCCGTATATACCTGTAATCATCTCTACACCTGCCGCCTGAAGTGTTTGAAACGCGTTCGGCCCGACATTACCCGTTAAAACCGCTTTTACATCTTTTTCAGCCATAACCTGCCCCGACTGAATACCCGCGCCTCCCGCAATTGAGAGACTCTCATTTTCTATCGCTTCAAATTCCATAGTATCCGTATCTACTATAATAAAATATTTACATCTTCCAAACCGTGGGTCAATCTGTGAATCTAAACTACCCCCCTGTGAAGTAATACAAATCTTCATAAAACTACCTCCTTTTATATCAAAAATCAAAATGCCCTTAGAGATTGCAAAGCAATCTCAAGGACTTTGGTCCCGGAAATCCTTTGGATTTCTCGGGGCAAAAATTAAAATTACCCGCCTGCAGAATACCCGCCTGCTGCGAAGCGGGCAGGTTGTCGGGCAGGCATATTAAAATTCAAAATTTTTAGATTTTTATTTGTCATTTTGCTATTTGATTTTCCCTCTGGAATCTAAAAGATTCCGAGGACTTAGTCCCAGAAATTCCCTGAATTTCTCGGGGTAATATTTGATGTTTAATCAGGATGGTCACATTCGGTTTTATCTAAACCGTATCCTTTTCCAGCGCCTGGTTTACATAAACTCTCCCCACCTTTAAGAGTGCCTTTAATTAATTGCTCAACAATCTCATCTATTTTACCGCTAATCCCCATAATTGGTTTTATTCCCAATTCATCAAAGAATCCAGCTGCACGCATACCTATCCCGCCTGTGATAATAGCTTCAACACCCCTTTCGTGCAGAAATTGCGGTATAAATCCGGGTTCATGCCCTGGATTATCCACAATTTCGTTACTTGTAATTTTACCGTTTTCAATATTCACTATGGTAAAAGACGGACACCTGCCGAAATGTTGAGATACAAAATCTCCGTCTGTTGATATCGCTACTCTCATATACAATAATCTCCCTTATAAAACATCCACTCTCCGCCACTGAAACCTTGGCGGGCAGGCACCGCCATTAAAAACCAGCGGGCAGGCAGGAGTAAGTAAGTGAGCTCTGTCTTACTTATCCCGAATGCGAAAACTTCAATGAAATCTCTCTTCGGGATCCCGAAGAACTTCTTAAGTAGAATCTTCATTCGGGACTCTTGCCCTTGAACGTGTGTTATTTAGACTTCTTTGCCGCAGACGCCAACTCGCTTATGCGTTCGTTTATTGCTTTGAGTTCATCCTGCATTGCTTTGGCTTGGTCTTTGAGCATATCCGTTTCCTGTTGAGGAGTTACCTCCTGAGCATACGGATAGCCGCCACCATAGGCAACTGGATTATAAGGAACACCGTAACCATAAGCAGTCCCTCCAAAGCCAAAACCTCTGCCACGGCCAAATCCTCTACCCCAGCCACGGCCCCTGCCAAAACCTCCGCCCCCACCAAATCCCATCCTGCCTCCAACGGGATTTGCATAACCGGGCACAGAATAGCCGGCACAGTAACCTGCAGCTCTTCCTGTCATTGATCCCATTCCACCAGGACCTGTTCTGTCTCCACCTGGCATAATTATTCACCTCCCCTCTCTATTTCGGATTGCGGATTTTATGTTGTTTTTCGGCTATTTTCCTTCATTTCAAATCCGCATGCAATCCGCATTGTTCTCATCTGCATTTACTACATAACCCCTGAAAATATATCTGATGCGAATCTATTTCAAAATCATATTTTTTAGCAAGTTCTTCTTCTATCTTCTTTATGAAGAGTGCCTCTTCCTTTACAAAATCCGTATAGTCAATGACCCTATTACATTTTCTGCATACAAGATGGTGATGGTGCGAATTATCCCCGGGTTTTACAACTTCATATCGTGCTTTCCCGTCACCAAAATCAAACTTTGTTATTAACCCCATCTTATTCAACAAATCAAGCGTTCTATAAACTGTAGTCAACCCCACTTGAGAATGGACAGGATGTATTTTAAAATATATATCTTCGGCAGAAAGATGGCTTTTTGTCCTATGCAAAACATCTAATATTACTTCCCTGGATAATGTAAACCTAAAGCCATGATGCCTGAAAAAATGTGCTCTTTCCCGCCTTCTCCCGTACATTTTATTCTCCTTAATGAAAATGGTTTTCATTATCATTATACAACATTATTGGAAATAATCAAGGGGTAAATTGAGGGAAATCGGAGAAAACCTTTACCCCGTTAGAAGTAGTCTCGCCGAAGGCGGACGTAAGTTCTAATGGGGTTTAACACGGAATATTACTTGATTAAACGGCGGGCTTGCCTCGCCATTCTGTGGTGGCGGGCTTCTTTCTTTGCTTCTTCCAATATCCTTTTAAGAGGAACATTTAATTTTTGGGCAAGTTTTTTACAGTCGTCATAACTCGGAGATATATTTTTGATTGCCTTACCCGCTCTTGATATTTTTACGCTTACTTTGCCGTATTTCGTATTTACAACCTTTTCTTCTCTTGATAATTTTTTGCGGTTTACCCCCATCACCAATGCATTGGTGTGGGGGTGTACTTCGGATATTCTTACACCTATAGTGGTCGTTTCGCTGAATATTACATCGCATAAACTATCTACATTATTCTTCTTTGCTAACACGCTCAAACACACAGCAGGCCTGTTTTTCTTCATCTGAATAGGAGTAAGCCACACATCAAGCGCGCCCTGCTTGAATAATTTTTCAAAAAGATAATCGTATATCTGCGGATTCATATCATCAATATTCGTCTGGATAAGAGAAACCGTGTCCTGTTCGTAATTCTCGTCCATATTCCCGATTATAACCCTTAAAAGATTCGGGATAGGCAGGTCCTTATGTCCCGCCCCATAACCTGTTTTTTCAATTTTCATTTGGGGCATACCGCCGAATTTTTCAGCGAGTGAAGTTATTAAAACCGCACCTGTTGGAGTAATAAGTTCGCCCTGTATATCTTTTCCGTATGCAGGAATCCCTTTAATCAACTCTGCGGTCGCAGGAGAAGGCACAGGCAGAGTTCCGTGAGCGCACTTAACAAAACCGGAACCTACATGAAGCGGCGAACTATATATTTTCTTAATGCCTAATTTTTTTATGCCTATTAAAGTGCCGACAACATCAACAATAGTGTCCAGCATTCCGAGTTCGTGGAAATGCATATGCTCTTTGTTTTCGCGATGGACCCGGCTTTCGGCACCATTCAATCTGGTAAATATTCTTTTAGCTGATTCTTTAATGTCTTTATCTAATTTACTCTTATCAATTATTTTTAAAAGAACTTCAAGGTTTCTTTCTTTCTTATCCTTAGTAACAACTTCCAACCCTACCCCGCCAATACCGTTTTTCTTTACATCTTTAACAACAAGTTTAAAAGCAGGTAGAACCATCTTCTTTAATTCTTTTTCCAAATACTTGGGGCTCAAACCCAAATCAATCAAAGCCCCAAGAACCATATCCCCGCTAATACCGGAGAAACAATCGAAGTAAGCTGTTTTCATTTTATTTCTCACTTTTCCATACAATATCATAATTTTTGGCAGAATTTGGATGAATTTGTGATTTAAGAGTACGTCCATCAGGAGTCTCTATGGGATTTTGAAGAGATTGCAATTGTATTGTTTTCTCTATTTTCGAAATCCCACCGTCATCTTTTACGTTCGGTCCTAAACTGTAAAGAATAAAACCGTCACCGGATTTCTTGTAAATTAAACTTTTTCCGCTGAACGAGTCAACAGGAATTTCATTTAAGAAACTTAAAGTTTCCGGATAAGCCCCTGTTTTTGCCTTGTAGATTTTCAAGGCAAGCCCGATTCTGCAAATCTCAATATTTGCCTGATGTCTCGCTATATTCTCTTGCACTCTAATAAGTGACGGTAAAAGCATTCTGGTAGAAATGCAGTATCTTGGTATTTGTTTTTT
>CAZNJA010000011.1:8636-37304 GCA_964573245.1 uncultured bacterium
CGCATTTCTTTAGCAACTTTATAATAAGGAAGATTATAATTATCCTGTATTTTTGATAATGAAGTTAAATAATATATGTAATCCTTTTTTATAATAGGCCTATAAAGAGGAGATGTTAATAGATAACATAATAATCTTACATTCAAAGGATATTTCCAATCTTTTGGATCACCTAATGTTGCTTGTATCGTTATTAATCCTGCCAGTTCTTTCCAGGAAACTTCACCTCGTATTAATTTCCCAAATCCCCAACCTCCAATAAGGACTCTTCCTCCATCCATACATTTAATAAAAGGTCCAATATCGTCATGATTAGAAAGTTCATTCATTATTAAAGTTATTTGTTCTGATGTGATACCTTTTGAATCCGCTATATCTTCAACGCATTCTATTATGATATTATCACAAGCAATTCTCATCAACTGTGAAATCAGGATTGGCTCGTCTTTCAGATGGTTAGCTATTTTAAAACCGACAGTAAGAGTATTAAACGCTTGTTCTATATAACTTGATTCTGCTTCAAGTAAAGCTTTTATACAAAGCAATCTTTCTGCCTGTCGCATCGAGGAAAGATGTGGCAATGGCAATTCGGCACCTTTGTCATACTCAAGATTGAAATTGCATTTAGGTTTTTGGGAACCTTCTTTAAGGAGAGAGTAAATTTCCTGCATTTCTTTGGAATTTACCAATTTAGGGATTTCATTTTTTTGTTTATCAGTCCACTGAGAAATATCCGAGAAAGATTTAACATCCAAGATAGTCTCAATTGTTCTATTATAACTACCTCCCTCTCTTCCTGTTTCCATAATAACAAATGCTTTGTTATAGAGGATCGCCGCATTTTCTTCGTCTGGAACCGGCGGGGAAATAATTTCGGCAATTGTAGTGGGTTTGCCTTGTACTTTCAGCTCATTAATCTTATTGTGAAGTTGGATGCTGAATGTAATATCAAGAATAATATATATTCCAATTAATACAGCTAATATAATACCCAATACTTTAAAAAACTTTTTCATTGTTTATTTATCATTCCTGTCCGCCACTGAAACAACGGCGGACTCGCATGTCTATCATTAAAGTTTATTGAGCCCGCCACTACTACTTTGGCGAGGCTGGAATGCTTGTCAGCATTCCAGCAAAATATCCCGCCCCAAATCCGTTATCAATATTGACAACAGTTATTCCCGGAGAACAGCTGTTTAGCATTGTAAGCAGAGCGGCTAAACCTTCAAAACTTGAGCCGTAACCTATACTCGTGGGAACTGCTATAACGGGTTTATCAACCAATCCCGCAACTACACTGGGAAGGGCGCCTTCCATGCCCGCAACAACGATTAAGACACTTGCTTTGGACAACTTGTCCTGATGGTCTAAAACACGATGTATTCCCGCAACTCCCACATCGTATAAACGTTCTACGCTATTACCCATAAGTTCCGCCGTAACTGCGGCTTCTTCGGCTACGGGAATATCGGCAGTTCCTGCAGTTATTACAAGGACAGTTTTACTTGCCCGCCTTCGCTGAAGCTTCGGCGGACGAGGCGGGCACGCAACAATGCGTGCCTCCTCGAAATACACTGCATCGGGAATAACTTCTTTTATTGCTTTAAAAACTTCTTTGCTTGCTCTTGCCGCCATAAGTTCTTTCTTATTGGTTTTGGCAACAATCTTCTTTATTTGTTCAATCGTTTTACCTTCGCAGAATATAACTTCGGGAAAACCCCGTCTTAAACTCCTATGAGTGTCAATCTTGGCAAAACCGAGGTCCTTATAAGGAAGAGATTTTAACTTACCAATAGCTTTATCAAGACTTGTTTTACCGCTCTTAACGTCTTGTAGTATTTTCCTTAGTTCCGATCTATTCATCTCTTCCTTAAATTAAATATTAAAAATTAAATAGCAAAATGACACTGCAAATTTTAATAATTTTAAATTTTAAATTGTAATTTTGATTTTTGCATTTTGATTTTTGATTTATTATTCTATTCATACTCCCTGTTCTATATCCTTGTAAATCAAGAGTAATGTAATGGTATCCTAATTTGGTTAACTTCTCAATAATTTTTGTTCTGTTTTTCAGGACCAAAGGTATGTCTTTTTTTAATACTTCAATTCTTGCTGTAACCTGCCCGCCACTACCAACTGGCGAGGCAAGTTCTCTTAATCGAACTTGCCCTATTCCCAAACTCCTCAAAAATTCTTCCGCCTTTTCAATCCGTTTCAGTTTCGCTGTAGTAATCTTCACGCCATAGGGTATTCTGGATGCAAGACACGCATTAGATGGTTTATCCCATGTTGACAGAGCTAATTTTTTAGAAAGTATTCTTATTTCTTCTTTTGTAAGTTTTACTTCAAGTAATGGGCTTTTTATATCCAGTTCAAGGAGCGCTTTTTTCCCCGGGCGGAAATCGTTCAAATCATCATAGTTTGAACCTTCTACAACATAGGATATACCTTTCTTTTTGGCTATTTCTTTTAACCTGGAAAATAAATCTTTCTTGCAGATATAACATTTATCCTGGGGATTTTTTACAAACTGGGGATTTGATAACGCGTTAACTGTAAGGATGATATGCTTTACACCTAATTTACGGGTCAGCTTTTTTGCGTCTTTAAGTTCAAACGCAGGATTAATCTGGGAATTCAAGGTCACTGCAACTGCTTTATCACCGAGAATATCTTTGGCGATTTTAAGTAAAAAAGCGCTGTCAACACCGCCTGAAAAAGCGACAAGGACACTTCCGTAACTTTTAAGAATTTGTTCTAAACGAACTTGTTTTTCGCGCAGGTTTTCCATTGATTTTTATTGGTGATTAATATTGTATTGTTTTTTTCAGTAAGCGTCAAAAAATAGAGAAGAATAGATAAGGTTCTTGTTTTTGTAATCGCTGTAATCGTTTAGAAATCTCTGTAATCATGTAATTATAATTACTGCAGAGAATACGGCATTTCAAGCTCGTGCGCTTCCAACAAGAACTTATCACTCAGGAGAACCTTAGTGTTTCCCCGGGAAACGATAATGCCTTTATCCAGAATAATAACTTTAAGACAAGTTTCAAGCACTAATTCCAAATCATGCGTAGCGATTATTTTAGTATGCTTGGATTTTTTAATTAAATTGAGCAGTTTGCGCCTATGCTTGGGGTCGAGGTTGCTTGTGGGTTCGTCCATGGCAAGGATTTCCGGCTCCATAGAAAGGACCGTTGCAAATGACACTCTCTTTTTCTCACCGAAGCTTAAATGATGAGCAAGTTTATCTTTGGCTTTCAGCATATCAACTTCATTTAGCGCTTTTTGGACCAATTCAGGAAGTTTTTCTTTAGACACATTCATATTTATAGGGCCGAAAGCGACATCATCAAAAACAGTAGGCATAAACAGCTGGCTGTCGGGGTCTTGGAATATGAGCCCTACTTTACTGCGTATCTTGGACAAATTCTTCTCATTAATTTCCATTCCGCAAATTTTTACAACCCCTTCCCCCTGTAAAATGCCGTTCAGATGTAATAACAGGGTAGTTTTTCCGGCGCCGTTAGGGCCTATTATGCCAACAGATTCCCCTTCAAATATCTCAAGGTTAATTTTTGAAAGCGCAGTTGTCTTGTCGGGGTAAGAATAACTTAAATTTTTTATTTCTATAATTTTTTTAGACATATCACGCTATAAAAAATCTTATGCAGCCCAAGACAGTAAACATCATAATGAACAAAGCAACATCAGATTTTTTTATACACATTTCGTCGATTGTTTTTATATCTCCATTGTAACCTCTTGCGCACATTGCAAGATAAACAACTTCTCCCTTTTCATAGGATTTCATAAAAAGAACACCCAGCATATTAGAGAGTGTTTTAATATGAAACCATCGCGAACCGCCGATAGAACGCGCTTTTTTTGCCCGCAGCATAATTTCGAATTCATCGGTAATTACAAAAATATAGCGGTACATAAAAGACAATATCATGACAAAGACCTGGGGAACTTTAAGACGCTCAAGCGCTTTTAGAAACTCTGTGAACTTAGTGGTAGATACAAGTAATGTAACCATAACGACGGATAAAAAAGCTTTAATTAAAACGTTCCAGAAAATGAATAGTCCGTCATATGTAACGGTTAAGTTTAAACTCCCGAAAGAATATGCTCCGGCGATTTGTCCTTTTTTCATGAAGGGTATGAATATGGCGACCATTAAAACAAAGGGGATAATTACTAATGAGCGCATTAGCATAAAACGTAAAGGCACTTTTGACAGAATTGTCAAAAGTGCCAGTAATATGCCGTATGCAACAAAAGCCCATAATGAAGTCGGCGGTGTGAAGATAACAAAAAGAATAAAGCCCACAGAAATAATAATCTTTAGGCGGGGGTCAATATTATGTAAAGGGCTTCTTAAATCCCAATATTTGTCAATATAGGAATGATGCATACGGCATAGTCTCCTTATCTTTTTAACAGAGTTGCTACTCCATAACCCATGCCGAAAACGAACAGTGTGCCCATGATTCCCGCTAAAGAAGTTGCTACTTTTTCGCTTTTAACTCCGGGCCAGGTATAATCGGGGATAGGAGAAGTAAGAGATGGTTGTACCTCTCCCTTTTCCAAAAACCCTTTATCTTCTGCTACTTTCTCCAAACCGTCAGGCCATGAAGAAGCAAAAGGAGAAAGTAATATTGCTAAAAGTAATGCCGTCAATAAACCAAAAATTATATTTTTTTTATTCATCTTATTTCTCCTCTTTATAATTGAAAATCAAGTCGGGGCGCACCTTAAGGACAAATCCCACGACCAAACATGTAATTATAGCTTCCCCTATTCCTATTAATATATGTACTCCTACCATAGCGGGAAGCGCAATATTAAGAGGCGATGTGCCTGAAAGCGCAAGTTCCAACGCGCATACAATGGAAGCAAGCACTACTGAAAACCAACTTGCTACGGCAGCACCTGTCATAACACCTTTTGAACCGCCTATTTTTTTCGCTAACAGGCGATATATGAAGTAGCCAACAACAGCGCCGACAAATGCCATATTAAATATATTAGCTCCCAAAGTGGTAAGTCCGCCGTCCTGAAATATCAGGCATTGTATTATCAATACACAAGATATTACAATTGCTCCGGCACAGGGTCCAAGTAATACGGCAGCAAGAACACCACCCAAAAGATGTCCTGAAGTCCCCCCAGCTACCGGGAAATTAAGCATTTGTGCCGCAAATATAAATGCAGACATAACACCCATTAATGGGACCATTTTATCTTTTAGTATCTGTCTTACTTTTTTAACACAGTATGAAAGTCCTCCGACAGAAAACAACCATGTAACACTCCACACCTGCGGAGATAAGAACCCATCCGGTATATGCATTTAACTCCTCCTTTATTAGATATTGGAAATTTCGGCGGGATTATAGCACAAATGTTAAAATCGTGCTACTAAGATTGAAAAGGGAGTTTAACAAACTAAAAAAGGGATTGCAAGGATTTTGAAGAAAAGATTATGGGAATAATAGTAACCCAAGCATAAAAAGAGAATCTGTGTTTCTATGACTCCATCACAAGTATTTGCTTTATATCTTAGTAACGCTATTATTAGAAGAAGGGAGAAAGAATTTTTTTACATACAACATATACACGATAATAACAAGAGCCCAGAACAGAGGGTACCATGTCATATTAAAGTTCTTGAGTATGCCTGTTTGTTTTATAAATTCTAGTTGCTGCTCGGGAAAGTTCATTTTTTGATACAACTCAAGCAAACTTATGCGAGAGAATGTAATTATTGTTGATAATGTCCCGATAACGGTTACTGCAACTGCAGACCACCATGCTGTAATTCGGAGTTTATAGATACCTACTGCAATATATATAAGTAGTAGGAGAATAATAAAAAGAATCACTGCACCAACAGCCCCGCTTATTAGGGAACCAAAAAACGCAACTAAAAAGTTATAAGATGCCATTTGTATTATTGAAATTGAGCTAACGGCAAAGAGAAAACTTAAACCCAGAACCGGTAATGGGCACTTGTCGGTCCAATCGGGAGCAGGGTTTCTTGACTGGCAAGTAGCTTTTACATTTTTGCTCCCATAGAAGAGAATAGTAATACCCGGAATAACAATATAAAAAATAGCCATAAATACTATTGTTACAATTTTCACAATAGTTATTGCAGCGGAGGGCATTTGTCCATTAACAGCTATCTGGGAATACATCTTTGGCATAAAACCCAGCCAGAATATAAATCCCACTGTCCCGGATATAAACCAAAGCCATGATGAGATAAGCACAAGCGCTCTTGCCCATCTGCGCGCTTTAATAGAACCAATACCCATAGATATAAACCACGCAGCAAGTAAAAGATATAAAATAATAGCTTGAGCCATTATCTGAGGGGTAATCGGCATTGCATTAGACTTACCAGCCACAAATGAAGAAACCATAACACCAAACACTGCAAGAAGGCAAAACGAACTAAAAAGGATTTGAATTATTCCAAAGGCTATAAGCCAGCCTTTTCTATCCTTAAAACCAGGGGTTGAAGCATTTTCCGTCTTTTCATCCTCCGTCATATTTAACCCTCCTTAATGTTAGTTGAATTTTAACTGGGAATCCAAATGCTTTTTGCTTTAACAATTTCGGCGCCGGATAACATTAACTCAGTTTTGGATTTGGAGAAAAACACCAAACCTTTATAGCTCATAAGATATTGATGATTGCCTGTAAAAAAATTTCCTTTGGCGTATACAACGAGAGGTTTTTCCATTTTCATAAGAATCTTCTGGAAATCTTGCGGCTCTACCTGGACAATTGCTCCCGAAGCTTTGATTGCATTTGCAATTGTTGCGTAATATGAAGCCACTCCCGCCGCACCTGCTCCATTAGACATGTATTCCCCCCTTTATTCATAAAAGGAAATAACACTAAAAATTAGTTGGATTTTCTTCCGCCAATACCTTTGGTTGCTTTAGAAATTTTCTTTGCAGGTTCTTTAGGTCTTAAAGCGCGGGTGGCTTTGCCAGCCAGCCACATTTCGGAATTGCCTATTACCTGTAATTCTTTTGTAAGTTGTTTTTGATAGTCGGGCTTACCGCATGCCGACAAAACCCTTGCAGTCTCCGCGCCGCTTGCCACTCTCTTATAAAGCTCATTAAAAACCGGCAATACCGCGTCTCTAAATTTTGGTTTCCAATCTAAAGCTCCGCGCTGTGCCGTAGCCGAACAGTTTGCATACATCCAATCCATACCGTTTTCGCTTACAAGACGGATTAAACTTTCGGTTAATTCCTCAACCGTTTCGTTGAATGCTTCACTCGGGCTATGCCCGTGTTTTCTAAGGACTTTATACTGCGCTTCCATAATGCCGGCCAAAGCGCCCATAAGAACACCGCGTTCGCCGGTTAAATCACTATACACTTCTTTTTTGAAAGTCGTAGGGAATAAATATCCTGCGCCGATGGCAATGCCTAAAGCCATACAACGCTCTTTTGCGTGACCTGTGAAATCTTGTTCAACGGCAAAACTTGCGTTAATCCCCGCGCCTGAAAGGAAATTTCTTCTAAGCGATGTGCCTGAACCTTTAGGTGCAACCATAATCACATCAACATTTTTTGGGGGAATGATTTTCGTCTGGTCCTTATATACAATGGAAAACCCGTGCGAAAAATATAAAGCATTGCCAGGATTTAGACATTTTTTTATAACGGGCCAAATAGCTTTTTGCGCCGCGTCCGAAACCAGCATTTCGATGATAGTTCCTTTTTTTGCGGCTTCTTCCATATCAAACAAATTTTTCCCGGGTTTCCACCCGTCTTTTTTTGCTCTGTCCCAATCTTTCTTGAATTTTTTAGATTGTCCGATAATAACATTGAACCCGTTATCTTTCATATTCAGTGATTGCGCCGGTCCCTGAACTCCGTACCCTATCACTGCAATTGTTTCATTTTTTAGAATCCTGCGCGCTTTTGACATGGGAAATTCTTTGCGCATAACAACTTCTTCTTTTACTCCGCCAAAATTTATTTTTGCCATAATATAGAACCTCCTTTTGTTTTTAAAATGTGTATAAAGTATATCATAATTTAGTTATGGATTAGAGTTTTTGTAATCGTTTAAGATGAAATTTTTAAAGGATAAAGTTTAATGTCCAACCGACTATCAGAACAGAGATTAGCATTATTGCGGTTGCTTTTAACATGTCTCGAAAACCCAATTCTTTCAGCAAGGTGACAAAAGAAGCTATGCAGGGGAAATACATTGTTAAAACCACGCTGGCTATTATAAGTTGTTTGAGGTTAAGATGCAGCGGCGCCAACATGCCTACAGCCACATCTTTGCGGAAAAAACCGACTAAAATCGCGCCTATGGCTTCTTTAGGCAAGCCAAAAACGCCGGAAACTACGGGAGCGGTAAACTTACCTATAAATTGAATTATTCCAAGTGTATATAAAATATTGACTATAAACACGCCCAAAAGCACAAAAGGAACCGCTTCTTTGAGAAACCACTTCAGGCGAAGCCATATTTTCTTTGCTAAATCTTTAAAGTAAGGTCTTCTGTAGGGAGGTATTTCTACGAATATTTCGGGCGACTTGCCCCTTATAAAGCGCGCCATCAAAAGGCCTAATATTACCCACACGACAAAAAGTGTTGCGTAAACAACCGACAAACCGGCTACAAGATGTTTGCCGAGCAATCCTACGATTACAGCCTGCATAGCCGCGCATGGAACGGCAATAGATAAAAGCGTGCAGGAGATGAAACGTTCTCTTCTAGTAGCTAAAATTCTTGTGGATAAAAGACCCGGCACATTGCATCCAAAACCTAACATCATAGGAACAATGGCTAACCCGTGTATTCCCATTCGATGCATAAGTCCGTCCACCAACACCGCCAATCGCGGCAGATATCCGCAATCTTCCAAAATGGACAAAACAATATAAAAAGCGAAAACATACGGCAGAACAACGCCTATGGGGATAAAAATACCCGTTGTCAATAGTCCGAAAGATTGGTTGTAATCTATTTGGCCGTTGAGCAACTTGCCGACCAAAATATCATGAATAATCCCCCCATGTCCTATCAAAGCGGAAAATTTCAAAATCAAAGGAGACCATAGATTTTCAAAAATTGGTTGGAAGATATATGTGATAATACTTTCGCCGATAAATCTGACAACTACAAAAGTAAGAAATAAAATGACCAGAGCAAGCGGGATGCCTAAGGCGGGAATTACGGAAATATCACCCAACTTTTCCATAAAAGTATGGTCGTGATGAGTCAATACTTGAACTTTATTTATTATATCGCCGATAACATTCCATTTTTCTTTTTCTTCATAATCTAAATCGGAAAATTTCGCCTCTTTAATCCTTTCGGTAAGCTCCTTAATTCCTTCCCCACTAACTGCGCATACGGGAACACACGGAACCTGCAGGATATCTTCTAATTTCTTAACATCGATGGAAATTCCTTTGTGTTTTGTTTCATCCCAGAAATTCAGAGCCACTATTAAAGGTTTATTTCTTCTTTTTATCAGCTGCAGAGTAAGATTTAAATTTTTTTCCAAATTGGTGGAATCCAAAACGCTGATAACTATATCGCCTTCTTCTAACATCTTTACGGCTACTTCTTCTGCCTTATCGCCAGCGTCCAGAGAATATGTTCCGGGAACATCTATCACCATCATCTCTTCTTTGTTTATCCTCATTGTCCCTTCTGCGAAATCTATAGTTGTCCCGGGATAATTTGAAATGATAACATCCGCGCCAGTCAAGCGATTAAAGAGCACGCTTTTACCCGTATTTGGATTACCGATAAGTAAAACCTTCTTCATATAAAAACCTCTTAAATTAAATATCAAATATTAAAAATCACCCCTAGAAATTGCAGGGCAATTTCAGGGACTAAGTCCTCGGAATTCTTCGAATTCCAGAGGAAAATTACATATTGAAATGTAAATATAATGTCCTGAACTATCAAGAAACAAGAGACAAGATACCAGTATCTAACAACCAACATTTTTAAAAATATTGTTTGGTTATTGAGAATTGGTAATTGATTATTATTTGGTTATTGTATCTTGGTGTTTGGTTATTTAGTTTTTGGTTTGTCATTTTGCACTTTGATTTTTGACTTTTACATTGGGTTTATTACTCCATTTCCACCCATATTCTTCGAGCCATACTGAAACCCAAAGCAACCCGCATATTTCCAACCTTTAACATAACAGGCCCTCTCATCCATTGTCCTGTCACTTTCTGCACTTTACTGCCCATCCTGATACCCATTGAATCCAATCTGTTTAGCATGCCCAACCCACCGTCAATCTGTACTATTGTGCCTGTTTTGCCCACGGACATATTAAACAACGAAACACGATTTTCCGAACTCATTTAAAGCCCTTCCCTTTTTTTACCCCGATAGAGATTCCTAATCCATTCGACAGAAACTTCAAATAAAACCCGAAATTTAAAAGCACTAAAATCTGCTCCAAGATTATCCCTAACGAGACTTACATTTATCACAATATCCCTTAATACCTAACCTATGTTCCACTGGTGTAAATTTATACTTTTTGCAAATCTTATCTTGTAATCGTTCAATCCTTTCATCCCGAAATTCTATAATCTTTCCACATCCAATACATACCATATGGTCATGATGCTGTTGACCGAATGTGTGTTCATAACTTACCTTTTCCTTGTAGCGAAGCGCTTCCCTTACCAATCCGCTTTCAATAAGTAAAGGTAAAGTCCTGTAGATAGTAGCCCAAGAGATACCTTTTGCATATCGGTGAAGCTTTTTATACAATCGTTCTACATCAAAATGGGTGCGAAGGGAAAACACTTCATCCAAAATGATTTTTCTCTCAGGTGTAAATTTCATGCCCCTCTTTTGCAGATAGTTTTTGAATTCTTCAGTATAACTTTTTTTCATAATTGCAATTAATTCTCAATCTCAATTATACGTTATAATTTTTTCTTGTCAAGGAGTTAATGGAAAAAATAGAGAGAAAATTCTTAAAGAATACCTTTACCGGTAGTGGATGCGCTCAAATTTAGATATTTTACTCCCTTTTCCGACTGCATTCTTTGAGCCAATTTGCGGATTTGTCTCGCTTTCCCCTTTACGATAACCACCTCAAAACAATTATCATGGTCCACATGAATATGTTGGGTGGAAACAACAAGATTATGGAATTCGTGTTGCACCTCAATCAATGTTTCCACCAGATCAGTTTTATGATGGTCATATACCAAAGAAATGCTTCCGATAACCAAAGATTCATTCTGCCATTGTTCTTTTACAAGGGCTCTTCTTATAAGGTCTCTTATTGCTTCAGAACGGTTGGAGTACTGTTTGCTTTTTATTATTTCATCAAATTTTTCCAAAAGTTTTTCGTCTATAGAAACCCCAAATCGAATTAGATGCGACATATTTTATCCCTATTGTTACAGTGTTTTACTTTGTGGCGTTTTCCTTTAATTGTTTTACCCAGTTACAATATTCGCAATTGTCAGAAGGTCCGGGAGGTGTTTGCTGCTTCAGCAAATCCAGGGCCTCATGAAAAATCTCAAGCGCCCTTTCAATGGAAGTTTTCACTTCCATCATTTTTATATTAAAGGGAATACCTTCGTGCAGTTTCCCGAAACCTGGGACAAAATACATAAGGTATGCTAAGCTATTTGTTTTATAATTATTTTTTTCAAGAAGCAAAGTATACATGTCCATCTGCAGTTGATATGCAGGATGCACATTGGAAGGCAAAGAACCTCTAGTTTTATAATCCAAAGGCACATACATATTGCCCTGCATTATCAAACATTCATCAAGCATGCCCATCAAAGAAGCGTTTTTGGAAGTATCGTTGAAATATAATTTCTTGGGCAACTGCGGTATCAATTTGCCTTCAATTTTACCTTTAAGCAAAGGCGGTAAAGTTCCCTGTTCCCTGTAAGTGTCAAAATATTCTTTTATTACTCTGTCCAATCCCGACGCAATGGAAGGGAACGCGCCCCGCGGTCTTCTTATGTCATAATTCATTTGCAACCAAAAACAACGAGGACAATCCCTGAAAATATTCAAACTGCTTGGGGACAAAACAAATTTATTTCTGCTGCTTTTTGCAACTTTATTACTATCTATCAGAGCCTGTAACGCCTGACTCCTGTTTTCTTTAAAGTTGAATATCGTCTGTTTTTCCATGATAACTTTATTTAAACCTAAACCCTCTTTCCTTAAAAAGATTTACGCAGGTATTAACCACCTTTGTGTCATAAAGCAACCCTTTTTTACTGGAAATTTCTTCCAATGCTTTTTCAATTCCCAATGCCGGGCGATAAGGTCGAGCGGAAGACATTGCTTCAACCACATCAGCAACAGCTAATATACGCGACTCAAGAATAATATCCTTACTTTTAAGCCCATTTGGATAGCCCGAACCATTCATCCTTTCGTGATGCTGAAGTGCTATTTTGGCAAGTGGCCAAGGAAACTCTATCTCCTTCAATATATCATAGGCTACTTGAGGATGATTTTTTATCAGTTCAAATTCCAGTTTATTTAGTTTGGAAGGTTTCATAAGAAGTTCAGCAGGAATATTGATTTTTCCGATATCATGCAAAAGCCCTGCCATATAAATCCCTGTAATTTTATCTTCTGGAAGATTCATTTCTTTGGCTATTGCTGAAGCCAACTCTGCCACACGGCGCTGATGACCCGCTGTAAACAAATCCCTTTTTTCAATTGTCAACGCTATTGCATGTATGGTTTCTTCAAGAACATTTTGAAGTTTACCCACGCTTTCATTAAGTTGATTTTTTATATTGTTATGTTCGGTAGTATCTTGTTCAGTGGAAAGAAAGCTTGTTATCTCTCCCTTGCCGTTTTTAAGAGCACGTATTCTTACATGACTTGTAAATTTAGTGCCATCCTTTTTTTTGTTATTTATTTCTCCTTCCCAGTATCCCTTTTTCTTGAGAATTTCTAACGTATTCTTTACAAACGTTTTTGAATCGGGTTCTTCTGCATTAAAAACCGTAGGGTCCTTACCAATCAATGCTCCTTTCTTATAACCAAAAAGTTGGTCCATTGCAGGATTTGTATAGATAATTTTGGCATCACTAGAAATAATAAATATAGCGTCTTTGGTAGTTTCAATTATTTTTGAAAGTTTAGCGTTTTCTCCCTGTAAAGTTCTACATTGAGCTTCCACTTTTTTAAATTCGGCAACCGTTTTACGCAATTTTTCCGTTTCTTTTCCCATCTTAATTTTTCCAACAGTTTTCATTTCAAGCTTATTTTACACATTTTGGAAGTATTTTCAAACTAAATCGACAACAATGAATGCAATTAACGCAGAAAAGGAATTTTTTTGACTTTCCAATCTTATGAATAATTTGTCGGGTCTTTTATACCTGCTTCTTGAAAACCGTTTTTTCTTAAAATACAGCTGTCGCATTTTCCGCACGCTAATCCATCTTTTGCAGAATTGTAACAACTGTGCGTAATCGAGTAATTAACCTTTAACTGTATGCCTCTTTTTATAATTTCGGCTTTACTTAAATTAATTAAAGGAGTATGAATCTTTATGGATCTGCCTTCAACTGCTTCTCTTGTAGCAAGGTCAGCCATCTTTTGGTACGCATTTATATAATCAGCTCTGCAATCGGGGTATCCGCTGTAATCAATTGCATTAACGCCTATAAATATATCATGGGATTTCAAAACTTCTGCCCACGCCAAAGCATAAGAAAGAAATATAGTGTTTCTTGCGGGAACGTACGTGGAAGGGATTTTCTTGCTTTTAAGGTTTCTGTTTCGCGGAACTTTCATATCGCCGGTCAAAGCAGAACCACCAAAACAGCGGAGATCTATTTTTATAATTTTATGCTTGGCGGCATCAAAATATCTCGCGGCTTTCTTTGCACTTAATAATTCTTTTTTATGTCTTTGCCCATAATCAAAAGTCAAAGCGTAAAGTTTGAAACCTTTGCTTTTGGCAATGGCAAGAACCGTTGTTGAATCCAGCCCTCCACTTGTTAAAACAACTGCTTTTTTCATAAAAGGACCCCGTTTTGAGCTATAAAAAACAAGAAATGGGAAAGATAAGAAAACGGTTATTTCGGAGATTCGTAATTTTTGATATTTTATATTTAATTTTTAATATAGTTTATGGCGTCCCCAAGGGGAATTGAACCCCTGTTACCAGGTTGAAAACCTGGGGTCCTTGGCCTCTAGACGATGGGGACAGTAGGGCAAGGGAGATTCGAACTCCCGACTCACGGCTTAAAAGGCCGTTACTCTACCAGCTGAGTTATTGCCCCGAAAATTACTTATAATTCAAATTTTATATCAGCTACCGCTACTGGTTTTAAAGCCGCCATTGTACATTATTCTATAAAACCTCGTCAAGACAAAAAAAGTGTTATGGCTATGAAAGCCGCTACCCGATTTAACTATTCATTGCTCAGGATAACGGTCTATTGTACTCAATTTCACCTTTGGTGTCCATATAGTGTCTATAATAAACACGAATTGGTATGAATGCGTATAAAAAGATTCTTTTAATATCTCTTGCAACAGTATTAACGTTTAAGTGAATTTTTAACAAAATCTCTAAAAAGAGGATGGGATTTATCGGGTTTGGATTTGAATTCGGGATGGAACTGGCAGGCGACGAACCAAGGGTGGTCTTTTAGTTCTATTACCTCTACCAGATTCTACTTTTAAAATATAATATAAAAACCCACAACCTTCACAACGTCGTGGGTGAAATGCTTCAAATTATTTGATGATATTGTACCATAAAAAACGTGGTAACTTAAGGAAATTTTTCCAAAAGCGGAGAAAAACTTCATTACTTGTTAAAGCTTCTACAACTTCAAACTTTTTATTCTATGACAAGCTTCTTCTATCTGGGCAATTGCAGTGGTAAGGCTAATTCTGAAGTAGCCTTCGCCCTCAGCCCCAAAGCCAGTCCCAGGGGTAACTAGAACTCCACATTCCTCAAGCAATTTTTCGCAGAAATCGGCAGATTTCATTTTTATAGGAATAGGTACCCAAAGATAAAATGTAGCCTTCGGACTTTTTATCTTAAAACCAATTTTTGTTAATGCTTCAACTAAAATGTCTCTTCTTTGTATATATATGGGGAGTATCCTTTCTAAATTTTCAGGTATCGTTCTAATTGCTTCTACTGCTGCAAGTTGAATAACATTAAAAGCCCCGGAATCCAAATTCGTTTTCACTTTACCCAACCCAGCAATTATGTCTTTGTTCCCTACAATGAAACCTATTCTCCATCCTGTCATATTGCACGATTTTGATAGAGAATGGAATTCTACGCCAACATCTTTAGCACCTTTTGTGCTTAAGAAGCTTTTTGCTTTAAACCCATCGAAAGTAATTTCAGAATATGTTGCGTCATGGCATACAATAATTTTGTGGCGTTGTGCAAAATCCACAGTCTCTTCAAAGAAATCCTCATCTGCTACCGCACTAGTGGGATTGTTTGGATAATTTATATACATCATTTTACATTTCTTAAGTATTGATGAGTTTTTTTCAAGACTTGAGAAGTCAGGTAAAAAGTCATTCTCTTCACGTAAGGGCATAGTAAAAGGAATCCCACTTGCAAGGATTGTTCCGGCACGATAAACAGGATATCCAGGGTCAGGAACTAGCACATAATCTCCTGGATTTACAAAAGCCAGGGGGATATGACCTATCCCCTCTTTAGCCCCTATGAGAATCAAAACTTCTCTGTCGGAATCAAGTTTTACGCCGAATCTATTTTCATACCACTGGGCAACAGCATGGCGTAGTTCTCCGCTACCTTTATATGAAGGATATTTATGTATATTGGGGATTTCTGTCGATTTCTTTAATTTTTCTATTACATTGGGAAGTGGTGGCAAGTCCGGGTCGCCAATTCCCAAATCAATAACTTTAATACCTTTTTTGATAACTTCTTTTTTCTTTCCATCAAGTTCTGCAAAAGGATATTCAACAAGTGATTTGAGTTTTTTGGAAATATCAATCATTTTATTCGTTCTCCTGAACCCCGTTAGAGATAGGTCGCCTTATGGCGACCGTAAACTAAAATAAGGGCAAAGCATCCTTTATCTTTATTTTCTGAAATCATATGGCAAGTCATAAATTTTCCTTTTCATCTCTAACGGGGTAAATATTTTGCTGAATAGATTATTTCTACGGAACTTTCAAGATAAACATCTCTTATTTCGCCATTCTCCCGTTCTATTTCAACAGATAATTCTCCGCCTTTGGTTAGCACCTTAATGCTTTTTGCTTGCAACAATCCTTTTAGGTATCCGATAATACTCGAAGCCAATGCCCCAGTACCACACGCATAGGTTTCACTTTCTACTCCTCTTTCATATGTACGTATGGAAATAGAATCTTTACTCAACACTTGGACAAAATTAACATTCGTCCCTGCGGGTTGAAATTGTTTGTCATATCTTATTTTAGGACCGATTTTGAGAAGGTCTATTTTCTCTATATCGTCGACAAAAAATACCGCATGCGGCACGCCAGTATTAATAAAGCTGCCTTTGTAATCTTCGTTTTCTATTTTTACGTGTATATCATCTTTGAAGTTTGTGGGGTTAGCTATTCTTATTTTTACATTATTACCTTTAACTTGAGCTATAATAATCCCGGAAAGCGTCTCCATTTGTACATCACTTGAAGAAGTTAGTTTTTCTTCCATTAGAACTCTGGCGGAACAACGTGCTGCGTTTCCGCACATCTCTGCTTCGCTACCATCGGGATTGAATATTCTCATCCAAGCATCTACTTTTTTAGATTTCTCCAGCACCACAAGTCCATCAGCACCTATGGAGAGATGACGTCTACAGATAATACGCGCCAAATTCGGCCAATTGTAGTTATATTCGTTTTTTAAATTCACAACTATAATAAAATCATTACCTGTACCAGATACTTTTAAGAAATTCAATCCACTAAAATTCATTTTATTATACCTTCCATTCTGCAAAGATAGACACAATAAAGAATATCATTCTATCTATTTAACCTAATTTTGTATTTTACTCTTTTTCACACTAAAATCTAACCCTCTTTCTAACTTGGACTTAAACTCTTAAGACATTTTTCATGTTCCTTCCTGTTGATTTGCGGATTGAATGCTGGTGTCCAAATAGTGTCCATAACAGGTACAAACTGATGCAAATCCATACAAATTGATACAAATAAAAAAGAGGGCAAATCCAGTTTTAGCAACTCGAATCTGCCCCCTTGATTGCTGTTTTGTTTTTTTGCTTTTTTGGGCTTAAAAGGCCGTTACTCTACCAACTGAGTTTAAGTACTTCTGAATTTTTAATAGGTCACGCATTCTTTTATTTCATCTCTATCATGTAAAAGAGTTATTGTTCCAATAAATATTTTTCCCATTCTTTCTCTAAATCTTTTATATCGCGTATAGAAGAATAAGAAAATTTGAGCGCTTCTTCTAAAGTTTTTCCGTCACGAAGCCGTCTACAAAAAGTAGTGAACTTGCCTGTTCCATATTTTCTAATTAAAAAATCAACTAAAGAAGCTGATTGTGCATAAAAAATACGAACCAATTCTTCGTCTTCAATTTTTCTGATATCTAACTCCATAATTGTCTTCAAAGGAATGAGTTTGCCGACTTTTAATAAGCTAACCGCCCTATTTTTAACTACATGAGGATTTGACCTTTCCTGCCACTGAGCTACTCCCTCATCCAACCATAAAGGGATCTCTCCTTTGAATCCCACAAAATCCCTAAAAATTAAATGTCCTAATTCATGAGGTAAAATTACATCAATAAATTTTTGGCTTCCTATATAACTAGATACTGTTTTGTCAATATAGTTAGCTTGGCCATGTGACCAGACAGGGCGGTTATTTGCTTTTACATAAGATTCGTGGTCTGAATAAAGATAAATCTTACATCTTTTGTCCCACAACCAAAAATCAGAATATCTCTGATAACCCAAGTTAACAGCAATTTGTTTATAGTATATTTCTGCTTTGTCTAATACTTGTTTTGTAAATTTTTCTTCTTTGGTAGAATAAATTATAAAATGTTCACCTTTAAGTTCTATCCATTCTTGCGAATATACGTCAGTTTGCAAACTCAAAAGATACAAGAAAGCTAAAAGAAAACCAAACGCATATTTCATATTAATTTTAGTGATTTTATTTCTAAAGGTTCCCATGTGGATCTATTTAACCATTAGGTTTATTTGGAAAACAGGCAAAAGCATTGCAATTACTATAAAACCTATTACTGCTCCGACAACCAAAATCATTAAAGGCTCTAAAACTGCCGCCGACGTTGTTAACATCTCCTCAGTCTCTGTTTCATAGGAACTGGCGATTTCCGAGAAACCTTCAGCAAATTTACCTGACTCTTCTGAAATAATTATGATATTAGTCATAAAAGTGGGAAATAATTTTAATTTTTTCAAAGCATTGCCGAAAGAGCCACCCTCTTCTACCTGTTTATGTCCTTGTTCAACCGCTTTTTTCAATACTTCATTATCAAAAATCGGGATTGCAATTTTGATAGCTTCTGAAATGGGAATACCGCTTACTACCAAAATTTCCAAGCTACGACAAAATCTGCCCAATTCCACTTTTAAGCTAAAATTACCCCATATTGGTATATGTAATTTAAGCTGGCTAAAAACAGTCCTATGAATTTTTGTTCCCCGTTTAAAAACAAGGATTAACACAACTATTACTATTAATATCCATATCCACCATCGCTGTAATCCGGAACTTATAGCCAGAATAATTTGTGTAGGCAAAGGTAGTTCTTGACCTATATCAGAAAACATTTTTACAAGTCTAGGCATTACGAAAACAAACATAAACATTATGGTCAATACTCCAAGAATGGACATTAAAATAGGATATATGAGAGCACTGCGCACACGAGATAAAAATGCATTCTGTTTTTTTAAATGATCCGATATTCTAACCAATGCATCCGATAAATTACCGCTACTTTCCCCTGCTTGGACCATAGCTATATAAAGAGGAGAAAAAATCTTTGGATATTTTACCAGCACAGAAGAAAAGGATTCACCATCTTTTATCTTTGAATAAATTTGCTCTAACAAAATTTTTAAATGAATGTCTTCTGTTTGTTCTAAAATTATAGTCAAACTTTTGGAAAGTTGAACCCCCGATTTTAATAAACTGGCTAATTGCCTGCTAAAAGTTATCACACTCTTTGTTTTTATTCTTCTATAGGAGACTACTGCAGTACCCAAAACAGATGTAAATCCTTGAGGAATTTCTTCTATTTTAATTGGGAAACAGTTTTTTTGACTAAGTTTCTCAATTGCTTTTTCTCTACTCTCAGCTTCTATAACATCTTCTATTATTTCTTTAGGGCTTTTTTTAGCCTGATATTTAAATAAAGGCATAATATTACCATTCCCCCGTTACATACCTTGAAATCCTGTTTCTTTCTCTGTTGGACAAGTCTAGGAAACACGCTCCCATTTCATAAGTTTTATTTTCCTCTATTTCCCTTATCCTCATAATCTTCACTAAACATTTTATTGGTTCTTCATTATCTAATAATTCCAAATTAATATGTAAGATTGTCCCTATAGGAAATTGCTGAAAAGCAATAAAAAGTATTCCTCCTGCACTAACATTTTTCAATATACTGAATTGTTCCGAAGAAGTTTTTTCTAAAGATATTTTTTGCGGTGATTTTACAACTTGATATTTAAGATTAAGTTTATTATTTAATCGGATAAAAAGTCTTCTATTATTTTGGGAATCATCGCTCAAGGATACCATATTTGCGAAAATTACTAAGTTGATAATAATACCTAGGATAACTTATCTTTTAATTGCCTTTTTCCTCTTCCATCAAAGTGTTTTTCAGCACCTCTTCGGGCGTAGTTAAACCTTTAACTACTTTTTGCCACCCATTTTGACTTAAGGAATGCATTCCGTTTTCCAATGCGACCTTTTTTATATTACTTGAAGATGCTTTTGATAAAATCAATTCTCTAATCTTTTCATTGATGATTAAAATTTCATATATAGCAGTTCTGCCATAATAACCTGTAGAGTTACATTTTTTACAACCTTCTCCCTTGAAAATTTTAACTTCCGAATTTTGAATCCCAAGACTTGATGCAATCATTTTTTTTATTTCTAAAGATTTGGTTTTATCCTCTTTCCTGCAATCCGGACAAATCAACCGCACTAATCGCTGAGCCATCAAAGCACTTACGCTTGAAGCAATAAAATAAGGTTCAACTCCGACATCTATTAATCTTGTAATCCCGCTTGCAGCATCATTCGTATGCAAAGTGGAAAGAACTAAATGTCCAGTCAATGCTGACCTCATAGCTATTTCAGCAGTTTCCAAATCTCTAACTTCTCCCACCATTATTACATCGGGGTCATGCCTTAATACACTTCTTAAACCCCTAGCAAAAGTCAAACCCGTCTGAGGAGCCACTTGTATTTGAGTTATGTTTTCAATCTCATATTCAATAGGGTCTTCTATTGTGATTATTTTACAATTCTCGGTGTTTAGTTCGTTCAAAGCAGCATAAAGAGTGGTAGTTTTACCGCTTCCGGTCGGCCCAGTAACGAAGATTATTCCATAGGGTCTTTTTATCAAATCTTCTACTGTCTTTAAATCTTGAGGAGAAACACCCAATCCTTCTATGTTAAGTAGTAATTTCATTGGCAATATCCTAATAACCATGCTTTCTCCAAAAGGAGTGGGTAAAGTAGAAATCCTTAAATCTAATGTTTGATTTTGAACTTTAACTATAGCCCGTCCATCCTGCGGAAGCCTTCTTTCCACAATATCCAAATTAGACATGATTTTTATTCTTGAAAATATCGGTTTTAAGAAATTTTTAAGTTGTACGGGGACATTAGATTTATACAAAATGCCATCTATCCGATAACGTAATCTAAGTTTATCCCTATAAGGTTCGATGTGTATATCAGTAGCTCTTTTCTTAAATGCATCCAGAATTATTTGATTAACCAGCTTAACAACAGATGGCTCTTCGGTAAGTTTTTCGATATCTTCTACGTTCTCTTCCCTTACAGTTTCAGAAACAGCCATTTGTTCTTTAGGCGTCTTTTGGAGTATTTGGTGAACAGTAATAGCTCCTAACCCATACATCGCTTTCAAAGTTTCAATTATTTCATTTTCAAGAGCAAGAACCTGCTTAATCTCATATCCCAAATAGGTCCTAATTTCATCTTGGGCTTTTACAGACAAAGGATAAGACACGGCAATTGTCAATATTTTATTTTCTATTTTCAATGGAACAAATTTATAATAAGAAGGAATTTTGACCGGTATTTCGTCTATTAATGTTTTATCAATAGATATCTCTCTTATATTTACAAAATCAAGATGTAATTGTTCAACCAAGATTTTCAAGATATCTTCCTCTGATATTATTGCCTTCTGGAGCAAAAGAAATCTGAGTTCCTGGTTGGAATTTTCAGCATCTTTTATTAAAGAATCTAATAACTGTTTTGAAATTAACCCTTTATCCAACAAAGACCGGCATAGGATAGAATCACTTTTATTAACCATATTCCACCTTTAATCTTTGGTTTTTTCGATTAAATTTCTTATAAACCTGTTTCTATACTGATGATACCGTTTGATGATTTCTGCCATATCATCTCTGGAAGTAAGAACAATTTTTAATTTCAAGGGATTAACGATTTTTTCAATTTCCGCTATAGCTACGACATCCAAAAGATCAATAACAGCTATTGTTATCGAATCAGCGTCTTTTTCTATTGGGAAACACTTATGTTTTGAGATTAAATAATATGGAAATTCTTTAACCAGAGCTACATCTATATATCTATCTTTAATGCTAATATAGCTAATGTCAAACTGTTTCGACAAAATTTGCAATAAAGTTTTTTCCTCAATATACCTTCTACGCACCAGTATAGTGCCTATAAACTCTTTTGTTGTTTTCTGTTCTTCAAGAGCTTCTTGGAGTTGCTCCGAATTAATAAGCCCATTACCTACTAAAATCTCTCCTACACGTTTAGGCATTTCACTTTTTGTCCCGGTTAATTATAAATTATACGTTATTCAAAAGCAACCATTTGATTTTCGCAAATTGCAATCTTATAATACTTAATAAAGAGTATCCTATTTAAGTAAAATATATAAAAAAGGAAGAAGATAAGATAGGATGTACAAGAAGGAAAAGCAAATATTAAGGAAACGATAAAATAATGAGACACACTTTAAAAACCTGGCATATAATTTATAGCATTATAATTAGCTTTCTAATAATAGCGGAAATGCTGATACCAGAAGCAATTGCCCAAGAAAGAGAAAATGTTTATATGAGGCTTTTGGCAGTCAATCCTTCAAAAGAAGAAACCCAGAGTGTAAGCATTAAAGAATATCTTCCCCAAGAAGTAACTCCTAAAGATGTTGTAAGCACAGGTGGACTAAATTTAGAATACGACACAGAACGCGGTTTATACTATGTTTATAAATCGAATATTAAACTGCCTGCAGGTAAAACTATGACTTTTTCCGTTGAATTAAAGGATATTTGGTATATTTCCGAAGATAAGCTGAATACTTTAAAAGCTCAAGCAGAAAGTATTCTCAACTCTACGGAAAATACCGAACAATATTCTACAGTTAAAGAAATTGCCGATGAAATAGCTACCCAAATCGAAAAAACTATTACCTCCCAAAAAGAAGCTGAAGGACTTTCATTCAAACAAGAAGTAGCAACTTACCGTGATAATATGAACACCTTAAGCCATATTCAAGAAAATATAGAAAGAATGAGAAATTTTTGGGTAACAGCTGGAAAAGGTGAAAGCGGACATTCACAACGTGCAATGTTAGAAGAATCAAAATTGAAATCAGACATACCATCAAAAACAGCTACATGGATGGTAATCTTCATAATCATAACTTTTATTTTAGTATTGGGAGCCGCCTTTTTCTTCGCCTGGATTCGTTCAACCCGTTCTATCGAACAAACCACGTCTGAAGCAGCAGAATCCTCTTTCTCTGGACCTGAATTAGAAGATAAAGAACAAACACAAACTAAAACGCCAGAAGAAAAACAAGAAGAAACAAAAGAAGCAGAAGAAAATAAATGAACGACTAAACCCAATGATTAATGTAGTAGCTATTACATCTCAAGAGATAGCTTTTAGAGGAAAAGCTCAAAGTGTAATTTTACCAGGGGAACAAGGCATGTTTGAAGTCCTACCATTTCACAAAAACCTTATTAGCCGTTTAGTAAAAGGCAAGATTCAAATAGATGAAAGCACTTTTCATATCCTGCGTGGGATAGCCAAAGTAGAAAAAAACTATGTAACCGTAATTATGGAAAAAGCGGAGAGCAAAAAATGAGCCATAATATGGCAGTTGTGTTAATTATTTCTTTATCTGTATTGGGACCTTCAATAGTGTTTATAGCCAGTTCATTCGCAAGTATTCAAGCTTTAGGCCGTAACCCTTCCGCCTCACCTAAAATTTTTACCGCCATGATAATCACTCTTGCTTTTACGGAGGCATTAGCATTTGTAGCTCTTTTAGTGGCATTTCAATTATTGGGCAATCAAATCGCCCCTTAAATGTATAAAAAAATGGGAAAAAACAAAGTTTTATTAGTTGATGATAACCCTGAATATTTGGAATTAACAAGTTTCTATTTAAAAAACCAAGGATATATGGTGGATATAGCTAATTCAGGAGAAGAAGCTCTATCCAAAATAAAAAAAGATAGACCTGCAATAGTATTTTTAGATCTACAAATGCCCAAAATAGGCGGATTAGAATTATTAAAACAAATCAAAGCTCTATATCCCGACCTTCCTGTAATTATAGTCAGTGCGCACGGAGATAAGGAAAAAGAAGAACAGGCAAAAAAGGCAGGTGCCACGGATTTTTATTGCAAAGGTGATGATTTTACGAAAGCAGCTCAACTTATTGAAATGACTCTATATGGAAAGCTGTCAGAATCAGAAGAAGGGTAATGCTTAAATCCATCTCATTTAGAACAATAATTGTATTTATTTTCTATATAGTCTTGTACAATCAAGTTTATGCAACTGATGAACTAGCTAAAGAAACCAACAATTTCCCATTAATATTTTTTGTAGCAATTGTCATTGTTAGTTTATTAATTGCCTTTATTTTGATTTTTTTTGCTAAACAACATGCTCAGATATCAGAACAATATATGCCCTCCAAAAAAGAGCCAATCGATTCAGTTATTTTCGAAGAAATAAATAGATTGACAAATTCCGAGGGTCATCAAAAAAAAGAAACTATTAAAAAAATTTCCAGTCTTTTTAAAGAAGAAATTCAAAAAAAGGTTGATACGGTTACTCAGGAAATAAGCCGGAAATATGATACTACAATCAAAGAACAAAACCAAAACCTAACAATGGTTCAGCAAAAGTATACTAAGCTGGATTCGGACAAAAAACAGACTGAATCAATTATTAGAAGTATTGCCGAAGGTTTGGTAGTCGTAAATAATAAAGGTGAGGTTCTTTTAATGAATCCCGTTGCAAAAAACCTTCTTGGAGTTAAAGAGGAAAAGAACAGACCTAATCTTAATAATCTCGGGGATGAGTATCTACTGTCTTTTAAAAAATCCACTGAAGAAAAGCAGGAAATAGTTATTCAAAGTTCCAAAGATGAGACTAAAAAAGTTTTAAGGTCAAGTAGCGCTGTAATAGAAAATGAAAACGGGAAAACTATAGGGATGGTTTCAGTTTTGAGCGATGTTACTAAACAAAAGGAATTGGAAGAGATGAAATCAAGTTTTGTTTCCAGCATTTCCCATGAATTACGTACACCTTTGATATCTATCCAGAAATCGGTAGATTTAATATTAAGTAAAGCAGCTGGTCCACTCACTAAAGAACAAGAAAACTTTCTCAATATCACTGGGAATAATTTGAAGAGACTTACTTATCTTATCAATGATATTTTAGACCTTTCTAAAATGGAATCAAAGAAGATGACACTGGAGTTAAAACCTACCCAGATAGAAAAAGTTATCAATGATGCTTGCGAGAGTTTGCAGGGTTGGGCAGATTCAAAATCCATTAAAATAGATAAAATAATTGCTGAGAATTTACCTGATGTTAACATAGATTCTTTCCGGGTAATCCAAATATTCAATAATCTACTTGGAAATGCTATGAAATTTACTCCCCAAAATGGTGTTATTAGCATTAAAGTTCAATTAATAGAACCAAAAAACAAGCTGGAGATCAGTGTAAGTGATACAGGTATAGGAATAGACGAAAAAGACATTGACAAAGTTTTTGATAGATTTCAACAGGGAGGCAATAGAGTGTCCACCGATATAAGCGGGACAGGCTTAGGTTTATTTATCACCAAAGAACTTGTCCAGCTACATGGTGGAAAAATTTGGGTGGAAAGCAAAAAAGCTCAAGGAACCAAATTCACATTCAATCTCCCTCTTTAAAATACCAGTCTAAACTAATTAAAAAATAGTTACTATGGGTAAAAAAGCGAAATATATAATATTTTATGTTTTATTTTTAATTATATACAGCAGCGGACTATCGCAAGAGGAAAAAGCTAAAAATTTATTGATTATTATGGATTCTTCAAGAAGCATGCTTCAACTAACTAGCGACGGCAAAGAGAAATTATGGGCAGCAAAAATGGCTTTGAACAAATTACTCGATAAACTGCCCGATGAGATAAATGTTGCTCTTATGGTTTTTGGACATAGAGAAAAAGATAAATGTGACGATATAGAAATAGTTTTGCCACTTGCTCCTTTGGATAAAACAGCTATAAGGAAAACATTAGAACCTTTGAAACCAACCGGAGTAACTCCTCTTATGGCTTCATTAGACCGAGCAGCTGAACACCTTGAGCAATTTAACGGTAAATCTACAATATTATTGTTGACTGATGGGAGAGAAACATGTGGCGGTAACCCTGTAGAATTAGTTTCTAATATATTAGATAAATACGGCATAATAGTAATAGTAGATGTTGTGGGACTTAATGTGAAATTAATTGAAAAAACCCAATTAGAAGCTATAGCAAAAGCAGGAGGAGGCAACTATTATTCTGCAAATAGTTCATATGAACTTGCCTTTGTTATTACAGAAGCTGTAGAACAAAGAGTGATAGAAATAGACGAAAATAAAAACCAAAAGTCAAAAGAACAAAAAGCAGAAAAAATAAATAATGGTAAACTTGGAACTTTATTGATAAACCACACTCATATTTTAAACTCTATAGTTATTTATGACAATCAAACAGGCGAAAGAGTAGACGGACAAACCATGTGGATCCATTCAGAAAATCAGTATAGCACCCTTTTAGAAGAAGGATTATATAAGATTGACATATATAGTTCCTCTCAAGAAACTCCTATAAAGATTGAAAACGTAAGGATCAAACCCAATAAGAAAACTACAATAAACGTAAATTAATTCCGTATCCCTTCAGGAAAATATAGCAATTTATTGTTCTTTAAATTTTAAAGCTTTTTCTATAGTTTTAATAATAAAATCTGTTTGTGCAGGCTTTGTAATATAGTCTACTACTCCCACTTTATAAGCTTTAAGTTTATCTATATCCTTATCCAAAGCAGAAAGCACGATTATAGGAATTCGGCTACCCACAGGATCTTCATTTAACATCTGACAAGCTTCTATGCCTCCTACCCCTGGCATAAGCAAATCAAGTAAAATAACATCAGGTTTAAAATCGTTTACTCGGGATATAATATCTTTAGCAATTGATAAGGTTAAAACATCGTATTCCCCGGTTTGTTCTAAATTCAACTTTAACATCTTCAAGAAATCCTCTTCATCATCAACAATCATTATCTTTTTCTTTTCCATAATTATTTACCTCCACGAATTTTTAATGTTATTATACATTTTGTTCCTTTATTTTCTTGACTTTGCACTCCTATCATACCTGTATGCATTTCAATTATATTCCTTGTAACAGAAAGGCCCAAGCCCGCTCCTCCTCTGGGACCTTTTGTAGTAAAAAAAGGTGTGTAAAGTTTCTGCAGATTTTCCTTGGAAATACCGGCACCCGTATCCTCTATCTCTATAATAGCCGCCTTTTCGCCAAGTCCAAAATAATCACTTGCTCTTCTACCTACCCTATTCTCCAGCTTATCAAGTTTTTTTGTATAACCGCGTATAAAAATTGTTCCGCCATTAGGCATAGCTTGAACAGCATTCAAAAACAAATTAATAAATACTTGTTCCATTTTCGCACCGTCAATCAAAACTCTCGGAAAATTCTTTTTAAATTCTTTAACGATTTTAATATTTTCAAGTTTAACTCTGGGTTTTATTAAATCTAACGAATGTATTATTGTAGGTTTTATATCTTGTGATTTTAATGTTAATTCTGATATCCTTACAAAATCAGAAAGAGTGCGGATAATATGGTCAGCTCTTTTTATATTATCCATTATCATATTAAGAGTATCTTGTATGTTTTTTTTAGGAGAATGAACATTCTCTTTTAAATATTCAGTTGCCTGCATAATGATCGCTAATGGATTTTTAACCTCATGAGCTACACCACCCGCCAGTTGGACTATGGCATTGGCTTTCTCTGCTTGAATGAGTTCAACTCTTGCTTCACTGAGTTTGGAGTAAGCTTTTTTCAATTCTTCTTCTGTTTTCTTGTATTTGGTAATATCAATGGTAAATCCGATAATACCTATAATATCCCCTTTTTCATTACGGTACGGTATTTTATTTGTCTGTACCCACAGTAAGCCTTTCTTAGTGCGCATTGTTTCAATAATGTCTAATTTCGGTTCTCCGGACTTTATAACTTCTTTATCATCTTTCCAGTAATGGTCAGCTTCTTCCTTGGGATAAAGGTCCCACAGAGTCTTACCTTCAATCTTTCCTTTTGAAAGACCATTTGCTTTAGCAAATGCGGCGTTGACATATATAAAACGGTTTTTACGGTCCTTATAAAAAATCATTGTCGGCGAAGAATTGAAAATAATGTTAAGTTCATTGTATTTTTGATTCAATGTCTTCTTTATCTTTTTATTGATTTTTTTACTTTTCCCTGCCATTTAAAAGCCCCCTTTTAATGATACTATTTTACACTTAATTCTGATTTACTGGGTAAAATAAACACTTTTGATATATACATATTACATCTGACAATATTGGTTTCTTCTTCCTTCGGCGTGATTAACATTCTTTCTACGCTTAATAATTGTTCGGAGTTTTCTATTCTATAAAGAAAATCAAAAATATTTCCCATCGAAGCTTCACAATTTAAACTTATAAAATATTCTTTTATTGAATCATCTTCTTCTTGAGAAA
This sequence comes from uncultured bacterium, assembly GCA_964573245.1. GTDB lineage: Bacteria > CAIJMQ01 > CAIJMQ01 > CAIJMQ01 > CAIJMQ01 > CAZNJA01. Next base: position 37,029 of record CAZNJA010000011.1, read on the forward strand.
GAGCTGGTTTTATATCCAATAATTCCACAGAAGAATTCTTAGTTAAATTTTCGATACTTGTTAAAAATGTAATTGGCTCTTCTTGTTTTGACTCTATTTTTTCAAAGTATGGCGCATATTTATCATATTCAGTCATAATTTCGTCCTTACGCGATAATAAAAGAAGGTTCTTCCTGATGTTCTTCTCCTGTTCATTGGTCTCTTTATCCAGAAGCTCAATCTTTAAAATAGCAGGGTTTAAAATTAAATGGTTCATCGCTAAAGAGAAAACCAAAA
>CAZNJA010000012.1:0-241 GCA_964573245.1 uncultured bacterium
ATTCCAACATTGCCGCAAATAATCCTGAAGCTGTAAATTTGGAAATTGCTGAAAACACTTTGAAGCAATATGCTTTGGAAAAGCTTTTTTCGCCTGAGGTTTCCGAGGCTCATTTAAGAGGCATTATACACATCCATGATTTGGGTTATCCGGTTAGAGTTTATTGTTCCTCTCATTCTTTGGAATATATTAAAAAATACGGACTTGAATTAAATAATCTTGACACTTCTTCTTTGCCTGC
>CAZNJA010000012.1:251-33407 GCA_964573245.1 uncultured bacterium
TGCTTCTCATGCAAGAACGCTTACAGGACATCTGAACACATTTCTTGCTTCAATGCAGGCGTATTATGCTGGAGCGTTAGGAGTAGGTTATGTAAATATTCTATATGCCCCTTATCTTGTCGGTATGAGCGATGAGGAACTTAAACAAGAAGCGCAATATCTTATATTTTCCGGCTCCCAAAATGCTTTCTCGAGGGGCGGACAAACACTGTTTTTGGATTTCAATATTCATACTGGTGTTCCCGGTTATCTTGCAAATGTTCCTGCTGTTGGCCCCGGCGGGAAATATACTGGGAAGACATATAAAGGTTATAAAAAAGAAGCGCAAAGATTTTGTAAAGCCTTAATGGATGTGTGGAGAGAAGGCGATTGTTACGGGCATGTCTTTGCTTTCCCCAAAATGGATTTGCATATTAACGATGACACTTTTACTGATCCCTCGCAGTATGAACTTTTTGAATATGCTTGTCAGATTGCTTCTGAGAATGGGTCGCCATATTTTGTTTTTGATAGGGATGAAGTAACTCTTTCCCAATGTTGTCGTTTAAGAACAGTGGTTGAAGACCAGCATATGATAAAACATCCTGAAAGCATGAGATTTTGCGGATTCCAGAATGTTACGATTAATCTTCCGCAGGCTTCTTATCGGGCAGGTGTTGGGAATTTCGAAGGGTTACTGGCGGAAATTGGAAGGGCTATGGAATTAGTGATAAAGGCGCATATACAAAAGAGGGACTTTATAGCAAAACTCATGTCAGCTCCCAATCTTCCTTTATGGCAAATCGGTAAACCCGCAAAAGATGGCAAGCCCTATGTTGACTTAAACCAGTCAACTTATATTGTTGGAATAATTGGACTTAACGAGTGCATTCAATATTTAACAGGAGAGGAACTTCATGAAAGTGAAGATGCCTACAGACTTGGTCTTAAGGTTATTGCTTGGATAAATCTTAAAGCAAAAGAGATGGGGAAAAAATATGATTTAAAGATTGCGCTGGAAGAATCCCCTGCAGAATCAGCAGCTAGGCGCCTTGCAAGAATTGACCTTAGGGAATTCCCTGTTTCAGAAAAAGTAATAAAAGGGGATATAAATGGTGGGGAGTATTATTATACAAATTCAATACATTTTAGGGCTGATTCGCCTATTTCACTCGTAGAAAGAATAGAAAAGCAAAGCAGGTTCCATTCTTTGATTGAATCTGGCGCGATAATCCATGCTTTTATAGGAGAGCAAGAACCGCCAAAAGAAAGTATTGTCAATCTTGTGAGTAAAACATTTCACAACACTCAATGCGCGCAACTTACCATTTCTCCTGAGTTTACTATATGCAACAGTTGTCATCGTTCGGGTAGGGGATTGAATGGTTCTTGCAGTTATTGTGGAAGCACGGATGTGTATGGAGTAACTCGTATAGTTGGTTATTTTTCTCGTGTAAACAACTGGAATAAATCTAAAGTTGGAGAATTGAAAGATAGGGAAAAAGGTAATTACGGAATAGGTTAAGAACTCTCTGGGTACGGTTTTAGGCCTAACATTGGAGGATTGAAACAAAACCATAAACATACAAAGGAGAAACAGATGGACATAAAATTGTTCTTGAAAAACGCAGGTTGTCCTGAATGCGAAAAATTAAAAAGGGAACTCGGAGAAGACTTCCAAAAAGTGCCTGTATACTTTGTGGACACTGTGGATGGGTTAACAGAAGCTGCATATAACGATGTTTTGACAACTCCTACTTTAATTCATCAAGGAAATCATATTGTGGATTTGGAAGAAATAAAAAAAATTATTGGCGAAAAGACGAATGATTAATTTTTTGTAATTCAAAGAGATTTTGATTTTTTGATAAAATTTGAGGCAGTTTCGAAATAAATTTCTTTTTTGGCTTTTTGGGGCAGCCGTCCTTCTATCACTTCATTCATTATGAAATCTTTTATTTTTCCTATCAAACGTCCTGGTAGGAGATTAAAATGTTTCATAATGTCATCTCCGGAAATTGGACATTTCAATTCTTTTATGGATTTCAAATTTTTAATTCTTTCGCCTAATTCTTCAAGCATTTTGATTTTTTCTTTTACTTTTTCTTTCCTGTAGGAAGTTATATCGCAACTGGATAAAATAAGAACGTTGTCAAGTCTATTTCCCATTTCTTTTATAAATCTTCTTACAGCAGAGTCGGTCCATTCTCGTGTGTAAAGATTGCAGCGCATGTGTTTTGCTACCAAAAAGCAAATATCCTCTTTAAGGTCTTTGGGGAATTTTAGACGCGATAGAATGGAGTAAGCCATTTTTGAACCGAGTTCCTCATGTCTGTAAAAATGGATTTTGTTTTTTTCTTTGGTTTTTACATAAGGTTTTGCGACATCATGTAGTAATGCCGCCCATCTTAAGGTTTTATCTTTGGGCGTGTTTTCGACTACTTTTAACGTATGCAGCCATACGTCTTTATGATGATAACCGCTTTCCTGATGAAGATTTTTTAAGGGATGAAGTTCAGGGATAAAAAAATTCAAAATCTTTGCGTTTATCATATCCGTCAGCGCTTTTATGACAAAATCCCCGAGTAGGAGTTTATTCATTTCTGCCTGAATCCGCTCTTCGGAAATATACATTATCCTGAATGCGTTTCTTTCGATTGCTTTGTAAGTCGCTTTTTCTATTTCAAATCCTAATTGCGACTGGAAACGGAATGCTCTTAAAATTCTTAAAGGGTCATCTTCGAAAGACTCATCAGGCAAAGAAGGTGTGCGGATTAGTTTTTTTGAAAGGTCCTTTGTTCCGTCATATATATCTATGATTTTTCCTTCGGGAGAGATTGCGAGCGTATTAATCGTAAAATCTCTTCGTTTAAGGTCTTCTTCAAGACTTTTGCCAAATTCTACTAATGGCTTCCTGTTGCGGGGGCGATATATTTCTTTTTTTCTGTAAGTGGTTATGTGAATCTCTTGACCGTCGATAATAGCTCCAACCGTTCCGAAAGATATTCCTATAGGAAAGTTTTTAATCTTACTCTTATTAAGTATTTCTCTTGTTTTTTGCGGTGGAAGGGAAGTGGCAAAATCAAAGTCGTTTAATTGCTTGTTCATAAGCATATCTCTGACAGAACCACCCACAAGAAATATTTCTCCCTTTTGCTTTTGGAAAATCTCGTATATTTTTTTAAATATTACTTTTTCCATAACGAGCAATTATAGCATAGCTTATAATTGTGGTATAATAGCCACATCTTTTGGACTAAAGACTATAGACCAAAGACCACAGACTAAAAAGGGTTTCCAATCTTTAATTAAGGAATATGAGAATTTTTAAATCTAGATTACAAAAGAAACTTATTCTTTCTTTTCTTGTGGTTGGCATAGCCCCGATGATTATATCCATTTTTATAACCACTCAAATTATGTCCAAACGTGTGGAAGAGGATATTAAAAGCACGGTATATGGCGCGTATAATATAGCAGAGGAGGAAATTTCAAAGTTGCAGGAAGCCGCGTTTGAGAGTAATCAAACTCGTTTGACACAGCCCGAATTTATTAAGAGTGCCCAAAATTTTTTCTCGGAAAGCAAGATATGGAATGAACAAACATATGTGCCAATTGCCGAAAATGTCTTCCTTTATAAGGGGCCTCATCCCAAGGAAGGGAAATTATTTATGGAAATAGGAGTGGGGCAATTAAAGACTTTGATGACTGGAGTAGTATCGCCTATTAAAGATGAGAATGGAGACATTATTGGTGGGTTAGGCACGGTATATCCATTGGGTCAAAGATTCGAACAGAATATAACTCGTCTTACAGGAGTGGCAGTTCGGGTTTTCGCAAGAATTTCCGAAGAAGAGGAAAAAGAAGTTAGGGATGTGCAATTTTCCGAAAAAGCTGAGAAAGCAATTTTTCAGAATCATGAAACATATTATGACAAAGGCGCAACATTAAAAGGCAAGCCATACGCGGCTTTAGGAAAACCTTTTATGGGGCAAGACGAAATGCTGGGACTTATGCTTATAGGTATTCCGAAAACTTATGCTTTTCAAACCGTCCTTAAAGAATATCTTCCTTTTTTCTTGGGTATATGGATATTAGTGGCAGGAGCCTTGGGATATGTTATAACTCGCGGAATAACAAACCCCATAAGCAGATTTATTAAGGGAGCAAATGCCATAGCTTCGGGCGATTTAAATCAGCATATTAATCTTATTTCTAAAGATGAAATCGGCAGTTTGGCATCTGCGTTTAATAATATGGCTCAAGAACTTAAAAAAATGCATAAGATGCAAGAAGAACTTAGAAAAATTGACAGATTATCTGCACTGGGGCAGTTGGCGGCAGAAGTCGCTCATGAGATTAAAAACCCGCTTGGTATAATAAAAAATTCCGCACAAATTCTGGAAAGTGGTTCCTTGGATGAAATAAAAAAGAAGGAAGTCGTAAATTTTATAATAGAGGAAACCGAACGCATAAACAAAGTTACAGAGAACTTTCTTCAATTTGCAAGACCTCCGAAAACAAAAAAACAAAAGACAGACATAGTAGAAGTACTGAATAAAACTGTTCAGATTGTAAGTGACACATTGACAAAAAATAACGTTGAAGTCATTAAAGAGTATAAAGAATCGTTTCCTTTGATTCGCGCAAACCAATCTCAATTGCAACAACTTTTTCTTAATTTGATATTAAATGCGGCAGAAGCCATGTCTGAAGGGGGTAAGTTGAAAATCTCATCTCAACTTGTATTTGGGAAAAGGCCAGGCCAACCAGAAGGGAAATGGATAGAGATTGTCTTTTCGGACACAGGCAAAGGAGTATCAGGTAAACTTAAAAAGAAAATTTTTGAGCCGTTTTATACGACGCGCGAGCATGGAACAGGGTTAGGACTATCGATTTCACAAAAGATTGTGGAAAACCATGGCGGGAGCATCACTTTAAAATCCGAAGTCGGAAAGGGCTCTACTTTTAAAATAACGCTTCCTGTATAAAATATGAAAAAGAAAATTCTAATAGTTGAAGACGAGTCAAGGCAAGCAAAATTGTGGATGACAAAACTTGCAGAAGAAGGATATCAAGTTGATTGGGCTGACAACGGAAAAGTGGCATGCGATAAGATATTAAGAGAAAATTATCAGCTTATTGTTACGGATATAAGAATGCCCAAACTGGATGGCTTGCAGCTTTTGGACTGGATAAGAGAAAAAGACAAGAAAATCCCCGTTATTATGATTACAGCGTTTGCCGATGTTGATTCTGCAGTTAGAGCTATGAAAAAAGGTGCGTATGATTATGTTAAAAAACCCATAGATTTAGAGGAATTGACACAGATCATAGGCAAAGTTTTTAGAATGAAAATCTTGGAAGAAGAAAATATATACCTTAAAAACGAATTGTCACGCAAATCAGGTATGCTCATTGTCGGGGAAAGCGCAGAGTTCAAAAAAGTTATGGAGCTTATTGCGAGAGTGGCAAAAACCAAATCCACCGTTTTGATTGTCGGCGAGACGGGAACAGGAAAAGAGCTTGTGGCTAATGCTATTCATTACAATTCACCCAGAAAAAATTCGCCTTTTGTGGTGGTGAATTGCGCAGCATTGCCGGAAAATCTGTTGGAATCTGAATTCTTCGGGCATGTAAAGGGTGCTTTTACTGGCGCTTATGAGGATAAAAAAGGAAAATTTGAAGTGGCGAATTCTGGCACGCTTTTTTTGGATGAAATCGGGGCCATACCGATTAATCTTCAATCCAAACTTTTAAGAGCGATTGAAAACCAGCAATTTGAATTAGTAGGAAGTACGAAAACCGTTTCTTGCGATGTTAGAATTATAGCGGCTACTAATGTTGATTTGAAAAAAGCTATAGAAAAAAGCGAGTTCAGGGAAGACTTGTATTATCGTTTGAATGTTTTTCCTATTTCTCTTCCTGCTTTAAGGCAAAGAGTAAAAGACATCCCATATCTCGTGGAACATTTTATCAAGATGTATAGCATAGAATTAAAAAAGAATATCAAAGGTATAGAGAAACAGGCGTTGGATATTTTGATGTCTTATTCGTGGCCCGGCAATGTGCGAGAACTTGAAAACATTATGGAAAGAGCGATGGTTCTTTGTGAAAAAGATATTTTAACATCTGACCTTTTTAAAATGCTGGAAAACAAAGATATCGGGAGAAATTTTCGGACGAAATTTTCGGATGAATTTACCGCGTATCAAGACGGAGTGAACTATTCCGAATCTAAAAAAAAATTTCTCTCGTCTTTTGATAAGAATTTTATATTGAAAATTTTAAAAGAAGCAAAAGGTAATATTACAAAAACTTCTCATGTTTCCGGCATAGACAGGAAAAATCTATATCGGAAAATCAAAAATTTAAAAATAGACCCGAAACAATTTAAAGAATAATTTTAACCGTTGAAAACAGAATTTATTTATTGTCTTTTTCTATCTATACTTCCTTTTCTCCGCTCGCTACCTTTATAGATATGGGGTTAAAACACTACCATTATTGTAGTAATAATACTACATTTAAGTTTGGTTTTTGTTTTTATATTACACGGGGATAAAACGAAAACCGCCTTGCCCAAGAATGTTTTAACGATATATGTTTTGGCATTGGCACGTAATTTGTTAGATAGTAGGCATGTGCGAGCATTCCGGGCAGAGTGTTCTTTCCCCTTTCCTTCTTCTCTCTGCCCGGTTTGCACTGAAGATTTAAGGTATAAAAATTTTAAAATGAGAAAAACTTTAAAAGAACTTACAGAAATAATAGGCGGACAGATAGTAGGTGACCCTTTAGTTTTAATAAAAGGCGTGGCTCCTTTGGAGGAAGCCAAAGAAGGAGATATAACATTTTTTGCAAATTCCAAGTTGTCCCCATTTCTGCATAAAACCAAAGCGTCTGCCGTAATTGTGGATTCTAAAACTCCGGGAAACGGAAAGCCCTTAATTAGAATAGATAACCCTTATGCGGCTTTTAGCAAAATTATGGAGTTATGGGTTCAAAATAAACCCTATTGTGTCGGAATCCATCCCACCGCTGTTTTGGGGGAGCAGGTAAAGTTAGGAGGGAATATTTCAATCGGAGCTTATGCTGTTATAGATGATAAAGTGGAAATAGGGGACGGGACAGTAATTCGGTCTCATACTTGTATAGGAGAAAACAGTAGAATTGGAAAGAATTGCCATATTCATCCGCAGGTTACAATTGTCGAAAATGTCGAAATAGGGAATGATGTCATAGTCCATTCCGGAACGGTGATTGGCTCGGAAGGTTTTGGTTTTATAGGAGAAAACGGAACTTATCGTAAAATCCCCCAGATAGGTAAAGTAATCATAGGCAATAATGTTAGGATAGGCGCAAACGTAACTATTGATAGAGCCACTTTTGGAAAAACACTAATAAAAGACGGGACGAAAATAGATAATTTGGTCCAAATAGCCCACAATGTAGAAATCGGTAAAAACTGCATAATAGTGGGACAGGTTGGAATATGCGGTTCGGTTAAAATAGGCGATGGAGTAATTTTGGCGGGACAAGTAGGTATTGTAGACCATCTTTCGATAGGTGACGGAGCAAAAGTTGCAGCTAAATCCGTAGTAACGAAAGACGTTCCTGCAGGCAAATTAGTATCAGGTTATCCGGCAAGAGACCATAACGAAGAAAGAAGAATTAAGGCTTCAGTTGCTCGTCTCCCTTCTCTTTACAAGAAGGTGCAAGAACTTTCAAAAAGATTGGAAAAACTCGGGAAAAAGTCTTGAAGTTTTCCTTGTCCTCTTGTTTTCTATCCCTAACACACCTCAATTTATAAGCATAAACAGCATAATTCCAAAGCGTATTAGCATAGAGAAATTTGTTGAGATTGACAAGAGAAGTTACCTTCCTATACAATTACCTCCGTTATGTCCTATAAAATCACGTTAATTAAAGGGGATGGAATTGGCCCATCCATAGTCGAAGCTGCAGTAAGAGTAATCGAAGCGACAGGTGTCGATATACAGTGGGAAGAGCAATATGCAGGCGAGGATACTATGAATAAAACAGGGACTCCTTTGCCTGAAAAAACCCTGGATTCCATAAGAAAAAATAAAGTAGCTTTGAAAGGCCCTCTGACTACCCCTGTTGGAAAAGGTTTTCGCTCTGTAAACGTTCAAATAAGACAAGCATTAAAACTGTTTGTAAATTTGAGACCTGCCATTTCGTTTGACGGCGTTCCCGGCGCTTTCAAGGATATAGATTTGGTTATCATAAGAGAAAACACCGAGGGGCTTTACTGCGGCGTTGATTATTGGGTTGACGAAGACCAGACTGCGGGCATTTCTCAAAATATTATCACACGCAAAGCTTCAGAAAGAATTGTCAGGTTTGCCTTTGAATACGCAAAAGACAAAAACAGAAAGAAAGTTACTGCCGTGCATAAAGCCAATATCTTGAAATGTTCTTCAGGGCTTTTTCTTGAAGTAGCGTCTGAAGTTGCAAACAACTATCCTGACATAGAATTTGAGGATAGAATTGTTGACAATATGGCTATGCAGTTGGTCAAAAGACCGCAGGAATACGATGTTATAGTTACTACTAATCTCTTTGGAGATATTTTATCTGACTTATGCGCCGGATTGATTGGGGGGCTGGGGGTTGCTCCTTCAGGAAATATAGGAGACGGTATAGCGGTATTTGAACCTGTTCATGGGTCTGCGCCCAAATATAAAGGTAAAAACAAAGCCAATCCCTGCGCAACTATTCTTTCGGGCGCTTTGATGCTTGATTATTTGGGCGAAAACGAAGCTTCGGAAAAAATATTTAAAGCAGTTGCCAGTGTAATCAAAAAAGGCAACGATGTTACATATGACCTAAAACAAGACAGAAACGATATTTCGGCAGTTGGGACAAAAGAAATTGCCAATGCGATTATTGAAGAAATCAGGAGTATAGATTAATGAATATAATTGCAATCGGCACTCAATGGGGTGACGAAGGAAAAGGTAAAATAATAGATTTTTTGGCTGAAGGTTCCGATATCATAGCCCGATATCAAGGCGGGAATAACGCTGGGCATACCGTTGTAATAGACAAGGAAGAATTTACCCTTCATTTAATCCCATCAGGTATTCTGCGGCCTGATAAGGAATGTGTTATAGGCAACGGTGTTGTTATTGACCCCAAAGCATTATTGGAAGAGATAAAAATACTTCATTCAAAAAATATAGACGTAGGTCCTCATAATCTTCATATTAGCAAATCTGCCAACGTTATTATGCCGTATCATAAGCTTACCGACCGTTTGAAAGAAGAAGAGACCATAGGTAGAATCGGGACCACAAAAAGGGGTATTGGCCCTGCATATTTGGACAAAGCCGGAAGAGTCGGAATAAGAATGGTGGATTTACTGTCCGAAACGCAACTTGCTTGGAAACTGAAGAGAAATTTAAGAGAACTCAACTTAATCCTGCAAAAAATTTACGGAGAAAAGGGCGTATCTTATGAACAACTTATGCAAGAGTATTTGGAATATGGGAAACAATTGAAGGGCTATATTAAAGACACCGTTTCGTTGCTCAATCTCTATATAAACCAAAAAAAGGATATTTTGTTTGAAGGTGCTCAAGGAACAATGTTGGACATGGACCATGGAACATATCCTTTTGTTACTTCTTCCAATACAACAGCCGGCGGCGCATGCACGGGAACAGGCATTGGACCTACAAAAATTGATAGCGTTATAGGAGTTATGAAAGCATATACTACAAGAGTTGGCGAAGGGCCTTTCCCTACGGAGATAAAAGGCGAACTTGCCGATAAATTGCGAAATGCTGGCCCAATAGGCGAATATGGAAGGTCGACAGGAAGACCTCGCAGATGCGGATGGCTGGATATGGTTGTCGTAAGGCGTTCGGTTTTGATCAACGGTTTAGATTCTTTGGCTATGACAAGATTGGATATACTGGACGATTTGGACAAAATTCTTGTCTGCAATAAATATAAATACAAGAATACATATATAGACAATTTCCCCGAAGAACTGGAAATTCTGCAAAATTGCACACCGGTTTATGAAGAAGTAAAAGGTTGGAAAACTTCTACCGCAGAAATAGACCAATTCAATAAACTTCCGAAGGGAGCTTTGGATTATATAGCAAGGATAGAAGAATTATCGGGCGTTTCGATAACCATTCTTTCTATAGGTCCTAAACGCTCGCAGACCATTAGAAGATACTTGCCCGCTTAGGCAGTTAGGCGGGGAAATTTCATATTCAAAACTTTATCCTTTTCTAATTATCTAACCTGTTATTAGACTTTATAGTATATTCTTTTTAAAATCAAAACTAATGTATAATACGCTTACAGTGTAATATGCGGTTTCAAACCGATACTTTAGAAGGTGTCCCGGATTCAGTAATCGAAGAGATTATAGAAGCAATAATAGATACGTTGTAAAACACGCAAAACAAAGTCAAAAAATATGAAAACTTTAATTCTTATAATTTTTTTCTTTGCGTATATCGGGATAATTTTCAAGAGAGAATGGGGATTGTTCTTTGTCTATGGGGCGATTTCTATTCTTCTGTTAAGTGGAGCTATTTTTTTGAGGCAGGTTCCTTCTTTCATCAATTGGAATGTCCTTGGGATATTTCTCGGCACCACGATTCTTTCTTATTTGTTCGCTTTTTCAGGCATTGCGTCTCTTTGGATGGAATACATTATAAAAAGAGGTTTTTCTCTTCCTGTGTGCTACTTGTTGATATGCGTTTTCGCGGGATTTATCTCAATTTTCATGGAAAACGTCGCTACGATTTTATTAATGGCTCCGATAGCACTTGAATTTTCGAAAAAATTGAAATTAAATCCTGTGTTTTTGTTTATAGGTATAGCAGTTTCAAGTAATCTTCAAGGATGCGCTACTATGATAGGCGATAGCCCCAGTATAATTATGGCTTTGGAAACAGGCATGAATTTCAACGACTTCTTTTGGTTGAATAATAGACTCGGCATATTTTTTTCCGTTCAAATAGGAGCAATTTTAGGTTATATGGTTTTGTATCTTTTTTTTAGGAGAATAAAACCCGTTGGAGTAAGCACTCCCGCTGTTTTCTTACAAAAGCGGAAAGCTGGAACTATTTCTAATAAGGTAAAAAGTTGGTTTCCGCTTTATCTTTTAGGGCTTTTTATAGCAAGTTTTGCTTTTGGTTCTTTGTTCCTCGCCGGAAAATTTGAGTTTTATCCTGCTTTTTTGGCGCTTTTTTGGGCAATAGTTGGTGTTGTCTGGCAATTGGTTTTTCATCGTGAAAAAATTTCTTTAACAAAAGATATAGATTGGACAAGTTTTTTCCTTTTACTGGGGATATTTATATTAGTTGGGAGTTTGAATAATGTAGGAATTATAAAAGATTTTTCGAGCAAATTATCACAATTTGGCGCAAATCCTTTCGGCCTTTACAATATAATTGTTTGGTTTTCGGTTTTTATCTCTGGTTTTGTGGACAATATCCCATACACAATGGCTATGATTTCAGCAATTAAATTATTAGCGGATTCCTTAAGTCTTGTGGTTTATCCGTATGTGTTCGGACTACTTTTGGGAACTTGCATCGGAGGAAATATCACTCCTATCGGCGCCAGCGCAAACGTAGTGGCAGTCGGTATTTTAAGAAGAGAAGGTTATCAAGTAAAGTTTAGCCAGTTTATTAAAATAGGATTACCGTTTACTTTTGCGGCAGTTATGGGAAGTTGTTTGTTTAACTGGCTTATTTGGAGATAACTCTGTAAATAAAGAACGCATCCCATTTATTACACACCAATTAATAAAGCATTTTCTTGAAGATTTACCGGAGAAATTAATGAAGATAGCGGTTCATATTACACATGAAGCGATGAAGAAAGTTGGCGGAGTCGGAGCGGTTTTAAACGGTATTTGTTCCTTCATTAAGTCAATTCTACCACGTGTTTTTATGTTGTCCAGAATTTTCAAAAAGTTTTCATGGCATTGGACACTATTTGGACACCAATCGTCTCACCCCAAAATAAAATCTAATATTATTTTCACAGATTTCAAAACTATAATATGCAAATATATAGTGGTATAATTAAAAAAATTATATAGAATTATTCCATTGAACAATAAAGACTATAAAAAATTAATCTTGTTGAGCCTTTTGTTTGTCTTTGCTTTCAGCATAAAATGTAGTGCTGAAACGTTTTTGGCTCCTTTCCAAGATGCACAGCAAAATCAACAAACCCAAAACCCTAAGATTGTTGGCGAGTTTTTTGGTGTTCCCGTTCCTATTGAAAACTATTATTTTGCGTGGGGAGTAATTCAGGTGTTTGGCACAAGATACAGAGGTGTCCCCAAGACTACAGAGGAGATAGAAGAACAGGTCTGGATTGAACTTCTTCTTTCTTATGAAGCTTTCCAGCGGGATGTTAAAATTAGCCGCGAAACAGTAGAGGGAGAAATAACCAAGGTTCTTAATAGTCATAAGGTTACGTTCGACCGGGAAAACTCGCCGGAAGATTATGCTAAATGGCTAAAAGAAAATACAGGCGAACCCGTTGAGCTTTTTGAAAATCAGATTGAACATCTTCTTAAAATTGAAGAACTTCGAAACCAGGTTATGGATGGTATCGAGCCGGTGGTTTCAGAAGAGGAAGCTATCCAGGAATTCCGCAATGAACATAACACTTTGAGCGTAGAGTTAATCCAGTTTGATGAATTAAAACAAGCGGAAGAGTTTTATAAGAAAGCAAAGGCTAATCCTGAATTTTGGGATAAAGAAAAAGAGAAAAATTCAGATTCTTTTAAACGTCCCGGATTTGTGGCTTTGGAATTTTTGATGTATATGTGGAAATTTAATAAGGAAGATGTTTATAAAATGATTGAACTTCAAGTAGGTGAAATATATCATCCTGCTCCTATTTACAAAGGATATGGAGTTTTTAAAATACTTGAAGTAAGACATGCAGCCGAAGAAGATTTCCCGAAATATAGCGCCTCTTATTATGAGCAGCTCAAGATGCAAAAAAAACATGAAGGATTTCAAAAATGGCTTGAAGATTTAAAAAAGAAGGCTAAAATCAAAATTTATATAAAATCAACTGAAATATTTCCGAAGGAGCAATAATATGAGCTATTTTGAAGTTTTGGGATTAGAAAAGGAGCCATTCTCTACAAGTCCTGATCCGGAGTTCTTTTATCTTTCTAAGGAGCATGAACGGGCTTTGACCAATAGTTTGATAGAGCTAAGATTAAAAAGAGGATTAAGTGTAATTTTAGGAGATGTGGGGACTGGCAAAACTACTCTGTCCAGAAAACTTATACAAGAACTAAAAGAAAGAGAAGATTTTTGTTTCCATGTGATATTTGACCCCTCATTCGAAAGCGAGCAGTTGTTTTTAGAATACTTAGTTAGAAGTTTTAATTGTCCTATCAATACTAACCGCCAACCAACTCTTCTTGACCTTAAAGAATCACTGGAAAGCTTTTTATTCCAAAAGGCAGTTTCTGAAGGTAAAATTATCGCGTTAATTGTGGACGAAGCTCAAAAACTTAACTCTGTTTCTTTGGAGGTCTTAAGAGTGCTTTTGAATTACGAGACAAACGAATTCAAACTTCTACAATTAATTCTATTGGGACAAGAAGAATTTTATCATACTATAATGAACATTCCCAATTTTTTTGACCGTATAAGTTTTAAATTTACTTTAAACCCGCTTGATTACAAGGAAACTAAAGAGATGATAGATTTTCGTCTTAAGCAGGCTGGTTATAAAGCCAGAAGACATCTTTTCTTGGAAGACGGTATAAAAAAAATCTATGAGTATACGAACGGCTATCCCAGAAAAATAACAATGCTTTGCTATAAGGCTTTAAAGAAGTTAATTTTGGATAACAAATTAGCTGTAGACGGAAGAATGATTGATGAGATTATAAAGGAAGAGGAAAAAACGGGATGGTACAAGACAGGATTACCCCTGAAAAGAAATTATTAGACTTAATTGAATCGCCCACCGGCCAAACATTCAAAGAAGTAAAAAAAAGACGTGGAAGAATCAGCTTTGTTTCTCCGGGCGCTTTAAAAGGAAGATTTTCCTTTTTTAGAAGATTTATAGCTAATAGTTTAGCAAGACATAAAATCGTTTTAGATATTAAAGAAGTCAATTTAATTCTTACTATTTGTATAATTGGTTTTGTAGTTTATTTATCTATGAGTTGGACGGATACTACCGGTAAATTAAATCAGATTCCCAATCTTGCTTTAGAACTGGCTCCCCAAAAGGATGTTAACTCGTTTTCAGCTGTTTCATTGCTGAAAGAGTTTTCTCATTATTCCCAAATAGTAAATTCCAGAAATATATTTGAATTGGATTTGCAGAACGCTTCGCAAAACGAAGAACAAGCAGACGCAATAGAAGAGAAAGTAATTACGCCTAAAGATGAGTTGATGAAACTTATAGAATATTTCGTATTAGTCGGCGTGTCTTGGTCAGATGACCCGGTTGCAATGATAGAAAACACCGATGCTAAGATGACTTATTTTGTCAGAAAAGGCGATGATATTAAAGACAGTATAAAAGTAAAAACGATTTTTATAGATAAAGTTATTTTAGAATATGAAGGAGCAGAGTTGGAGCTCAAACTCTGAAAAACGATTATTGCTTTTGCAGTAGCGATGGTTTACAATTAAAAAAATGTCGTATAAAGTCCGTATTTTAACTGTTCTATTTTTCCTTATTGTCTATCAACCCTGCCTTTTAAATGCTCAAAGATTATCCTTAGAATCTAAAGGGGAAATGTCAAAAAATGTCTCCTTAAATTTCCGAAATATAGATGTGATAGAAGCTTTGCAGTATCTATCCGATGAAGGAGGATTTAATATAGCTTTTACTAAAGGAATTAGCGGCAGAGTTACTTTAAAAGCAGAAAAAGTAACTGTTAAAGATGCTTTTGATATTATTCTCCTTACAAGTAATTTGGCTTATGAAAAAAGGGGAAATATCTATAATGTAATGAGTGATAAGGAATATCAGGAGCTATATGGAGAAAAATTTGCAGATATAAGACAGATTAGAGTCTTGCGGTTGCAATACGCTATTCCCAAGAGAGCGTTTGATCTTTTAGATGCGTTAAAAAGCGATGTTGGGCGTATACTGGTTGACGAAGAAACAGGCACTGTCATGATTATGGACACTCCGGGAAAATTAGACCAAATGCAGAATGCTCTGGATTCCTTAGAGGAAAAAAGCGTTGTTGAGGTTTTCAATCTACAATATGCAAATGCTAAGGAAGTAGAGGAGCACCTTAAAATCCAACTTGAAGACAAGAAAGTAGGCTCAATTAGGGCGGATGAAAGAAATAATCAAATAATCATTCAGACATTACCCGGACGAATGGGGGAAATAAGAGAATTAGTCAAATCTCTGGACCAAAAGACAAAAGAGGTTTTAATAGAAGCAAAAATAATAAGAGTTGCTTTTTCTGATGATCTTGAAATTGGTATAAAGTGGGAATTTTTATTTGAGCAAATGACAAAACATGGATTAGAATTTATCGGTTCACATGCTTATGACACTATGTATAGAACCGGGCAAACAATTATTGCAGACTATCCTCAAATAGAATCGGCAGCTAATTTACCTGCTGCTGCCAAACAACCTATTTTAGGGAAGGTTTTTTTGGGCGCGGTAGGTGAAGATAGCTTTGAAGCACTATTAACTTTTTTAAATACTATAGTAGATGCTAGACTGTTGGCTAGTCCCAAAATAGCAGTAGTTAACAACCAAGAGGCAAAAATACATGTGGGCAGAAGAGAAGTGTATCTGGAAACAACTACTACACAATCTGAATCTAATACTACCATCGTCGAAACTCCTAAATGGGTGGATACAGGTGTTCTGTTATCGGTAATCCCAAAAATTAACGATGAAGGTTATATCACTATGAATATAAAGCCCGAAATTACAAGTATTGCGCGTTGGTATAGAAGCCCTACCGGCAGAGAATATCCGGTAACGGAAGTATCTACTGCTGAAACAAAAGTTATGGTAAAAGACGGCACGACTATTATAATTGGGGGCTTAAGAAGAAAAGAAGAGATTCAAACTATTGAAAAAGTGCCCTTTCTTGGTGACATATGGTTGCTGGGAAAACTTTTCCGTTCAGAAGAAACGACAACGATACAGTCTGAACTGATAGTATTTATTACTCCTCATATTATCAGCGGTAATCAATTTATAAAAGGAGATGAGCACAAGGCAAGGGAACCAATTGCTCCATATAGAGAATATGAATAACGACGAAAAAGAAATTTTAGGTAAAAGCGGCAGAAATTATAAAAAGATAATCGGGTTTATTATTCTGTTTATTTTGTTTGGCGCCGCATGCGCCGGGATAACTTATTATTTTTCTACCCAAAATATAACTCAAAAGAAAGATAAACAAATGCAAGGGTTTTCGCAGGAGGCCGAGAAGTTAAATAGTCTAAACAAATCCCTTGAAGAAAAATTTTCCAAATTATCCGCAGATTACGACAGGATTTATAAGGACAGAGAAAATATAATTGAACAATCAAAAAGAATAATACAAGAAAAGAATGAGTTGTTAAATTTTAAGCAATCCTTTGAGGAAGCAACTGAAGAGAAAGATAAACTTCTAAAAGAAAAACAACAACTTTCTAAAGAGGTTGAAACCCTTAAAGCACAGATGGGACAAGCCAAAGAAAAATATGGAAAAGAGATTACTGAAGCAGAGGAACAAATTAAAAACTATCAAGCGGATATTGTTGAGAAAGAAAAAGTTAATGAATCGTTGATTAAAAAGACTAACATTCGGAAATTAGAAACTACAATCAAAACATTAAAAAACGAAAACAGGGATTTGACTAAAAAGTTAAATGTAATTGGAGAAGAGAGTAATAGTCTAAGCAAGCAGTTAGAAAAACAAAAACAGGAATATAATAAAAATGAGTTAGCTTCGCAATCCCGTTATAATAAATTGCTTAATAAATACGAAGAGTTGGTGGCAAAACACGGTAAAACAGTTCAGGAGCAAGAAGCTTTGCAGGAAAGACTTGATGAATTTCCGCGTAAGATAGCTAATTTAGCGGGTGAAAATAAGAGACTCGTTAAAGAAACATCGGACATGCATTACAACTTAGGGCTCTTTTATTTCGAAAAGCAGGAATACAAAAGAGCAATTCCTGAGTTTGAGAGGGCTATAAAAATAAGTCCCCAGGATCCCGAGTCGTATTATTATTTAGGCTATATCTATGCAGAATATTTCATGCAACGAGAAAAAGCGATTAAATATTTTGATAAGTATCTGGAGTTAGCTCCGCGCGGAACTCATTCGGACTGGGTAAAGAGATATATATATAGTTGGCGAATTTGGGATAAAAAAGAAAACATAGAATAAAAGGTGTTTATCACACAGTTATTAATTATTCAGGTAATTGTTTTTGCAGGGTTACTGTTTTTTCTTCGTTATGTTCTAACCCGCAATGTTGCCGGAGCTACGACACATCTTGAAGAACTTAGCAAGGATTACACTAAAAAACAGGAAGAGACAAAAAAAGCTTTGGAAGAAGCCAAAAAAGAATCTGACCAAATATTAACGGATGCAAGAAGCGAAGCAACGAAGTATAAGAGCAAATCATCCCAGGAAACCCAACAAGAAAAGGACAGAATCATCCAGGAAGCACATCAAAAAAGCGAGCGAATGCTTCAACAAGCAGAGAAGACATGCGAGTTGCTAAAACAGGAAATAGAAGACAAAATATCTATAAAAGCAACGGAAAAAGCCGTCGAGTTAATCCAGAAAGCTCTCCCGGACAAATTCCAGAAAGAACTTCACAGTCTTTGGTTTAAAGAATCGCTAAAAGGTGATTTTCAACTGGAAAGGCTGCATTTACCCGAGGATATTAAAGAAGTAGAAGTTATTTCAGCTTATCCTTTAACTGAAGAGCAGAAAAAAGAATTGAAAGCAAAATTATCCAAGAAATTAGTCAAGGATATTGAATTGAAAGAAAAGATTAACTCTAAATTAATAGCAGGTATTGTAATAATTTTAGGAAGTGTAGTCATTGACGGCAGTTTAAAATATAGAATACAGCAGGAAACCAGATAGAAGTGAACCAAAGCCAATCTTTAAATAAATCCTATTCTTTGGGTGTAGAGGTTCGAGAAGTCGGCTATGTTAAGTCCGTACGTAAATTTATAGTAGAGGCCAAAGGATTACCGTCTTGTTTTAATGGCCAAATTCTCCAGTTTGAAAAAGGTGGCATAGGATTGGTCATGGGATTCAAAGAAGACAGTGTCCAAATCCTTGTGTTAAAAGCAGATGTTCCTATACGTTTAAATGATGAAATCCACAATAAAGGTCAATCTCTCTCTTTGCCTGTAGGAGAAGCTTTTTTAGGAAGAGTGGTAAATAGCTTGTCTGAACCGGTGGATAATCGCGGACCTATAAAGTCAAAAGAATTTGCTTCTGTCTTCAGAGACGCTCCTGCGCTTATGGACAGAGTTCCCGTATATGAGACAACAGAAACAGGCACTATAATGTTAGATGCTCTCATCCCTATTGCTAAAGGACAGCGTGAACTTTTATTAGGAGACAGACTCACCGGGAAAACCACTGTAGGAATAGATGCGATTCTTAATCAAAAAGATAAAAATATAATATGCATATATTGTTGTATGGGAAAACCGCATTCCAGTCTTTTGAAGATACTACGCCTTTTACAAGAAAGAGATGTTATGCCTTACACTGTTGTGGTAAGCGCTGTTGCTTCTGCTTCGGTTGGAGAACAGTATTTGGCTCCTTACACTGCTAGTATGTTAGGCGAATACTTTATGTATAATGGGAAAAATGTGTTAGTAGTTTTCGATGATTTAACTAGACACGCTTGGACATATAGGCAAATTTCCCTGCTTCTTGAACGACCTCCTGGCAGAGAAGCTTATCCTGGAGATATTTTCTACATCCATTCTCAATTAATCGAAAGAGCTGCGGCTCTAAAACCTGAGTTAGGTGGCGGCTCAATGACTTTTTTGCCTATAGTAGAAATACTTCAGGGTGATATTACCGGCTATATTCCCACTAATTTAATATCTATGACAGATGGCCAGGTCTATTTTGATACCAACCTTTTTTATAAAGGTTTTAAACCGGCTATTGATTTCGGGTTATCGGTATCCAGAATCGGCAGTAAAGCGCAATGGCCAGCCATGAAAGAACTTAGCGGAACTTTAAGATTAGACTATATTAAATATCAAGAACTTTTGAAAATGACTCGGTTAAAAACCATCAGCTTATCCAAAGAAGCGGAGATGACCTTACAACGCGGTGAAGTTATAGCTCAACTTATTGTGCAAGACAAAAATAATCCTATATCTATTGAAAAACAGGTCTTATATCTTTATGCTTTAAAATTAAAAGTCTTAGATGAGCTTTCTTCCCCTGAAATAAAAGAATTCAAGGAAAGATTCCCGGAACTTGTACAAAAACAATATCCTGAAATTCTTATAGAATTAAAGAAAACAAAAACTCTTTCACCTTCCATCAAGGATAACTTAAACAAAGCGTTAAAAGAATACTTTAAAGAAGCGACAAAATAAAAGTTAAAATACAAAATATGAATAGGATATCCGTTTATCAGGTAATAAGGAAAGAGTATATCGGAATATCAGGATATGAGGTTATAATAAGTGATTTTTAATATGCCTGCCCGACAATATTTGGCAGGCGGGCAATTTTGATATTTGATTTTTGAATTTTGATTTTGACCGAGTGAAACGAGGAAACGATGCCCTATCTTGCAGAAATCAAAAAAGAAATAGAGTTTTATAAAGATTTTTCTTCTCTCGTGGAAACACTTAAAAACTTAGCCCTTTTTCAATTCCATACGGCACAAAAAAAATTCAGGATCTTTGAGTTGTTCCCTAATGTAATAAAAAGTTTTTTTAATATACTTGATATTGAAAATATAAATCATCCATTTCTCCAAGATTCCGAGAAGGGAATTTTAGGTGTAGTAGCCATTACTTCAGATGCGGGGCTTTTAGGTGGGCTTAATAATCGAGTAATAAATATAGCAATGGATTTTTTAAGACAGAGAAAAGCCAAGATCATAGTTATTGGTAAACAAGGACAAAAGTATATCCAGGGACTGAATATACCGATTCTGACTCTACCTGGGGTTGAAGATAATCAAAGAGCTTTACTGGCTATGCAAATTAGGGATTATATTGTGGATGAGGTGGCTAAGGGTAATTTAAGCTCGGTGAAAATAGTATATCCGCAGGCATTTTCTCTTACTGCGCAAAAAATAGAAGTTCTGACTCTTTTACCATTGAATGAATGGCTCCCCAAGACCGCCGAAAATACAACTAAAAGCTCTTCAGAAATTCTATTTGAGTCTTCAATAACTGACATCGTTGAATATTTGGTATATCTTTTTATTGGTCAGAAAATTTATGAAATTTTGGGCTTGAGCCGTCTTGCGGAATATGCCGCAAGATATATTCACTTAGAAGAAAGTACGGATAAAATTAAAGAAGATATTAAGAAATTGCAACTTAAATATTTCAAGATAAGACATGAAATAATTGATCAGCAGATGCGGGAACTATCAGCAGCAAAGGCTATAATGTCCAGATAAAAATTTAAAATTTAAAATGCCCTTAGAGATTGCAGGGCAATCTCAAGGACTTTAGTCCCGGAAATCCTTTGGATTTCTCGGGGCAAAATGACAAATCAAAGTTATAAAAATTACAACAACCAAAATCACTTGTCGCTGGTTGGAATGTTAGTAAGTAGGTTATTGCGTATTGTTTTCAGTTTGTTTTATCGTAATTTATTTCTTTTTACATTTTAATGTGTAATTTCCCTCTGGAATTTCGTGGAAATTCCGAGGACTTAGTCCCTGAAATTGCAAGGCAATTTCTAGGGGTGATATTTGAACTTTGATATTTCATTTTACGGACAGTGAGGCATATTATAATTTGTACAAACATTACAGATAAGCCTTGATATGAAAATATGAAAAGCGAACCCCTAGGAAAAGTAGTGGCTGTTCAGGGGCCGGTAGTGGATGTTAAATTCTCTGCGGCAGAAGATGTGCCAAACATTTTCAGTATAATGGAAGCTAAAACCGTGGAGGGTAAAGTAGTAACTTTAGAAGTAGTTGAGCATAGAGATGGTAATATTGCCAGATGTCTGGGTATCAATTCCACTTTAAACTTGCAACGTAGTGCCCAAGCTCATGTTAAAGGAGATTCTATATACATTCCCGTAGGTGAAGAATTGCAATCTCGGATAATAAATGCCTTAGGGGAACCCATTGACCAAAAAGGGTCCATTACCTCAAAAGAGTTACTTCCCAGTAGACCCCAACAGAACATACAAGTTGAAATGGGAGACAAGGTATCTGGTGGTTACGAAATAATGGAGACAGGAATTAAAATATTAGACCTTCTTTTCCCTCTTGTAAAGGGAAGTAAAACAGGTTTTTTGGGTGGTGCCGGCTTAGGAAAGACCGTAATAGTATTGGAGGTTATCTATCATATAGTGAAAAAATATCAAGGTGTTTGTGTGTTTGCCGGAGTAGGGGAGCGTATAAGGGAAGGTAATGAACTATACAAGGAACTTGAAAGCGGAGGCATTTTATC
Organism: uncultured bacterium; assembly: GCA_964573245.1. Lineage (GTDB taxonomy): Bacteria > CAIJMQ01 > CAIJMQ01 > CAIJMQ01 > CAIJMQ01 > CAZNJA01. The sequence goes on from CAZNJA010000012.1 coordinate 21,888, forward strand.
CAGGACTTCCCTTATTTTCGGTCAAATGGATGAACCGCCGGGAGCCCGCTTTGAAGCGGCCATAGGCGGAGTTACTCTCGCTGAAGCTTTACAGAAAAAGAACAAGGATGTACTGTTGTTTGTGGATAATATTTTCCGTTATCTTCAAGCAGGTGCAGAGATATCTACCCTTCTTGGCCGCGTTCCATCAGAAACAGGTTACCAACCTACATTAATAGCAGAATCAAGTGAATTCCACGAAAGGATTAAAACTTCCCAGAAAGGAGGAGGGTCAATTACTGCTATAGAAGCTGTTTATGTGCCGGCTGATGATCTTACAGACCCGGCAGTAGTAGCAATCTTCTCTTTCTTGGATTCAATGCTGGTCCTTTCCCGTGAAAGAGTACAATTAGGGTTCTACCCCGCAATAGACCCGTTGAAGTCTTCTTCTGCAAATTTAGAGCCGGAAATAGTAGGAGAGCATCATTTTAAAACTGCTCAGAATGTGCTCCAGCATTTCCAGAAGTACGAAGAATTAAGACGCATTGTTTCTATTATCGGAGTTGACGAACTTTCGGCTGCAGACCGTCTTATCTATGAGCGGGTTAGAAAATTACAGAACTTCTTGACTCAACCTTTCTTTGTGGCAGAAGCTTTTACAGGAAGGAAAGGAGAACATGTAACTATTTCCCAGAGCATTGAAGGTTGCGATAGAATTCTCTCGGGACATTTTGACAAAAAAAGCGAAGAGGAATTCTATATGATAGGAGCACTGCCGTTCTAAAAGACTTGCTTCTTCTGATAATTATGATAATATAGAATTAATTAATAATGCAGTTAAAAAAATAAAAGGAGATAGTATATGAAGAGGCTAATCGGATGGATGGTAGTTTTGAGTCTTTTCGTTTTCACTGCAGCAGTAGTTGCAGCTGATAAAGATGTGGATGAACAAAAAAAACTCCTGGAAGCGGCGAAGATTGAGTTGAATAACATGGAGTGGAATATCAAATTGAGCCCCATAGGCGAAACAAATGCTCAAGGATATGAGGAAGATACGCTGCTTTTTATTGACAGCAAATTTTCGTCAGAAAAATTAGAATCCGAAAAGTTTCCCGTCTCAAACTATACAGTCTCGCTTAAGGGAGAAGACGTAATTATCTGGGAGACAATGCAGACAAGCGAAGATGCAGGGGTTGCCTTCTGGCGTGGGGAATTAGAAAACGACGTAATGAGAGGAGTCTTGAGTGTGCATCCTGCCGAAAAAACATATATGGATTTTTCATTTTACAGTATCCAGAGAAAAGAGCTTGCAGCCAAGCCACCCAGAGCGGAGGAAATAAAGAAAGAGTCAACGCCGGAATCGGCAAAACCAGAAGAGATGAAACAAGAAGCGACAGAAAAGATAGAAGAAGCTCCCAAGGAAGCAGAAGAAAAGCCTGCGCTACCTAAGAAAAAACATTGGTGGCAGTAAGAACAAGACCAATTGACAGTCTAAAAAAATAACATAAGAAGATTACCTGCAATTTGTATTGAACGTGGTAAGAGAATTTCTCGCCTTCCGTATGTGTAGACCAAAGACCCCTGTCCCCGTAGTCCACAACAAAAACTAACGGTGTTCAATTCTCACCCCAGACAAATAACGGTTATCAGTTGCGGTTATTTAAACAGGGAAATATAATAGGGGGAAAATCTGGTTTTATTATATTTACTTCCTAGAATATTGAGTCAATTAATCTTAATAAAATTTTTCCGTTTCTGAATATATTAGCTTTCTTAGCTATATGTCAGAGGATTAAAAGATTCTCTCTCCTCTCTCTTATTCTTCCCCCTTAATAAATTTTATCTCCGTTGTTTCCCCTTGACAATACAAACTCCCATGATAGAATAAAACTACAAGTGTCAGGCACCTGCTCTTTTAAAATAGGCATATTGAATTGCAAAAAGACGATTAAACGTAATCCGGGGACATCAAAACTTTTTTGACAGTGAAAGGTGCCAGGCATTAAAGGAAAAATTAAGATGCCGAGATTACCGAGGATTCATGTAGAAGGAAGCTTATATTATATAACCTGCCAGAGCCATCATTCCAACGAATTATTTAAAGATAGTAAAGATTATAATAAATATTTCAACTTGTTAGTCACATCTAAAAATAAACACCAATTTAAACTCTTCTCTTATTGTCTGTCTTCCGATAAAGTTTATCTCTTAATAGGTATAAACCCCGAAGGCTCAATTTCGGAGGTTATGTTTAACCTGAATTCTTTCTATACCAAATATTACAATTCTCGTTATGGGAAAAAAGGACCGGTATTAGCAGGAAGGTTCAAAAGTAAATGGATAGAAAAGGGAACCTACCTTTTACCTTTAACAAGATATATACATCGTATATCTATTAATAAAGATTGTGTTTACACAAGTTATCCTGCTTTTTTAGGAAAATCGTCTCCTATCCCAATAACAGACGAAATCCGAGAAATCATTTCCTGTTTACCTTCAAACACCGGCTATAAAGATTATGTGGAAAAAGCAACTCGTAGGGAACTGAAAGATTTAGAACAAAAATTAGCACGCAATAGATTTTTGGGCGCTAAAGAATTTGAACAGAAGGTTAAAACTACGCTCAAAGCTTATAAAGAAAATAAGAAAAATAAAGTTACAGCAGAAAAGGTAGAAGTAGTATTGCAAAAGCACATTCCTAAAAATTTGCTTTGGGGAAGTATAACGGTAACAACATTACTTTTGTTGCTTGTCGGCTATTTTTATAGTCGCCAACTCCTTTGGAAAGAAGAATTTAAGGTTGCTAAAGAAGAGTTTGAACAGAAGTTAACTAAGCTCGAACAAGCTCAAGTCCAACCCAATCTGCCCGCTACTGTCTCAATGGCGGGTGTGCAGGCAAAAGAAAAACCCTCTACACTTGGACATGTACTCCTGGGAAAAGAGAAAAGGAACATATCTGATCCCTTGGAGGGTGTAGTATGGGAGGTCAAATTGGGCCCTATTTCTTCCGAGGTTTCGCAAGAACCCCAAATAGATATATTAAAGTTTAAAGAAGGTAGATTTATCTCTAACATACTTACTAAAGAAGGATTTGGTCCCTCTAACTATTCCCTAATGCATAAAGAAAAAGGAGTCATTATCTGGGAGACTATGCAGAGTGGAGATGGAGGGGCAATAGCGAGCTGGCGTGGGAAATGGAACGGTGAAGTAATGAGAGGGGTTTTATCTCAGAAGTTTCCCGGAAAGGAAGCGAAGACTTTCTCGTTTATAGGATACATGAAGACATCGACACAAAATGGATAAGATTAAGGATAATATAATAATAGTAGAAAATACAATAAGGGGAACAAAATGAGACAAAGAAAAGGGATAATTTTTATTCTCTTGCTCGTGAGTCTAATTTTTGAATTTCATATGCCGGAGGTTGCAAAAGCACAAGAAGAGAAAGTAGAGCAAGAAGTGAAGGAAATCCTGATAAAAGTTCAACCCCGTATCATTGCTTTGCCGAAGAATGTAGAGATTTCTAAAGTTCATCTTTTAGCTGCAAGGATACGTTCAGTAGAATTAAGAGAGCTTTGCAATCAATATAATGCTGTAAGTATTAAGAGATTATTTAAAATAAAAGAAGAATCTGATGGAATCAAACCGGTTAAAGGAAAGGACCCCCTGGTAAGTAAAGAAAAAGAAAAAACTAAAGAAAAAGTTGACCCCACAAAAGTCTTTACAAAAGCTAAACGGAAAGAACTATTGGCTCAAGACCAAGAAGTAATTGAAGTAAAAGATACTTTTTTAATACAGTTTAAACCGAGTGACGATATTAATATGAAACAGGTAGCCAGTGAATATAGCGCGCTTTCAGTGGTATTGTTTGCCGAATATGTAGAGATAGTAGGAGAGGAAGAAAAATAACAAATCATTATGGAAAGTAAAACTTTCACAAAAGAAAAATTCAAAGCAGGATGGTTTAAAGTTGGGCATATATTCCATAGCCCTTTAGTTTTTATACTTGTATTTACAATCCTGTTTTTTGCTCTTTCTTCTCACACTGCATTTGCCCGTACTAAAGTCCAGTCAGGTTATACAGGTGAAATAACGGGCACAAGTCATACTATTGATATTGAGCCGGTGGATTTGGATAAAGCATTTATTATCTTTGATTTTCGCTGCACCACAACTTCTGATACTAGTCAGTATCCTTCAGCGCATGCCTGGGCGGCGAGATTTGTGGATAATGATACCATAGAATTTCACCGTTATTATGGTGCTAGTAGTGCAGGACACAGTATTTCCTACTATGTGGTTGAGTCTGATGCTTATCAGGTTGAATATTTTGAGACGTCGTTAACTGCAGGTCAAATAACTAAAACCGTCAATTTATCTAACCTGACCCCTTCCGGTAAAGCCGTAGATTTTATACCGGGTCAAGCTTTCGTGGTTGCTCGTGTGACGGATTATAATAATACCAATGGAAACTCAATGAACGGCTGGTATACCAATTTTGAGCTGACATATAATACCTCTCCTACTCATGACCAGATATTTTTGCAGCGCCGAACGTCTGAATCCGGTGACACTTCGGCATGTAATATCTGGGGGTTTGTAATTCAACTTTATGACGATTCAGAAGTTTATTATACTGCCGGCGGGTTTAATTTTGTTTCCGGCGGAGAATTACAGCAGTTCAGCGATATCCGTGATAGCTCCGGCGGCCTCTCATCACTTGACCGTTCAAAAGCATTTATGATTTTTCAGATGGATGTCAATAATTCAGCATTGACTGCCGAGACAAGAGGCGCGCTTGCTTCAAGCACGCAGATATGCTGGAACAGGCGAAGTGCATCATCCACATATACCAATCCCTGCCATTTATTTTGGTATATTATCGAGCAGGGGACGTTAGGTGAAGCCGAGTCAGGAACACGTTTTATTCCATCAGGTACATTATCGGAAACACATACCTTTTCAAGCCCGCTTGATGTAAACTTAAGTTTTTGTCGCAGTGCCCAGGATTCAACCGGTCCGGGTACTCTTTATTACAGGGTGCGCCATACAACGCAGGTTATAAACGGCGGCGCTCAATTGGAGTTACGCAGAGGCGAGTCAGGCCAAAATGCCTTCTGTGACTTTTTTGCCGTTAAGCTGGAACCGATGATATTGTTCTCACCTAATGATGGAGGAACTTTTTATGCCAATAGCGACTACGATATAACTTGGTATGCTCCGGAATGTCTTGGACCTTATAACGCTTCAAATAATCCCCCTTATGATAATGATGTAGAGATATTATTGTCCAATGACGGCGGGACCAACTGGATACCGGTTATGACAACCGATAACGATGAATTTGAGACAATCACTTTTCCTTCAGGGCCAGGTACTACCGGCAACACAATGCGCTTTAAGGTAAGGGACCCAGATTGGAATAAAGTTGCCGGAGTAGAAATTGGCTCAAGGACTTCCGCAGGCGACTATTACAGCAGTGATATTTCCGATATTGATTTAGAGATAGTTCCGGTTATTGATATTGTTTCTCCTGACGGAGGTGAAGTGTATGCTTATGAAGAGGATATTACTTTTAAGTGGAATTATTACGGAGATTCGACTTCCAAGACCGTAAAAATAATGTATGATTCAAGCGGCGGCGGCGGCGGATATCCCGTAACCATTGCAACCGGGGTTACAGCAGCCTCAGGCGCCCCTGACCCGGTAAACGGAAACGGCAGCTATGCTTACGGAGCGAGTAACTGGACAAGCACGCCTTTTCCATTATCAAACACCTTAAAGATAAGGGTTGAAGATGAAGCCGACAATCGGGTGAAAGGGAGTTCAGAATTAAACTTCACCGTAACAGGTGAGATTATTTTAGAAGCTCCTAACGGCGGACAGATGTGGAAAATAGGAGAGACAGAAGATATTACTTGGACTGCCGCGGGAGCAGATTTTATGACCAATGGAGTTAATATTCTTGTATCACGTAACTTAGGTGGAAGTTGGAGTAATATTGAAAATGGTGTAGTTGCTGACAGTTCACCATATCATTGGACGGTAGAAGCGCCTGCGTCAACCGAATGTTTAATAAAAGTACAATCAGCTGATTTTCCGTTAATGGTGGATGAATCAGATGATATTTTTGAGATACGGCAGGTCATTACAGTCACAGAACCGAGTACACCGGGTGAGGTTTGGAAGGTCGGCGAATATAAAGATATAGAATGGGAGTTGCAGGGTACAATTGACAAAGTAGAAATTCACTATAAGAAAGGAGTAGGCGGTGCATGGATACCGATAACAGAATCAGAATATCCGACCGGGTATCCTGCAGGCAGCCCTTACAAGTATACTTGGCAGGTCCCTAACGACATATATGATGAGGTGTATATCAGAGTACGGGATTTTGATAACAATGTGATTGAATATATTACCCCTTATATTTCCATCAAAGGTAAAATAAGCGTAGATGCTCCTAACGGAGGAGAGGAATATACCGTAGGACAAACCGATGTAGTTATTACCTGGTCCTCAACGGGGACTATGACCGGAGAATATGTCAGGGTTTGGTTTGCTAAAGATGGAGTTGATTATGCTTATATGGATGTTACGGCTGCGATGGGATATCCATCAGGTAAGGATGTTGACAGTGGGAGTTTAGCATGGAATCCTGTTCCTGATGAGATTACCGAGACAGGCAAGATAAAGGTTGAGTTAATCGGTGATGAAAGCAGTGTTTATGATGTCTCAAATGATACCTTCTCAATTCAGGGTGGTTTAACTCTTACCTATCCTAATGGCGGCGTAACCCTTTATGTTGGCGCTACAGATAGTTCACGCACTATTACCTGGGACGTAGATGGAAGCTTAGTTGGGCAACAGGTTACACTTACCTATACTATAGGCGGTAGCGGGGATAAGGCTATTGGTTCAACGGGTGCGATGGATGGGAGCTTTGACTGGGGTGCTTCAGCTGGTATTCCAGATGACATCGGAGATAATCTAATTGTTAAGGTTGCCCTTTCCAGTAAGCCTGCCACTGTCTTTGATGTTTCTGACAGTGCAAATAAGATAAGAGGAAAGATTGCCAGTATCTCCAGCCCCACATCAGTTGATGAATGGTATGTGGATTCGGATATGTACAATATAGCCTGGACCATGGAGAACGATGCTGTAAGTATGGGAAATCTGGAGATTCGCTATTCAACCAGCGGCGCTTCATTCCCTGCTATTCAGGTTGTTGAAACGAATGTCAGTCCATTGGCTTCTCCCGTATCATGGCAGGTTCCTGATGAAGCGGGTATCATTACCACTACGGCACAGATAAAGATATTTGCTATTAATTATGCCTCCGACATACTCAAAATATCCGATGAATTTGAAATTAAAGGTAAAATTACTCTTACACGGCCAGACCATGGCACGGATTATACATGGTATGTAGGGACTGATGAGAATATAGAATGGACGACTAAAGGCATAACCGATATTGATAAAGTAAATGTATATTGGGATGAAGGTACCGAAACATATACCAATCAGATTGCCGATTCTATAGCCAATGTCGAGGGGTTCCTCTGGCAGAATATACCCGCAGCAGCTATGGGAAATACAACACGGGTAAAGGTTGCAGGTTATGGCGATTACAGTGATGTATTGGATACCTCTCCGCAGGATGCTAAATACATTACGGTAAAAGGGAGAGTAGTAGTAGATTCGCCTAACGGTGACGAAGAATGGGTTTCCGGAACTGAGTATCCGATAACTTGGACACCTTACGGAGATATCGGAAATGTGCACCTGGAATACCACGACGGCATAGGATGGCATGATATAACCAACCCGGTAACAGGTGTTCCCGCCACAAAGTTGAGTGAGCCCTGGATGATTCCCGCTGATGCTGCACCTGGAAGTGCTTATAAGATAAAGATTACGGCTTTAGCTCCCTATGATGATGTTACGGATGAATCTGATAACCTATTTACAGTCAGGGGTTCTCTTGACCTGACCTATCCTGACGGAGGGGCAGCGCAGGATTTTAACGTAAATGATATAGAGGAGATTCAATGGACTAAGACAGGAGCTATAGGAAATATAGAATTAAGATATTCTATAACCGGCGGTGAACCATATTTACTTGCAAATCAGATTGCTACTAATGTTTCTCCTACTAACCAGCCTGAAGGCGAAAAATATGGCGCAGGTGTATATTATTATCCTTGGTCAATACCTGCACCGGCCTTAAGCGATACTGTAAAGATCAAGATATTCCTTATATCGGATGAAGATAATGTTTATGATGAATCTGTTAGCACCTTCAAGGTTAAAGGAAGCTTGCAGCTTACCGGCGAGGCTAACGGCGAAGGAGCTCCAACTTGGAAGGTGGGGGAAAATAAGACAATCACCTGGGATGTAGTAGGGGCTTTAGGGAATATAGATATATATTATGCCAAAGACGGAATTCAATTCCTTGATAGTGTTGCCCTTGACGTTCCCTGCGGCACAGGAGGTAATGGCTCGTATTTATGGGAACCCATTCCTAATGATGTTATTGATGGCGCTAGAAACGAAAACATAAAACTTAAGATTACTACGCCTGCAGGCGATGTAAGTAGCACCTCTCTTAACCCGATTATTATTCAGGGACAAATTATAGTAGCCCAGCCGGACCCGGTCTTATATGTTGATGACCCCGATAATCCAAACGATTATTACACTATAACCTGGACTACCAAGGGTATAGTCGGCCAAGTAAAATTGTCATACGATACAGACGGGAATGGTACTTATAGTAATTTTATAGAACAGATTGATAATGACGGCGATTATGATTGGGATATACCTAATTCAATTGGAAGTCAAGTCAAGTTTAAGGTTGAAGACTCTGTTTATAACCAGGTTTTTGGGATTACAACCGATTTTGAGATAAAAGGACAGATAAAAGTCACCGCTCCCACATCAGCCATTAAAGACGCCAGTGCATGGATTGTAGATAATGCTGCATCCGGGCTTCCCAGCCAGCAGCTTATAGAATGGACCAATTACGGTGATTTGGGAGATGACGGCGGTAGTAATTATTATGTAGTGATAAAACATGCTGCAAACGGTGTGACTTTTGATAGCGAAATAACAAATGTTGCCAGTGGCAATAATGGCCCGCAGACCTTTAACTGGACCATCCCGGATAGTATCGCGACTATTAATAGGATAAAGGTAATTGATAAAAACGACAGCAGTGTTTATGACACATCGGATGAGTTTGAGATTAAAGGTAAGATAGTAGTAACCGAGCCGGGCCCGGCAATAGGGGATGACTATTTTATAGGAGGTACTCCTATAGATATAACCTGGGACTATGCCGGTACCTTAGGCAATATAGATATGTTCATCAGTTATGATGACGGAGTAAATTGGGAAGTGGATCCGTTTGCTACTGTTGATGTAGGGTATTCTCAGCCTTATCAGCTTTCTGTGCCCGATAATCCCACTACTCAAGGAAAGATTAAACTTGAACAGACAAATGACAGAACCTATGTCTACTCAGAATCTAAAAGGTTTGATATAAAAGGTTCGGTCTTTATGGATTCGCCTACTTCATTGACCGAATGGACGGTTGATGCTGCCGATAATAGAATAGAGTGGCATACTACGGGTTCAATAGCAAACGTAACCCTTGATTTGGATACCACCAGCGGAGGCGGCGGTTACTCAATACCTATTGTTGCTTCAACACCGAATGACGGCGAATATATTTGGAGCATACCTGTCGGACAGTATGTAGCTGTAACCTCAGGTAATCTAACATCAGACCAGTGCAAGGTGCGAATCAGGGATGCCAGCGACCCTACAGTGGAGGATTTTTCCGATGATTTCAAGATAAAACCGATGTTAGAAATAACCGCTCCTGTAGGAGGAGAGAAGTGGTATCGCGGGACCAGCGAGTATATTACCTGGAATGCACCTAAAGGAAAGGTAGATAATTTAAAGATAGAATATTCATTAGATGCAGGTTCAACCTGGGAGACGCCGGCTGTTACGGAATCGGTTCCCTCCTCTGCCGGACAATTTCTCTGGCTTATACCGAATACACCGAATGATGATACGGTGGTAAAGATATCTAAAGTAGGGGATGCGGATATTTCTGATGTTTCACCGGTTTGGTTCTCATTGTTTGCTGATGTTGAATTGTTACAACCCAACGGAGGTGTGGACCTTCCTATCGGAAGCGATTATCTGATAACGTGGAATCCTATAGGTTCTCTTACGGAATGCAGGATAATGTATGCTACGGTTGAAAATCCAACTGCAGGGGATTGGAAAGTCTGTAAAGATGCCAGTGAGCAATTGGCTGATATTCCCGACCCGGTAACAACAACTCAGTTTAGCTGGAGAATACCCGATGAACCCTCTACACACGTGTTGGTTAAGATTTATGAGAAGTCACATGCTGATGATGTGCTGGACATATCCGTAGCTGATAACGCTATTATAGGAAGTATCACCGTGGACCATCCCACAAACGGCGACGTAATGATAGCCGAGAAACCATATTCGATTCAATACACAAAAACAGGTTCTTTGACCAACTTTAAAATTGATTACCATGACGGAAGCCAATGGTATCCTATAGTTGCCGATACCACTGATTATCCTTCATATACCTGGGCTTCTGTTGATGATAATATTGGCTCTACTATTAAAGTAAAAGTAACAGATGTTAACAATACCACAGTTTACGGCGAATCCAGTGCAGATAACATAATAAAAGGAGAGATAGACCTAACCGCTCCCAACGGCTATGAAACATTAGTTGTAGGCGTACCGTTTGATATTACCTGGGATAAATGGGGTAATATCGGTAATATAAAAATAGAATACTCAACAGATGATTTTGCAGACGATATACGCACTATAGTTGATAGTTACGATGCAAATAGCAGTCCTCGCTCTTGGACTCCGGGAATAGATGACATTACCAATGCGGATAATGTCAAAGTGAGAGTTACCAGTATCGGCGGAATTCCGGTTACGGATGAATCACTAAATCCGTTCAAGATTCAAGGCAAGATAACCAACGTCCAACCCAGTGGCAGCGCGGTTATATGGAAGAAAGACGAATCTAAGAATGTTACCTGGGACCAGGATGGTAATATTGATAGTGTAGATATTCTATATAAGATTATTAGCACCGATACTTTCAATAAGACCCTTGTTACTAACCATACCGGCCACGCTGACGGCCCCAATTCAGCAGGGATTACAGTGCCCGATGAAAACTCGGAAGACTGCTGGGTACAGGTATTGGACCACGACAATTCCGATGTTAAAGCCTCTTCTGTTGCGGCATTCTCCATCAGGCCTATTATAACGGTTTCAGAACCTGTGCTTGACAGTAATATCGTTGTTGACTCTAGTAATACTGATGCTATTGTTTGGAGCTTAAACGGTTCTACTAAGGTGACACTCGTAGATATTCTATATAGTACAAACGGTATTGGCGGGCCTTTTGACAAAACCATTGACACAGGAGTAGATGCGACCTTAGGTAAATAC
>CAZNJA010000013.1:0-33043 GCA_964573245.1 uncultured bacterium
TTGTATCTTTGGGAAGAGATGGTAAAGAAGGCGGAGAGGGGCCTGATGCGGATATATTTTCGTGGGACATTGAGTGAGAAAATCAAAAATCAAATATCAAATATCAAATATGTAAAAAAAACGGGGTTTACCTTTCTTGAAATTTCTCTCGTTATTTTGCTTATCGGAGTAATTTTATCCCTTGTTTTGCCTAATATCGGAATTCACAGGACAAAGTTGGACAAAGAAAGAGAACTGGAAAAAATATCCCAAACCATAAAATCTTTATATGATTTGTCTCAAGTTAGAAACTATGAAATTGTTCTTTCGTTTGATTTAGACCAAAACAGCTTCCAAGCAGTATCTTTAAAGGATGGGGAGGAAAAGGTTTTACTGCCTGGGAAAAAATTAAGTTCGGTTTTAACAATAAAAGATATTGTTAATGTCAAAGCAGATAAAATTACCAATGGAATAGTTTCTTTGGTTTTTAGCCCCGACGGTTTTGTCGAACCGGCGACTATTCATTTTATCGCCCAAAACACACAATTCTACACGTTTTTCATAAATCCCCTGACGGGTCAGAGCCATTTTGAAGAAGGGTATTGGGAGGATGAATGAAAACTATTTCGGATTTCAGTCCGATGACTCCGAAAGGACGGAGTATACGGACTCTTCGGAGAATGCGGAATGCGGATTTAAAACCAAGGTATCGCGCTTTTTTATCATTTTTTGTTTCCACAATCCACAATCCACAATCTGCAATTAAAAGGGGTTTCACCCTTTTGGAGGTTCTTGTTTCTCTTGCGATTGTCGGTCTTACTTTGACAGTTTTAATCCATTCCCAGATTTTATCCGTAAGGCAAGTAACCAAAGCAAAACATCATACAATTGCTTTGTTTTTGGCAAACCAAATTCTGTCTGATACGTTCATTCAGGATGAGCCGCTAATGAGAATTGAAGAAAATAAGTTTGAAGATTATCCCGGGTTTTCTTGGCAAAGAGAAGTAGAAGATTCGGATATCGAAGACCTTAAAGCAATAAAAATAACTATATCAGGCCCCGAAAATACTCAAATTGTTCTCAACACTTATCGCTTGCAGCAGAACGTTATACAAACAAGAAGATGATATGAAAAAATACCAATTCTCAATTTCTAATTTTCAATTATTGAATGCAAAAGGTTTTACCCCGTTAGAGATAAGAAGTATGTGTTTTCCTATGTCTTAAGGAATGAAAAAATGGCAACTAATATACAGGAACTACCGAGGATTTACGGTCGCCACAGATACTCTCGGCTTTGCCGAGAGGCGAGCAGTGGCGACCTATCTCTAACGGGGTTTACTCTCGTTGAACTTCTCATCGCAATAGCCATTTCCAGTATTATCTTTTTGTCGATTATTTCCACTTACTCTCTGACTTTAAGAACGGTATCGCAATGGAACGATAGGCAAGAGGATTATTATCTTGCACGAAATATATTTAGGAAAATTTATACTGAAGTATCCTCGCTATATTTTATTTCCGATTTGCAAGTTGTTTCAACGCAAGAGGAAAAAACCGATTATAGCGGCTTGGAAGGAGACGAAAAAACTTTGAGTTTTTATACTACGGTAAAGTCTTTGTATTTCCCTAGTACGTGTTTAACGAAAGTTACTTATGAATTCATTGTTGATGAGGAGGGGAAAACACTTCTGATAAGGAAAGAAGAACCCGTAGTGAATTTTCCTATTGAAGAAGACCCGTATTTTGAAACACAACCCAGACACAGCAAGTCGTATATCTGGGCCGATAATTTAAAGGATTTCAATTTCCGGTATTCGGATGGAGAAGATTGGCATGATAGTTGGGATATTGAACAGACAAGCAAGGTGCTGAAATCTATCAAAATTGAGTTTGTCTCGTCCAACGAAGAGAAGTTTTCAACGATAATATATTTACCAATGCAGATATGAATAATAACTACAGGTTTTCGCTGTTCGGTTTTCGGTTTTCGGGAAATCATTTTAAAATTTTTCCACCAACCACTATCCGGGAACCAATAACCGAAAAAGGTTTTGTGCTGATTTTTACGCTTATTATGATTGCTGTTTTGAGTGCGCTAACAATCGGTTTATCAAGCAAAATGAATCAAGAAATTTCGCTTTTGGAAAATTCATCCGATTATCTTAAAGCATCGGCGTTGGCTAAAGGAGGAGTCCAGTATGCGCTGGCGGTTCTTGAAATGGACGAAGATTTCGAGGTGGATGGGCTGGGTGAGGATTGGGCGGAAGAAACTGTATTGACCTTTGGCGATGAAACTGTGAAAATAAACATAACGGATGAAAGTGGCAAAATAAATTTAAATTATCTTGATACAAAAAGCGAAAGGGAAAAAACCCTGAGAATCGAGCAAATGCTTGAACTTTGCGACAATATTAGTTTGGATTATGTTGTCGTTCCCGCTATCATAGACTGGACGGATTCCGATGTGGAAGTTAGCGAAATTTTATCGATAACGGTCGGAGAAAACAAAGGGGCGGAAAGCGATTATTATGAAGATTTGCCTTTTGCGTATCCATGCAAAAATGCGTCTTTTGATACAGCCGAAGAAATTATGATGGTGAAAGGCGTAGATAAAGATAATTATTACGGGGAAAATGGTCTTGAAAATTTTGTTACCGTATTTTCCGGCGGTAAAATAAACATCAATACGGCAAGTGAAAATGTTTTAAAAGCTACGCTTCGGGCTTCGGTGTCGGCGTCTGAAGAAGAACAACCGGGAAATTTGGAATTGATGGATGATATTGCTGTTGCTTCCATAATGCAGTGGCGGGTTGATAATATGTTTTCCGAAATTCCTCAATTGAGTGAATTTTTCAGCGAGGAGGTTGTGAAAGTAATATCATCTTCCGGGCTTTTTGACGTCAAAAGCAATTTTTTTATGGTTACATCATCTGCCCAAGTGGGCAAAATAGAAAAAAACATAATCGCGATTTTGAAGAGAAACCAGTCCGATATAAAAATAAAATATTGGAACGAAAACTGATTAAATAAGCACATGAAAAAGTTCTTTGCTTTCGAAAAAGACAAAAACAAAATAAAACTCTTGTTGTTCCACATAAAAGAGAATAAAGTTTTTATAGAAGATTACCGTCAACAGGAAATCGGAATCGAAAGCAATGCTTCCGATGTTATCAAGAAGTTTCTTGCCGATAACAATGCAACGGGATTCAAAACGATTTGTTTTTTGCCTTTATCCTCTCTTTATTTAAGAAAACTTGCTTTCCCTTATAAGAGAATATCCAAAATAAAAAAGAGCATAAAATTTGCCATAGAGCCGCATATTCCCATTCCCGTAGAAACCGCGAAGGTATTTTTTAGGCCGATTTACGTGCAAAACAATAAGCAATTCAATTTTTTCTTGTCAGGCGGCATTGAGGTCTTGTCGTTTGTTGTTCCCGAAGTTCTTTTAAACGAACAATTGGAACTTATAAATTCTTTAGGTTTAATTTGCAATGAAATTTATCTCGAACCGCTTTCTATCTTTAGTTTTTTGATTTCTCGAGTCAAGGCAAAAGAGAATGTGCTATGGCTGTATGTTGGTAGCGATACCACATACATTTTCTCTGTGCTAAACGGTGAAGAACTTGCCGATTTAAGGCAAATACCGTTTGGCAAAGACGAAATTATGCAGGAAAACAGCGAATTAAAAAGAGAAATAAGCACGATTCTTCTTTCTCAAACTCAAACTTCGCAACTTGGTGAAAATAAGGTTTCGGCAATTTATGTCTCGGGCAGGCCCACCATTGAAGATAAGGCGGGCGGGCACGAAATTTGCAGTTGGCTGGCCGAAACTTTTGATATCCCGACAAAGGCCGTGGAACTCGATAGCATACTATCCGTAACACGTTCCGTTGAGCCTGAAACCAAAGAGGAAATTTCAAGTTTTACTCCCGACATCATATATGCATCTTTGGCAAAAAGCGGCGATACGATGAATTTCTACCCTCCCGCTTTACAGGACAAGGAAAGGAAAGGTATACGTGTTGCCTTTTTTCTCACGTTTTTTATTTTACTTATTATTAGTTTTAAGTTGCAGTTTGAAAGGAATATATACGAAGAAAAATTCAATACTTTGAATTCGCATATAGAAGAAATTTTCCTGCAGACTTTTCCCGACGCCAGAGATACGAGGACCCCTCTTCTTCAGATGAAAGCAAGAATAAAAGATTTGAGGGAAAGTTCCTCTAAAACAGATATCGTTTCTTTGAGTCCGCTGGAAGCGTTAAAGGAAATTTCCCGGAATTTGGCTAGCAGTTTGCAGATAGAACTTGACTATTTCAGGGTAAAAGAAAGTGATGTAACAATTTCAGGGAGGGCTTCTTCGTATGGCGATATAGATAAAATAAAATCGGCTTTGGAAAATTCGCCGCTATTTTCCAAGGTTGATATAGAATCCGCGCAGACAACGTCTCAAGGAGTAAATTTCAGATTGAAAATTGTCCCTGTTTTAAATAAGTGAAAGAAGAAAGAAATGAATAAAAAATTTGCGCTTTTTACGGGATATGGTATTGCCTTTATTCTCCTGTATTTGTTGTTTTTCATGTTTCCCACATTAAACAGGATAAACGTTTTGAAGAAGGCGATTCCTCAAAAAGAGCAGGAAGTCAAAGAAATGCAAACGCTTCAGGAAGAATATCTTGCCGCAAAAAAAGAATATGTTCCCGCATCCTCATCAACGCAGGAAAGCGAAAGCATTTTTTCTTTGGTGGAAAGAATCGCTAAAATGAGAGGTCTTGCGGAAAATATAACTTCTATAAAACCGTTGACTTCGGCTGCTCCGGTCAGAACGGACTTTTCGTCAAAGGAGGACGGTTTTCAGGAATCGAGTGTGGAAGTTAGGATGATAAATCTTTCCTTACAAAATCTTGTCAATTATTTATATACTTTGGAAAATCCTCCTTATAGTTTAGGCATAAAGGATATCCAAATAACTTCTGCCAAAGATAAACTGTCCGTAGAAGTAACTTTTACGGCTTCCAGATTGGAGAAGAAATGAAAATCAAGATACTCGATTATAGATGCTTGCAAAAAGTGTAACCAATATCTCACTTTTGTAAAGCGAAGCGTGTATTTCTGGACTATAAATCGCGAACCGCAATCGCTGTTTTGCTGTTGGCATGTAAATTGCTCTTTACCGTATGAGGCAACTTAACATTGATAGGGTTAAAAGTCTTGCAGGTTTATGTTATTGACAAATAAACACGTTAGTTTTATAATTCTCGAAACTTGTAGACACTGGATACAGTCTGTAAAAAAATGGAGAGCAAATTCGTGAAGAAAAAATCATTATTGTTGACTTGTTCTGCTTTGGTTTTTCTTTTTTCATCCGTTTCTTGTGTTTTTGCGGGTAGTGCTTCAACAAAGGAATTGTTTTTCGGTCCTGTCGTAACGGGGCTGGGAGGGACAAGTCTTGTCGCTTCAAAAACTCAAGGGGAAACAGCCACTCTCAACAAGGCTTCTCTTGCCGCAGGAAAACAGGAAACTTTGCATTTTAGTTTGGATTTATCCAAGACATCGCTTGAAACTATGAAAAGTAAAGACTATGTGAGCATAGACGGCTTAAAGCCGCACGGCATTCCCGGCGAACCGCAGGTCCCTTTTCAGTCCTTCGTGCTTACTCTGCCTGCAGACAGCGAAGTTTTGGGAGTAAACGTCAGCGGTGTTGCTTACAGACCGATTTTCAACAAATTGGATATTGCTTTGGCTCCTATGCCTGTAAGCAAAACTGCGGTTGGAAATGGAGAGCGAACAGGCAAGCCGAATGCAATGCAAGTTATCGGGCAAACCGCCACCGGCGAAAAAACTGTGAACAAAAATGCACGCGTCAGTAAATGCAATACCTGCGACTCGGACTCTTTTTTCCCGGGCAATTTAGTCTCTTATATGACAAGCGGAGGCAGCGAAAATCTGCTGGTATTTATCAAATTTTTCCCGATGCAGTATGTCCCCGGTTCAAAACACGCAATATTAATTACTAACGCGGATATAACGGTAAACTATCAAATTACAGGTAACGAATGAAAAACAAAATGAAAATGAAAAAATATATTACTCTCACAATTAAAGGTTTCTTGAGTCTGCTTATTTTATTCTCTTTTTCCTCAATCGTTAAAGCCGCCGACTACAAATTTTTGGTTATCACCCCGGCAAAATACCAAGCCGTGGCGGAACAATTCATCGCTCTTCATGAGAATGCCGCCCTGCCGATAGATGTGCAAATGCGCGGCTGTTACGCTTTAGTAGAAGAGATAGAAGGCCGCTATAACGGCGAGCCCGGCGAGGAACCCGCTCCTGTTGGTGCGCCTGCGGTTCCTACTCCCGGGCCTGAACAGTACGGGTCAGAGGAGGAATATGAAAACGAATTAACACGCAAGATTGTCAGGTTCTTAAGGGGAGTTCTTAAATCCCCAGAAGAGTGGGTCGCGACCGACCCGAACAGACCGGGGCCATACGCATTTACTATACTTTACAACAGTTCTGGTGATACAATTAACCCAGAAGAAGCCAAATTCCAATATCTGCTTATTTTGGGAGATACCGGAGCGCCGGGACCTACGGGTACGACTTTAAACGGTGTTCCCGAAAGTTGGTATGTGTGGATGGACCCGGGTTACTATGACCAGGACCCTGATGCTGACGGCAGTTGGTTCCCGACCGATTTTTTCTATGCGTCGCCCGGCTATGAAGAGTGGACGCCTAACTTGAGAGTCGGAAGAATACCCGTTTACGATTTGGATGCTGCTGTTGCCAGAGGAGATGGAAAGGTTACAGAACTTAATGTTGTGGATGAGGATGACCTTATCAATCCTTGGTCTGTTTTGGATGAATGCGATATATGCGATAGTCAAAGGGCTGCCGGCGGCACACGCAGCGCAGATATATGGGTCCCCGGCGAATGGGAGACCGATGATACCGATACGCCGGCTTATGAGTTGGTAATAACCGCGGATGGAGGCGGAGAGAACCCTGCTCCTATCGGAACTACTTATATAATTTTGGATAATAGCGAAACCTGTCTTACGGTTTTGGGAGTACCGATTGATGATGGTGTAGAAGCAGAGACAGAAGCAGACATAGATGACGGCGACAGTTTTGAGATACGGCAGACAACGGATGAAGCGCGAGCGATATATACCAAAGTTGCCGATTATATGGCTGAGGTTACTGCTCTTCCATATCCGAATACCGCATGGAATGCTTGGTTTAGAAAAGTCGTGACCGTTGGCGGCGATTCTCGTCCCGGTCTATTCAGTTTCTGGGACGAATTTGTTCTCGCCCAAATTATAAACGAAGGGTATTTTGAAGGAAATGAGGTTACCAAACTTAGGCATACTAATATAGACAATGTTCCTACGGACGATGATTTTACCGTAACTTCACTTTCGCCATACCTTAATGATAAAGATTGCGGATTACTATTCCTTTTGGGAGGAGATACCGGTTTGGAAAACATTTTTTTTATAGATACTTTGCAGTTGGATGATGCCTTCATAGATAATACAGACGTGTTTGCTTATACGTCACCACTTGATGACCGTATGCCCATTATGGTTTCTAATACTGCTGGGCATGGGCTCTTTGATTTTCCTAACATTGTTCCCGGGCTTGCATATCCTTCATTGGGAGCCGCAATAGTTCAGTCTGCTCTTGGCGGAGCGATAGCCTTTATTGGCTCATCCCACAGCACATATTCAGGGGTTACACCGTATTTTGACGATGGAGTGGTGAAGCAGGACCGCCTTTATAATTTTGATGAGTTATTAAGTTACACCGCAAAAAGTTTCCATTCTGCGCCGAGATTCCTCGGTGATATGTTCATGGGCTCGCCGTCCAGGCCCGGAGAGGGTCCTATTCATGATTTTATGGCATCAAATCTTGATACGGAAGGCGAATTTTCATTCTGGTCACTGCACAAATCAGTTTGGGAATATACTTTGTTCGGGGACCCGGCGCTGCCTATCCCGTATCCTGTAACCGACCCGATAGTAACAGGGACTTTTGCGCCGAGTTTGGCTTTTAATGAAACCACTTTAAGAAATAGAATACCTCAATATGAATCGCACGGTATAGGGGTTGACGAAATACCGGACGGCGGTTCGGCAAGCACTACTGTCAATGTAACGTCTGTAAAACCGGCGGCATATCCGGCAGTTCCCGAAGTAAGGATAACAAGGGTAGATATAAGAAGGGATACAGGGGAAGAATATTCCGACACTCCTATTGTCAGCAGTTTAAACTACGTCTTTACTACTGCAAATACCGACCCCGGCTATTATTTCGTGAAAGTGGAACAGCCCGGATATGACAACACTGCTTCCGACTGGGGCAGTTGGTTTGGAAAAGAAACATGGATTTGCGTCCAGGAAGTCAATGAATTCGTTCCCACTACCAATAACATTTTGGTTGTAGATGATGATTGGGGTTTTCCTATTGTTACATATTCCGATACCTATGGTTACGAAGACTGGTATCTGAAGTCACTTGAGACGTTGGGAGAGCCATTTGATATCTGGCATGTGGATTATGATGATGATTTATTCAATGTGATTAGTCCTCCAGAACATTCGGGCGATGATTGGGTATCCGGGACGGATATGGGCGATGCATTGATGCACGGTGAAGTTTATCAGGGATTGCTTGATGATTATGGTAAGGTTATATGGCTCACAGGTAACCCGGATGGTTATTGGCATCCTGTCCCATATCAGACCGAATACTGGTTGAATGAAACGATTACTCAAGCAGAGCAGAATTATTTGATGGATTATTTGGATCTCAGCGGCCGGCTGTTTCTCTCGGGGCAAAGCATTATTGCGGATTTGGAATGCGAAGGCTATACGGAAGGACCTGGCGCACTTGGGTATTGTTACTGGCTCACCCTGGCCAACGAATTTTTATCCGATTATATTCACTTAAGCGCTGTTTATGCCGCATGGTCGAGTATTCATGGGCGTTTGGACCAGCTCGGGATTATTGCGGGAAATCCTATGCTGGAGACTTATGGCCCTATTCATATCGCGGGAATTGACGGAGCGGAAAACCAGGTTATATGGAATGATGCCGAACCTGATACAGGCGCGGCAGAAAGAATATTTGCGTACGATTTTGATGTCGGGGAAGCACCTACTGATGAGATAGGAGATCCCGCATATCCGTTTATAGGAACAGGCGGGACATGCTATTATCGGGGAGTGGGAGCAAATATATTCCTGCCGTGGGGCTTTGAATCAATTGATAAGCCGGAGGTAAGAGACGACATCATGGCTGCAGTTCTTGGTTGGCTTCATGAGCCGACAATGACCGGAGAAGGAGATGAAGACGACGGTGATGACGGCGACGGTGATGACGGCGACGGTGATGACGGCGACGGTGATGGCGACGGCGACGACGACGTCAGCGGCGGCGGCGGAGACGGCGGGTCATTACATTGTTTCATCGCAACTGCCTGCTACGGAACGCCGATGACAAAAGAAGTGAAAATTTTGAGGGAATTTAGAGACGATTATTTATTGAAAAATTCAGCAGGCAGATTCTTTGTCCGAAACTATTACAGGTATTCTCCGAAAGTGGCTGAATATATTTCCGAGCGTCCGATGCTTAAAAAACTTGTAAGATTCGGGCTTAAACCATTGGTGAATTTTTCCGAAATATTACCGGATAAATAAACTATGTTTAAAAAAATAAATTCGGGTTATAAGAATAAATTGCATTTACTTGTGGCAGTTCTTTTCTCGTTTTCCCTTATTCTTTCCGTATCCCAAACCGTATTTGCCCAGTCCAAAAGAACGGAAAATCCGTATTTGGTAGGAACATTCTGGGCAGGCGGGAAACTGATAGACAGGGTTATTTTCCCTGGCAGGCCTCCAAAATATTTCAGGATGCCTGCGGCAAAAGTTCCCGAACCCAGTATTGCTATGGGAAATAATATCCTTGCGAATGTGCCTGCTTTTGACTGGTCTTACGGATGTTCGGCTACTTCTGCCGCGATGATGGCGGGGTATTATGATAACAACGGTTTTCCGAATATGTATGCCGGGCCCGGGGGAACACCTGCGGGAGTATGTCCGATGGATAATTCTGAGTGGGGTTCTAGCATATGGCCTTCAGGCGAATACAGTGAATGTCCGCTAAGCGCTACACATCTGGGCAAAGACGGACTGGGTGTGAAAGGGCATGTTGATGATTATTGGATAGATTATGACGATGCGGGACCTGACCCTTACATTGTTGGCCCGTGGGCAGAGCATGTCAAGGCTAATTGCACAGGCGATTTCATGAAAACAAATCAATCTGCTTATGGCCTTACTGATGGCGCAACAGGATTCTTTATCTATCCTGACGGCTCGCAGACGACCTATGCTGACTTGGTTAATGAAGGAGTCTATGGCCCAATGGGCACTTATGCCGACTATGACGGCGGCTGCGGGTTGGCAGATTTTTTTACATCCCGCGGTTATACATGGACAACAATGTATAACCAGTATATAGAAGAAGTAGTGAGTGGCGGGTTTACATATGAACAGTTCCAGGCGGAAATAGATGCCGGCAGGCCTGTTTTGATACAGCTTTGGGGGCATACGATGTTAGGTTATGGATATAGCACGACAGGCAATCTTATTTATGTCCATGATACATGGGACTACAGTAATCATACTATGACATGGGGAGGATATTATACCGGCGGGCTTCTCCATCAGGGAGTTACGGTTATTCACCTTGAACCATCTTTTGAAGGAACAGTCTTGTTGGACGCGGATTCTTACTCTGCGCCTGATACGGTTAATGTTACTGTTTGGGATGGTGATTTGGATTTAGATGTAAATAATCCGGATAATACGACTGTGGATTTTGAATCCGACCTTACTACCGATATTGAAACTGTTACTTTGACCGAAACAGGTAATTCTACGGGAATTTTTACGGGTTCGATTGATACACAAATAGGGACTGCGGCGGTGAATGGAATACTTGATGTTGAAGACAGCGATACCATAACCGTTACCTATGAAGATTTAGACCATGATGGTGGGGGCACTCCCGCAACATTAACCGATGAGGCCAGGATTTCTCTTATCAGCACTCCGACAGGCCTTACAGGCACGGCAGGACGGACATACGTGTTTTTAGGATGGAATCCCGTGGACAGCCCCGTATTGGATGGATATAACGTTTACAGGAGCAGTTCCCTGTCCGGAACAAAGACAAAACTTAACAGTTCTCTTGTGGCGAATAATTCTTATCGGGATTTGTATCTTGCCTCCGGAACTACTTATTATTACTGGGTAGTTGCGGTGGATACCTACGGCATTGAAACGGATTATTCTCCCGAAGTTAGGGTTACTACGGTATCGGATGATGGCGATGATGGCGATGGTGATGACGGCGATGATGGTGATGGTGATAATGGTGATGGGGTTGGCAGTGGCGGCGATGACGGTGTCGGCACACTCCCCGGCTGTTTTGTAGCGACTGCCTGTTACGGCACGCCTATGGCAAGAGAAGTTAAAACACTTTCTTGTTTCAGAGACGAATATCTTTTAGGCAATTCTTTAGGCAGAATGTTTGTCCAAACATATTACAAAGTAAGCCCTCCAATCGCTTCGTTTATTTCAAAGCATCCGCATCTTAAGAATTTGGTTAGATGTTTGCTGAAACCTGTTGCCGACTTTTCTAAGGCGTTGGTTAAAGAGTAAAATTGATTGTTAATAACTAATAAAAAAAGAATTGAAAAAGGTTAATATCTCCTCTTTAATAATTCTTGTTTTAATCTTAATAGGTTATCCCCCCTCTCTTTTTGCCCAAACTTCCAAAGGCACCATCCTGTTGGATACCGATTATTATCTTGTTCCCGCGGTAGCCTATGTTACTGTCGAGGACAGCGATTTGGATTTGGATAAAAATAATCCTGATACCGTGACTGTCGAATTTACTTCTGATACAGAAAACGTTTTTCCTAAAGTTGCCACATTGACCGAGACAGGCAATTCCACGGGTATTTTTACCGGTTCAATAAAGTTAACAAATAAATTTTTAGGCAACATAATAGGAGACGGATATAACATCCCTTCCAATTTTTACGGTTATTGGAACCAGGTATCGCCGGAGAATGCGGGTAAGTGGGGCTCGGTCGAGGCGACCAAAGATGTGATGCAGTGGGGTCAATTAGACCAGATTTATAATTATGCAAAAGCTAATGATTTACCGTTTAAAGAGCATACTTTTGTTTGGGGAAGTCAGCAACCGGGTTGGATGCTCTCTCGCTCTTCAGACGGCACCGAGAGGATAGAACTCCTTTCCCAAAAGAGTTTACATGCTGAACCTGATTGGCTAAAAGCATTTTCTTTAGAAGAACAGAGAGCAGAAGTGGAAGAATGGATACGGCTTTTTGGAGAAAGGTATCCTGATACTGATTTTATAGATGTCGTTAATGAACCTTTGCATGCAGTCCCTTCCTATAAAGATGCTTTAGGCGGAACCGGTTCTACGGGGTGGGATTGGGTAATAACATCTTTTGAACTTGCAAGACAATATTGTCCCAACGCAAAATTACATATAAATGAATATAATGTTTTAGAAGGATGGGCTTCAATAGATGATTATCTGGAAATAATAAATTTACTGAAAGATAGGGGTTTAATAGACGGTATAGGAAATCAGTGCCATAATTTACAATCGCCGAATATGACCACTGTAAGCAACAATCTAAATAAACTCGCAGCAACAGGATTGCCTATATACATTACGGAACTGGATGTAGTTCATGCTGATGATGGTTCGCAATTGTCGGTATATGAGAATAAATTTCCTGTTTTCTGGGAACATCCCTCTGTTGGAGGTATTACGCTTTGGGGTTATATACAAGGGAAGATATGGCTGGCGAATGGATATTTAATAAGGACGGATGAAACCGAAAGGCCCGCTATGGAGTGGTTGGGAGAATATACTTCTTCGCCGAACGGGATTCTCCGCGTTAAAAGCGGAGATACTGTAAGTGTTACTTATATTGATGCTGATGACGGCGAAGGTGGCCCCGTCATAGTAACGGATATGGCCGGGGCATCTCTTGTTAATATTACCACCGGTCTTACGGCAACGGCAGGGCGGACGTATGCGTTTTTGGGATGGAATCCCGTTGAAAGCTCTGTATTATTGGCGGGATATAATGTTTACAGGAGCAATTCCCGGTCCAGAGCAAAGACAAAACTTAACAGTTCGCTTTTAACGGATAATTATTATCGGGATTTGTATCTTACTCCCGGGACGACTTATTATTATTGGATAACTGTGGTGGACGGTTTTGGAGATGAAACTGATTATTCTTCTCCAGTTAGGGTTACTACGGCGGCAGATGGTGACGGCGATGATGGCGATGGTGATGACGACGATGGTGATAGTGATAATGGTGATGGGGTTGGCAGTAGCGGCGATGACGGTATCGGCGCACTCCCCGGCTGTTTTGTAGCGACTGCCTGTTACGGCACGCCTATGGCAAAAGAAGTTAAAGCACTTTCTTGTTTCAGAGACGAATATCTTTTAAGCAATTTTTTAGGCAGAATATTTGTCCAAACATATTACAAAGTAAGCCCTCCAATCGCTTCGTTTATTTCGAAGCATCCGCATCTTAAAAATTTAGTTAGATGTTTGCTGAAACCTGTGGTCGAAGTTACGAACTCTGTGGTGAGTAAACTGACTACTGAACGCTAACCGATTTTTTGCCTCTCTTTTTCCCAATCAGAATTGTCAAAGAAATAAAAACTATTCCCCCGCATATGATCTGAAAGAGTGTAAGATTATGGAAAAACGGGCCCAATCTATCCCCTCTTAAGAAATCCAAAAAGAATCTGAAAGCAGGATACAGGATGAGATAAAAAAGAAATGTTTCTCCTTCAAATGTTCTTTTATCTTCTATTTTTTTCAAAAGCAAAAAAAGGACAAATAGAAATAGCGAAGAATAAAGTTGTGTGGGGTGAAGCGGCAATGCTCCGTAATGATAGCCTGCGGGAGAATTAAGGGTGAATACTTTTCCTATAGGCAAATCAGTTGGTTTTCCGTAGCAACAGCCGTTTAAGAAACAGCCGATTCTGCCTATGGCTTGTCCTAAAGCAGCATAGGGTATGAGCAGGTCCGCTATGGGAAAGAAAGATAATTTTTTCTTTTTTGTATAGATGAAAATAGTTATTAGGGATAAGAAGAATCCGCCGTGAAAAATAAACCCGCCTCGCCATAAACTTGCATCAAAAGGGTTTTGGATATAAAGGGGGAGGTTAGATATAATATAAGCAAGTTTGCCCCCCAAAAACCCCGAGGCAATTACCCAAAAGGCAATATCCAGTATTGTCTGAACGCTTATATTTTCTTTTCTTGTTTGCCTGCTAAGGGATAACCGGGTAAGGTCTTTTGTTAAAAGATATAAACTTATATAAAAAGCCAGCGCCAATAAAACGCCATAGGAATAAATTTCAAACCGCCCGATTTTGAAAAGTATGGGATGCATTTTAAAAATTAGAGATACAGGATACTAGATACTGGATGCTCGATACTCGTAAAAACAAAGAAAGGAAATTTCTTTTACGAGAATCCCCGCCTGCTGAATCTTAGCGGGCAGGCAGAATCTAGCATCGAGAATCAAGTTTTTTATATCTTGAATCTTTAATAACTTTTATTATTATCAGCCCCACTCCCGCAAGTATGGAAACGTCGGCGATGTTGAAAGAGTAGGGGAATTTATTAAGCAAGAGGTAATCAAGCACGAAGCCGTAAATTATGCGGTCTATTAGATTGCTTGATGCGCCTGTTAATATGAGGATAAGTCCCCAGTGAAAAAGTGTTTTTTCTTTCTCTGTATGCAGGTATAAAAATACTATGAATAAAATAATGATTGATGTAGAAACGATAAAAAACCTGCCGTAGTTTTGGAATAAGCCGAAGGCAATTCCCTGGTTTTCGGATGCTGGGACAAGATAGAATAAATTTTTTATAAGGGTGAGTTTTTCTTTTATTAATTGTCTGTTATAAAAGAGAAATTTAAGGGTTTGGTCTAAAATCAAAATTAAAGCAGCGGTTATGAACCTTGCTCTTCTTTCTCTTTGCATTTTCGACATAATTCCGCGTATGGAACGGCTTTTAATCTTTTTATGCTGATATCTTTACTGCAATTTACGCATTTTCCGTAAGTTTTTTTCTCAATTCTGTTTAATGCTTCCTGTATCTGTTTTAAGAGTTTTCCCTCGGAAGACAAAAGGTCTAAAGAAGTATCTTCTTCGGCATTGTCCGAAGCAATGTCTGCCATATGAATTTTATGAGAGGAAACTTCGCCGGAAGCGTCTTTGAAAGATTTCCCGAGATTATTTTTTTCTTTGTCGTCTAAGTCTTTGAATAATCTTTCCTTTTCTTTAATTAAAATTTCCTTGAAAAATTTCACGTCTTTTACTTTCAATTTAGTTTCCTCCGTTATTTTTTAAGAGCAACTATTCTATCACATCTTGGGCAAAGTTGGCTTATTTTGTCTATTTTTTTATCCCATTTCCAACATCTTGCGCATTTTTCACCCGGCGCTTTTTTGATTTCAATTCTTGCCCCGTTAGAAATAAGTTCCGACGAAATGTCGGAACTACCCGCCATTGTATCAGTGGCGGGATTTCTAATGGGGTTTATTTCAACATTTGAAACTATAAAAATAGTTGCCAAATCTTCTTTGGGTATACCTAGAGATTTTATGTATGAATCTTTTGTGCGCAGAATTACTTCTGCTTCCAAAGAGCCGCCTATTATTTGTTTTTGGCGCGCTTCTTCAAGGTATTTCTGAACGGTTTCTCTCAAGGCGAATATTTTTTGCCATTTTTGCTCTAATGCTTCGTCTATTTCTTGTTCATCGGTTAGATTCGTCAAAAATACGGACTTTTCTTCGAAATCGCAGTTTTGCCATATTTCTTCTGCCGTAAAAGACATAAATGGCGCTATAAGTTGGGTCAGTGTTCTGAGAATGAAGTGCATGACTGTTTGAGCCGAACACCTTTCGGCAGAATCGGCTGGCAAAATATACAAGCGGTCTTTTAAAATGTCCAAATAAGTCGAACTCATATCAACATTTGAAAATTGATAGAGCAACTGGTACGCTTTTATAAACTGAAAATTTTTATACGCCTGTCTTACATCTTTTAATAGCATAAGGCATTTGTTGTATGCCCACTTGTCAATTTCTAACCATTTATCCCGCGTAACTGCGTTTTGGGGATATTTAAAATCGTAGAGGTTCCCCAGTATAAATCTGGCGGTGTTTCGAATCTTTCTGTATGCTTCAACACATCGTTTTAGTATCTCTTCGCCGATTCTTATATCGTTTTCCCAGTCCGAAGACACAGCCCATAATCTTAAAATATCCGCGCCGTAACTGTTAACGATAACCTGAGGATTAGTAACGTTTCCCATTGATTTGGACATTTTCTTGCCTTCGCTGTCGACTACGAACCCGTGTGTAAGAACTGTTTTGTATGGCGGTCCGTCGAATAAAGCAACTGATGTAAGTAGCGATGTTTGGAACCAGCCTCTATGCTGGTCGCTTCCTTCCAAATATAAATCAGCGGGCCAGTCTAACTGTTTGGAATCTTTTAAGACCGCAATGTGGGAGATGCCTGAATCCAGCCACACGTCAAGTATGTCTTTTTCTTTTCTAAAACCCTTAGTATTTTTGCATTTTGGACATGCGAAATCTTTCGGCAGGAATTTTTCCACTTCGTACTTAAACCATGCATCTGCTCCTTCTTTTGCGACAGTGTCCCTGACATTTTCCATTACGCGGCTGTTGAGAATTTCCACGCCGCATTTTTCGCAGTAAACTGCGGGTATTCCAACTCCCCATAATCTTTGCCGTGAAAGGCACCAGTCAGGGCGGGTCTTTAACATTCCCTCTATTCGGTTTATGGAAATTCCAGGAGCCCATTGAACCTGTTTAACTTTTTCCAGAGCCCGTTGTCTTAAATTTTTTCTGTCAACACCTATAAACCATTGTTTGCACGCTCTGAAAATTACGGGTTTTTTGCATCTCCAGCAGTGAGGATAAGAATGCTCTAATTTATCGCTTTTTAACAGAAGTCCTGTTTTGTCTAATAATTCCACAATGTAATCGTTGGCTTTAAAAACCTGTTTCCCGGTAAGTTCACCAACTTCGTCGGTAAAAAGCCCTTTTTCGTTTACAGGAGAGAAAATCGGCAGTTTATATTTTATTCCCGTAAGGTAATCTTCTTGCCCATGTCCGGGCGCTGTATGGACACAGCCGGTTCCTTCCTCCAAACTTATATAATTTG
Source organism: uncultured bacterium (assembly GCA_964573245.1). Taxonomy (GTDB): domain Bacteria; phylum CAIJMQ01; class CAIJMQ01; order CAIJMQ01; family CAIJMQ01; genus CAZNJA01. Next base: position 17,325 of record CAZNJA010000013.1, read on the forward strand.
CGGTTACAGTTATGCCTTTCTTGTTGAAAAGCGGGTGCTTGTATTCCAATCCTTCTAGTTCTTTTCCTTTATTTGTTTTTGTGATTTTGTAGTCGCTGATTCCCAATTGTTCCATTACGGTTTTTACCAAATCCTTCGCTATAAGCCATGTTTCCGAATTTTTGATTTTTGATATTTTATTTTTTATTTTTACATCTACCCATGCGTAATCATATTCAGGATGCAAGGCAACCGCCAAGTTCGCGGGTATAGTCCACGGCGTTGTTGTCCATATAATCACGAATTTGTTTTTTTCTTTTGTTAAAGGAAATTTTACCCAAATGGAGGGTGAGATATGCGGCGCATATTCTACTTCTGCTTCGGCTAAAGCGGTTTCGCAGGAAATGCACCAGTAAATAGGTTTTTTATCAAGATATACATAACCCTTTTTGGTAAGTTCTCTGAAAGCATCAATTATTTTACTTTCATAATCATAACTCATGGTTATATATGGGTTGTCCCAATCCGCCAAAACTCCCAATCGCTTGAATTGTGTTCTTTGCCTGTCTACATAACTTTGAGCATATTCTCTTGCTTTTTTTCTAAATTCCAATATATCTATTTCTTCTTTTCTTTTGATATCCAGTTTTTTAAACAGTTGCAGTTCAACCGGCAGTCCGTGACAATCCCATCCTGGGGTAAAAGGAGTGGAATATCCTTCTAAACTTTTATATTTAATTACTATATCTTTAAGAATTTTGTTCATGGATTGGCCAAGATGAATGTCTCCGTTGGCATAAGGGGGGCCATCATGAAGAATGTACTTTTTATTACTCTTGGAAAGCATCTTTTTATAGATGTCGTTCTCTTCCCAAAATTTTAAAGTGGCGGGTTCTTTTTGAGGCAAATTTGCCTTCATTTGGAACTTGGTTTTGGGAAGGTTTAGCGTGTGAGAATAATCTTTCTTTTCCATAGTTTGTTTAATTTCCGCCTGCTTTGACGTAATGTCGGAGTGGGCAGATGTATGGTCGTTTTAAAATTCCCCGACAACTTCCGGGACGGGTGTGTTTAAACTTGTAATTTAAAGGCGTATTATACAGAAATTCGTTTGGAATGCAACATCTTTAACCCGCTGTGACTACAATGGGCGAGTGAACTATTGACTTTTTATTTTATGATATACTACAATCTCGCATAAGGTTAATTTCAAACATTGGTTGTCATGGAATATAAAAGAGAATTGTCCCTTAAAAAAACAAGCGTATTACTTATATCTTTGTTCGCATTTTTCTTTTTGTCTTGCCCGCAAATTTCCAACGCTCAAATTATCCCCCGCGATACCTGGCCAGAAAGCTGGTTTCATGCTCCCAAAACAGCTTCCGAACTGGGAATTACGAAATTTCACCAGTCCCCAATGTTAGATGAAGCAGTTACAAAAGGAGACATCCCTCCTGTAGAAGAGCGGCTTCCAAAGGACCCTCCTGTAATAGAGCCATATGAAATAGGCCAATACGGAGGAACTGCCATAGTTTTTACAAGAAATGAGTTTGGAGAAGCGGATATGTTGAGTCCTCCCGCGCGAATGCTGATTATGGATCCGGAACTAAAAAAAATATTTCCGCATTTTGCGAAAGGATGGGAATTTAAAGATGAGGGCAAAACATTAATTTTGCATTTTAGGGAAGGCATGAAATGGTCGGATGGCGCTCCCTATGGTCCGGATGATTGGCTATTATGGTATAACCAGGTGCTGCTAAATAAGGAAATGATGTCATACACTCCCAGAAGATGGAAGTTGGGAGGAGAGTTGGTCAAACTTGAAAAAATTGACGATTATACTCTCGCATTTCATTCCGTTGTTCCCAATCCTTATCTTATAAATATGCTGGCGCAGGGTTTGGATGTGAAATGGAATTCTCCCCCTGCTCATTATCTTAAACAGTTCCATCCCGATTTTGTTGACAAAGAAGAACTGATAAAAGAAGCGAAGAGACATGGCCGTGAAAGATGGACTGATTATTTCGGTTGGAGAGCTTTTTCTTTGGACGATGATGAGGCGGGCACTCCTGTCATGCGCCCTTTTGTTACTGTTTTGGATACACCGACCTTGATAGTTCTTGAAAGGAATCCCTATTATCCTTTTATTGACCCTGAGGGCAATCAATTGCCTTATATAGATAGAATACAAGTCCATAAAGTCCAAGACGAAGAAATGATGACTGCGAAGGCGGCAACAGGACAGGCGACTTTTGCCGGACAAGCCACAAAAACATCCGATATACCTCTGTTTAAATTATATGAAGAAAAGTCCGGATACAAGACATATATTTGGCGACGTATCCATGCGGCTGACGTTACTTTTCAGTTTAATTTTAACGCTTTGATTTCTGCAGGAAAGCCGGATATCGAACTTCGTGAAATATTTTGGGATCCCCGTTTTAGAAAGGCCATGTCGCTTGCAATAGATAGAAACGAAATAAATAAGGTAGTTTATTTTGGACGCGCAGTCCCCCGTCAGACAACGGTCCTTCCCACAAGCAAGTTTTATGAAGAAGAATTTGCTCAAAGTTATGCGCAGTATGACCCGCAGGAAGCAAAACGACTTCTTGATGAGATGGGTATGAAAGATGTAAACGGGGACGGGGTTCGCGAAAAGCCCAACGGCAAACCGTTTGATGTTACGCTTGAATGGACGCCTATGGAAACGCCCAAAGAATTGATTACCGAACTTGTGACTGACCAATGGCGTAAGGTGGGCATTAATATATCTTTAAAATCTCTTCAGTCTAATTTTTTGCTTACCAGAGTCAATGCTTCTCTGCCGCAGATGGGGCTTTGGCACGCGGACCGCTGCACAGATATTTTATTTCCCGTAGAGCCGTATTGGTTTGCTCCGATACATATATATTTTGAAAAGTGTATGTGGAACGAATGGACAAGATGGCTTCTGACGGGAGGTGAACATGGCGAAGAGCCCCCTCAAGTAGCTAAGGATTTATTTAATTGGTGGGAAGAAATGAATACAACTTTTGATGATGAGAGGCGATTGGAATTAGGTAAAAAAATCTTGCAATCACAAGCAGAAAATATATGGACAATAGGAACTGTGGGAATTGCTCCGCATCCCATAATAGTGAGTAATAAATTGCATAATGTTCCTAAAAACGGATACTGGGGATGGGATGGGAGATGGAGCGCTCCATATTATCCCGAAACATGGTATTTAAAGGAATAGGAAGGTAATTAATCATGACGCAATTTCTTATCAGAAGATTTTTCTTGATGTTGGTTACGATATTTATAATATCGATTCTTACCTTTATTATAATCCAATTGCCGCCCGGAGATGTTTTGACTTCGAAAATTCAAAGGCTGCAAGCAGAAGGCGCAGAGGCAAGTTTGGAGGTAATAGAATCCTATCGCGTTAGGTATGGTCTGGATAAGCCAATGTATATTCAGTATTTCATTTGGATTGGTAATTTTATGACCGGAGATATGGGACAATCCTTTATCCATAATAAACAAGTAAACCAACTTGTCTGGGACAGGATAGGATATACGGCGCTAATTGCTTTTCTTTCTCTTATTCTTACATGGGTTGTTTCCCTGCCTATCGGCATTTATTCAGCGGTTAGGCGCTATACCATTCCCGATTATATTCTTACTTTTTTGGGGTTTATAGGAATTGCCACTCCTGCTTTTATGTTGGCTTTAGTAGTTATGTATTTTGCTTTTGACCAGTGGGGAATAAGTGTAGGCGGACTTTTTTCTCCTGAAATGGAGATTGCCTCGTGGAGTTGGGCAAAATTCGTGGATTTATTAAAACATGCTTGGATTGCTATTGTTATAGTTGGCTTTAGTGGAGTTGCAACTTCTATTAGGGTTCTGCGAGCTAATTTAATTGATGAACTGGAAAAGCCATATGTTAGAACTGCGCGGGCCAAAGGAGTAAGCCCGTTGAAATTACTCATCAAATATCCTGTCCGAATAGCGCTGAATCCTTTCTTAAGCACCGTCGGTTGGACCTTGCCGTTTTTATTTTCAGGAACGGTTATTGTTTCGATAGTTCTTTCACTCCCGACGATTGGTCCTATTCTTTTCAATTCTCTTATGGATCAGGATATGTTTTTGGCTGCAAGTCTTATATTTATAACAAGTTCTTTAACTGTGGTGGGAACGCTTGTGTCTGATATTCTGCTTGCGCTTTCCGACCCGCGAATTAGATACGAATAAGATGAGTGAAATAGAAAAAGAAGAACAGATAATTGCCGAAGAAAGCGCTAAAGATAAAAAACTTTCTTCGAAAGAAGAAAAACTCTATGTAGCTTCGCAGTGGCGTCTGATGTGGTGGAGATTCAAACGCCATAAATTAGCAATGGCTTCAGCGGTTGTTTTGGCTATTTTTTATCTTGTCGCAATGTTCTGCGAAGTTGTTGCCCCTTATGAACCGCTTTACAGAGATACAGATTATGTTCAAGCACCTCCGCAGAAAATTCATTTTGTTGACGAAAACGACAAGTTCCATTTGAGACCTTTTGTTTATAGGACAACTCAAATTCTTGACTTGGAGACGTGGGAAAGGAAAGCTGTTGAAGATAAGTCCAAACAATATCCTATCCGTTTCTTCGTGCGTGGTGACAAATATAAATTTTGGAGTCTCTTTTATTCAGATATGCATTTATTCGGAGTAGAAAAAGGCGGGAATATGCACCTTTTGGGAACCGATAGATTAGGCCGCGATATGCTGAGTCGTATTATCTACGGTTCAAGAATTTCTTTATCCATAGGTCTTATAGGCATTGTAATAAGTTTCTTTTTGGGAATTGCTATAGGTGGAGTTGCTGGTTATTTTGGAGGTGTTATTGATAATATTATACAACGTATGATAGAAACACTTATATCGATACCGGGGCTTCCTTTGTGGATGGCTCTCGGCGCGGCGCTTCCTGCTACTTGGCCTCCTTTAAAAATATATTTCGGAATGACCGTTATTATGTCGATTATAGGATGGACCGGACTTGCTCGTGTTGTTAGAGGAAAATTCCTGTCTTTACGAGAAGAGGATTTTGTTGTTGCTGCGCAGCTTTGCGGGACAAGCGAATCTAAAATTATAGTTAGGCATCTGTTACCGTCATTTATGAGCCATATAATTGTTTCATTGACTTTGGCGCTTCCGGGAATGATATTGGGCGAAACTACTTTAAGTTTTATAGGAATAGGACTTAGGCCTCCTGTTGTAAGTTGGGGCGTTTTACTTAATGGTTCTCAAAATGTTCAGGCAGTGGCTATGGCTCCCTGGCTTTTATTTCCAGCACTGTTTGTGATTGTAGCAGTTTTGGCGTTTAACTTTTTTGGAGACGGACTTAGAGATGCGGCTGACCCGTATTCTACGAACGAATAATTATGGAGTGAAAATTTATGTCAGTAAATGCTGTAGAGATTGAAAAAGCGGAAAGTAAGCAAACTGCTTCAAAAGAAGTTATTCTCGATGTAAAGGATTTGAAAGTAAAATTTCTTACTGATGAGGGAAAAGTGCATGCGGTTAATGGCGTTGACTTTAAAGTAGAATCAGGCGGTTCAGTTGGTATTTTAGGAGAAAGCGGCTGCGGCAAGACAATGACTGCTTATTCTATCCTACAAATATTGCCCCGCGTTAAAAAAATTGTGACTGGAAAAATTAATTTTAAAACAAAAGACGGCAGAATTCAGGATTTACTTAAACTTGAAGCCGACGGCAAAGAAATACGAAAGATACGAGGAAAAGAAATATCAATGATATTTCAGGAGCCAATGACGGCGTTTAGCCCTGTTTATACCGTTTGCAACCAGATTTCCGAAGCGCTTATGATCCATCAGGCAATGGATAAAATAGCCGCGAGGGAAAGGTCAATAAAGCTTCTCGACCTTGTTGGCATACCCGACCCGGAAAGAACGGTTGATTCTTATCCGTTTCAATTAAGCGGCGGAATGAGACAAAGAGCGATGATTGCTATGGCGCTTGCCTGTAATCCTCGTATATTGATAGCAGACGAGCCGACTACGGCGCTTGACGTTACCATTCAGGCGCAGGTTCTTAAATTGATAAAAAGCATACAAAAAGAGTTCAATCTTTCGCTTATCCTTATCACTCATAATTTGGGAGTTATCGCGCATATGGTAGATTATGTATATGTAATGTATCTGGGTAGGATAGTGGAAGAAGGACCTGTTGCCGAGATATTCGACAATCCGAGCCATCCCTATACAAAAGCTTTATTTAAATCTATACCCAAATTGGGTGGAAACAAAGAAAAAATATATCCGATAGAGGGCACTGTTCCAGATGCTTATGTTTTGCCGACAGGATGCGCTTTCCATACACGTTGCAAAGAAATGGTAGGAGATATTTGCCGTTTAAAAATACCCGGCCAAACAAAAATATCCGAAGAACACTATGTAAACTGTTTTAAATATTCCAACGAGGAAATTATAGAAAATGTCTGAAAATCATAACGAACCTATTTTGGAAGTGCAGGAGTTAAAGAAATATTTTTCTGTCAAACAAGGGTTTTTTAAAAAATCCACAGGAGTCGTAAAGGCAGTGGATGATGTGACTTTTTCTATTTATAAAGGAGAAACGCTTGGTCTGGTAGGGGAGAGCGGAAGTGGAAAAACCACAGTTGCAAAAGTAATAATGCGCGCTTATGACCCCACAAGCGGCAAAATTTTTATCAAAACAGCCGAAGGCAACCGAGTGGATATGGCTGAATTGGACAGAAAAGATTTAAAATCCGTGCGTAAAAATATCCAAATGATTTTTCAGGACCCGTATTCCTCTCTTAATCCCCGCATGCCTGTTTTTGATTTAATTGCAGAGCCGCTGCAGGCTTACGGATGGAATCGAGCAAAATGCGTGCAGAGAATCGGCGAACTTTTGAGTTTGGTCGGGCTTAATCCTCGTTATATGCGTCGTTATCCGCATGCTTTTAGCGGCGGACAGAGACAAAGAATAAGTATTGCTCGGGCGCTTGCTTTAAGTCCTTCGATTATTGTTGCGGATGAACCTGCTTCCGCTTTGGATGTGTCTGTTCAAGCCCAAATTCTTAATCTTCTCGAGGATATGCAGGAAAAATTAAATTTGACATATCTTTTCATAACTCATGACTTGAGCGTTGTCAGATATCTTTGCGATAGGGTGGCAGTTATGTATGCCGGAAGATTAATGGAAGTAGCAAAAACAGAAGAACTTTTCACCAAACCATTACATCCTTATACAAGCGCGCTACTTTCGGCAGTGCCCGATGCTGACCCTCATCAAAGGTGGTTTGAAGAAACTGTTTCCGGCGAAATAATCGACCTTTCAAAAGAAATACGAGGTTGTCCGTTTGCCCCAAGATGTAAATATGCTGTTCAAAGATGCCATGATGTTCCCCCGCTTTTGGAAAACAAAATCGGAGACAAAGAAAACCCTCATTTTGCCGCATGCCACAGAAGCAATGAGATACAATTAAAAGGCGTATGAGCTTTAAATTTCCAAATTCCAAATTACAAGCACCAAATAAACATCAATTAACCAAATTCCAATGACCGGAAAGATTGTTTGAGGTTTTAGTCATTGGATTATTGTACATTATTTAAGATTTGGTTATTGTAATTTACTGCCTTTTGAATTCTAATATTGTTGTATTTAAGTATTTATGTTGCTCAATGTGATAAAAAGATTATCCCCGCGGGTGATATTTCTTGTGAATTTCTTTTAAAATTTTCCTATTAAGTTGCGTATAAATCTGTGTTGTAGAAATGTCTGCATGTCCCAACATTTCCTGAACGCTTCGAAGGTCTGCTCCGCCTTCCAGTAAATGCGTGGCAAAAGAATGTCTGAAAGTGTGAGGAGAAATTTTTGCAATTCCGCTCTTTCTTCCGTATTTTTTAATTATTTTCCAAATGCTTTGCCTTGAAAGTTTCTTCCCGCTTTTATTTAAAAATACATAGTTAGAATCTATCCCTTTACTAAAGCTTTCTCTCGCGTTCCGTATGTATTTTTCAAGCCAGTTTCTCGCGTGTTTCCCCATTGGAACGACTCTTTCCTTTGAGCCCTTCCCCAAAACCCGCACATAACCGATTTCTGTATCTGTGTTTTCTATTTTTAAATCGGCGATTTCCGAAACTCTGATTCCTGTAGCATATAATAATTCCAGAAGGGTTCTGTCTCTCAAATTCGTTTTTTTTTCGGTGTTGATGTTTTCAAGTATTGATTTTATTTGTTCTGCGGATAAAACAATCGGAAGGTGACGTTCTCTTTTAAAGGATTCCAAAATCATAGTTGGGTCTTCTTTTATATATTTCTGACTCGACAAAAATTTATAGAAACTTCGAATAGTGGAAACCTTGCGAACAATGGAATGAGAAGAAAGGTTCTGCTTTCTTAAATATTCTATATACAATACAAGCTTTGGATAGCGGACAGCTTCAAAAGAGATGTTTTCTTTGGAAAGGAAGGCGAAGAAATCCCCCAAATCCGTTTTATATGCTTGAATAGTATTTTTGGAAAGCCCTCTTTCGATTATCAAAAACTGCAAAAATTCTTCGATTTTCTGATTCATGTTAAATTGTGATTACACCGATTAAAAATTAGTAATCTGTGTAATCTTGCGTTTTCTTTAATCGCTGTAATCGTTTTATTTTTTATAATAAATATGGATTCTCTCTTTTTTCTTTGCCGATTGTTGTGGGGCTGCCATGCCCCGGATAAACAATACAATCATCAGGCAGTGTCAATAGTTTATCTTTTATACTTTTTATAAGCAGATTATAATCTGCCAAAGGAAAACTTGTGTTTCCTATGCTTCCTGAAAAAAGCGCGTCTCCGGTAAAAACGCTATTATTTATAACGATTGATATCCCGCCTGGCGTGTGTCCCGGAGTATGGAGGATATCTGCTTTCAGGTTGCCTATCTTTAATTGCAAGCCGTTATGCAGCACTATATCAGGATTTGGAAAGGGCAAAAATTCGTCTTGTGAGCCGGGCGGCGCAAAATCGGACAGATTAAGCGAAGAGTCTTTTAAAAATTTAATATCCTTCTCATGCATGCAAATTTGTACGTTTTCTAACATTTCTTTTAGGTATTTGTTTGCTCCTATGTGGTCTATATGAGCGTGAGTGTTGATGATGTATTTAATATTTAAATTCTTTTTATTGGTAAGTTTAAGGATTTTATCCGCTTCTGCGCCCGGGTCTATGACCAGCCCTTGGTTGGTTTGTTTGCACCCGACTAAATAACAATTTGTTTCTGCAGGGCCGACTATCAGTTTTTCCAGTATCATTTGGTTAATTTTATCACTTATTGAATGAGAATATGAAGTGTGGGAAAATAATAAATAATAGATGCTGGATTCTAGATACTTGATACTGGATTCTCGTCAGTAAATCTAATTGTTGTTACCAGCATCTAGTATCGGGCATCCAGTGCTTTTTTTACATTTTATTAAACAATGCCTAATTATAAATTAACAATTGAATACGAGGGAACTAATTATCATGGCTGGCAAAGGCAAAAGTCGAAAATTACCGTTCAGGGGGTAATCGAGCAAACGCTTGAAAAAATCTTTAAGCAAAAAATCACTTTGATAGGGCAAGGGAGACTCGATGCCGGAGCGCATGCTTTAGGACAAGTCGCACACTTTAAAGTAACGAAAGATTTCAATCCTCTTAATTTAAAAAGAGCGTTGAATGGACTGCTTCCTTCGGATATACGGATTAAAAATACTCAAAAGGCGGATGACAAATTCCACGCTCGCTACTTAGCAAAAACGAGACATTACAAATATATTGTTTATAACGGCGAACCATCTGTATGGTTGAGGAAATTCGCCTATTTTTACCCTTATGAATTAAATATCAGCAAAATACAAAAAGGGGCAAAATATTTGCTTGACAAGCATGATTTTTCCTGCTTCCAGTCCACTGGTAGCCCTGTTAAAAGCCCGATTAAAACCATAAAATCAATAAAAATAAAAAAAGAAAATTTGATTTTTCCGGGTAAAATCGCTGTTATAAGATTTGATATAAAAGCGGACGCTTTTCTTTATAGAATGGTCAGAAACATAGTCGGGACGTTACTAGAAATCGGCAGGGGTAAGATTCCGCCCGAAGAAATCAGGAAAATCTTAAAAGGCAAAGCGAAAAGAAAATCGCAAGTCGTCTCTGCATGTGGATTGTATCTGGTCGGTGTGGAATATTAAGAGAATACAATAAATTATGTTATCATTTGTTTGTTTTTTAAAAAGAATAAGAAAATCCGCAAAATAAATAGGAGAGATAATGGAGCATTCGGATTTTGTTCACCCCGTTAGAGTTCGTCCCGATACATTATCGGGACGTCAGAAATGCTATTTGCTTTTTAGGTTTATAGCAGCTGGCAAGCTTTTTAAGATAAACGCGGTGTGCGCTTCTTATCTCTAACGGGGTTCATTTGCATGCTTAGTTAGATAGAATATATAAGTAAATGTAAGCAAGGAGAAACGATGGAACATTCTGATTTTGTTCACCTGCATGTTCATACAGGTTATTCGCTTTTGGACGGGATGTGCCGCATTCCTGATTTGGTTAAAAAAGCCAAAGAATATAAGATGCCGGCTCTTGCAATAACCGACCACGGGAATATGTTCGGAGCTATAGAATTTTATAATGTGGCTATGTCCGAAGGAATCAAGCCGATTGTGGGAAGTGAAATGTATTTGGCTCCCAAAAGCAGGAAAGAGAAAAAAGTAGAACGCGGCGAAACGCTTTATTATCATATGACTTTTTTGTGTAAGGACGAAAAAGGTTATAAGAATTTAATGCAGCTAAGTTCCATCGGCTATTTGGAAGGATTTTATTACAGACCTAGAATAGACAAGGAAATTTTAAGTGAATATTCGCAAGGTTTGATTAGTCTTTCGGGGTGTCTTAAAGGCGAAATACCCCAAAAAATATTACAGGATAAGCAAGAGGAAGCGTCACGGATAGCGGGACAATATCAGGAAATTTTTGGCAAAGGCAATTTTTATTTAGAACTTATGGATTTGTTTTTGCCCGAGCAGAAAAAAGTCAACGAAGGTTTGCTAAAGATTTCAAAGCAATTGGATATTCCTTTGGTTGTGACTAATGATGTACATTATTTACTGAAGGAACATGCGATTGCGCACGATGCCTTATTGTGTATCCAGACAGGAGCTGTTCTTCAAGAAGAAAACAGGTTGAAGTTCAAGACAGAGGAATTCTATTTTAAATCACCGCAGGAAATGAAGAAAATGTTTGCCGATTATCCTGAAACTTGGGAAAACACTATTGAAATTACCGAAAAGTGTAATTTGCAGTTGGAATTCGGGAAATTTCACTTGCCGCATTTTCCAGTTCCGGAGGGCGAAACTTTGGATTCACGTCTTGAAAAACTCTGTTACGAGGGCTTAAAAGAAAAACTTCCCGATACAGACGAAAAAGTAAAAGAAAGATTGAAACATGAATTATCGGTTATAAAAAATATGGGTTTTTCTAGTTATTTTTTGATTGTTAACGATTTTATAAATTTCGCTCGTTCTCAAAAGATTGCAGTTGGTCCCGGAAGAGGCTCCACCGCCGGAAGTTTGGTAGCTTTTTGTTTAGGCATTACGGAAATAAATCCTTTGAAATACGGTTTATTTTTCGAAAGGTTTCTTAATCCCGGAAGAAAAAAAATGCCGGATATAGATATTGATTTCAGTGATGTGAGAAGAGGCGAAGTCATAAATTATGTTTCCAACAAATACGGGAAGGATAAAGTCACTCAAATTATTACGTTTGGAACGATGGCGGCAAGAGCGGTGATAAGAGATGTGGGTCGGGTTTTGGATATGCCTTACAGCGAAGTTGACCAGATTGCAAAAAGGATTCCTTTGCTTGGGCATTTCACATTAGAAGAAGCCGTTAAAAAAGATAGTGAGTTAAAAATTTTTCAGGATAAATATCCCGCACTTTTCGAAATATCCAAAACTTTGGAAGGACTTCCGCGTCACGCTTCTACACATGCGGCTGGGGTTGTAATAGCAAGGGAACCATTGACCAAATACACGCCGCTTTATCAAGTGAGCGAGGGTGAAATCCTGACTCAATACCCGATGGAGATTCTGGATAAAATCGGGCTTTTAAAAATGGATTTGCTGGGGTTGAAGACACTTTCTTTATTGGATAACGCGCTCGAAATAATCAAGGCCACAAAAGGAAAAGAGATAGATTTGGTGAATTTGCCGTTGGATGATTCCGCGACATATAAACTTTTGCAGGCGGCGAAGACTATCGGCATTTTCCAGCTGGAAAGCGAGGGCATGAGGGAACTTATAAAGAAAATGCGTCCCGACAGTTTCAAGGATTTGATAGCACTTTTGGCTTTATATCGCCCTGGTCCTTTGGGAGGCGGACAAGTGGATTTGTTTATCAAAAGGAAGTCTGGCAAAGAAGCAATCGAATATCCTCATCCTTTATTAAATAAAATATTGGAAGAGACCTACGGGATTATTCTCTATCAGGAACAGGTTATGCAGATAGCTTCGGAAATCGCTAATTTTTCGTTGGCAGATGCGGACGATCTAAGAGGCGCGATGGGGAAGAAAATTCCGGAAATTATGGACGAAAAAAGGGCTCAATTTATAAAAGGCGCGAAAAAGAATGGGATTTCAGAATCCAAAGCGAATAAAATTTTCGATTATATGGCATATTTTGCGGGTTATGGATTTAATAAAGCCCATAGCACTGCTTATGCCTTTGTGTCTTATCGGACGGCGTATCTTAAAGCTAATTTCCCTCTGGAATTTATGGCGGCGCTTCTAAATTCTGAAAAAGCGAACAGAGACAAAATGGCTATTATTATGAATGAGTGTAACGAAATGGGCATAAAAGTTTTTCGGCCGGATATAAACGAAAGTTCTATTGATTTTACCGTTGTAGGAGACAGTATAAGATTCGGGCTATTAGCGGTTAAAAATGTGGGAGAGCAAGCCGTTCGGGATATCATTAGGACGAGAGAAGAAAAAGGAAAATTCGTTTCGCTGACAGATTTTATAGAGAGGATTGATTCGCGAAAAGTTACGAAAAAAGTCATAGAGAGCTTGATAAAATGCGGTGCTTTCGATTGTTTGGATAAAAACCGTGCTTATTTAATCAGTGTGTTGCAAAAAGGTCTTAATAATAGGTATGGCAAGAAAATAGGTCAGATTGCTCTTTTTTCGGCTTTGCCAAACAAGACAGCAGAAGAAGAGGTTAATATCCCACAATGGAGCAAATCCGATATTTTACAGTTCGAAAAAGAGCTTTTGGGGTTTTATTTGACGGGACACCCTTTGGCTAAATATGAAAAGTTGCTTGAAAAATTTACTAACAGCGATACTGCTGCTTTGTCGAAACTTAACGTTCCTAAAAACGTAAAGATTGCCGGAGTAATAAGCAATGTCAAGAAAAAATTCACTAAACGAGAAGGCAAGAGAATGGCTATATTTAAATTGGAAGATTTGAAAGGAAGTATAGAGGTCATATTATTCCCGGACGCTTTTGAGAAGAGGAAAAATGATATAGAAAACGGTGCCGAAGTAATAGTCGAAGGCAGATTAGAAACAAACGGCGACGCATCCAAAATAATAGCTTCTTCCTTAAAATCTATTGCTAAAGTCATAAATCAAACGCAAACCAATTCGCAATTACCGAAATCTCCGAAAATAAAACGAGCGGTGCACATATACATAAACGAATCCTATACAAACGAGCATGTTTTGGATAATTTGCAACATCTTTTGCGTGTTTCAAGAGGAGAAAGCAAAGTGTATTTTCACATACGCGAAGGTTCTAAGGAAACAGTCCTTTTAGCGGGGAATTATACGGAAGTGAATCCTGATAGACTTCCTTTGGATAAAATTGAAGGAATTTTGGGTAAAGGAACAGTCTCCGTAATTCAGGAAGAGGAATAATGAAAGTTTATAGTTGAATGTTTAGACTGAAAATCTCTGGCAGGGTTTACCCCGTTAGAGATTATGATATAACAAAATGTTTAACTGTAAACAATATTGTAAAAGCTAATGGTTAGGAAGAGCTACTCCCAACTAATTACGTTTCGATGTCATATTGAAACTATCTCTAACGGGGTTTACAAACGTATACATTTTCTCTATCATATCCGACTAAAATGAGTAAATTAACGATATCATCGTCTCCTCACATAAGAGATAAAACCACTGTCGGATCGATGATGTGGGGTGTTGTGATTGCGCTTTTGCCTGCTGTTTTTTGGGGTGTTTTTTATTTTCAGGCGCACGCTCTTTATTTAATTTTGATTTGTGTTACTACCGCTGTTTTATCGGAAGCAATTTGCCAAAAAATCCTTAATAAACCTATAACCATAACCAATGGCAGTGCTTTTTTGACGGGACTGCTTCTTGCTTTGGTTTTGCCTCCCACTTTTCCTTTATGGGCGGGTGCTTTGGGCGCGGTAGTTTCTATTGTAATCGGCAAACATATCTTTGGAGGGTTAGGATATAATATTTTTAACCCCGCACTTTTGGGAAGAGCATTTCTTTCGGTTGCTTTTCCTGTTTTTACTACTACATGGAAAGTTCCCGTTTTGAATACTGCAAAACTTTTTTCTGAAGGAAAGTTTAATACTTTTTTCCTGGGCGATGCAGTTACTTCGGCAACTCCGCTTGCTTTGGCGCTGCCGAAGTTCGGCGTGCTTAATCCTGATATTCCGTCTTATCTTGAACTTTTTTTAGGCATGCGGGGCGGCTGTATAGGAGAGGTTTCCGCGCTTGCTTTGCTTATCGGCGCAGTATATCTGCTTGCAAGGAAATGTATTGATTGGCGCATTCCTTTGGGTTATATAGGGACTGTTTTTGCGGTAAGCTCTTTGTTGTGGTTTTCGAATAAAATCAACCCGACGCCTCTTTTTCATATTTTAAGCGGAGGACTTTTGATAGGCGCTTTTTTTATGGCTACAGACCCTGTGACTTCGCCTGTTACAAAAAAAGGCAGATGGATTTTCGGGATGGGCGCGGGAATTTTGACAATAAGTATAAGGATATGGGGCGGATATCCCGAAGGAGTCATGTATTCTATTTTGATAATGAACGCGTTTACCCCCTTGATAGAAAAATTCACCGCTCCGTTTCAGTTTGGATATATTAAACAACAGAAAAATGAAAAATAAATCTTCGCAAATTTTTATCGCACTCGGCGTTGTTTGTTTGTTTTCGGGAAGCGCTTTGGCGATTATGTATAATTTTACGAAACGGCCTATTTATGAAAATCAGCAGGCGGAATTGAAAAACGCTATAGTGAAAGTTCTGCCGGCTGTTGAAACTTATCAGGAAATAAAAAAAACCGAAACTATAACCATCTACAAAGGCGAAGATAAAAACAAGAACACAATCGGATATGCCGTAGTAGGAGAGGGCAATGGTTTTCAGGGTAAAATCAAGTTGATTGTCGGCTTGGATAAGAATTTAAAAAGTTTTTTGGGTATGGAAGTCCTTGAGTCTTCGGAAACCCCGGGACTTGGAACGAGGGTAGGGGAAGAGCCTTTCAAAGAACAAGTAAAGAATTTAAAGTTGGGCGGTGATATTCCTATCGGGATTGTGAAAGATGAGAAAAGTAAAAAAGAAACTGATGTCCAGGCAATTACCGGTGCAACTATTTCGTCTACGGCAGTTGTCTCTATTTTGAATGAAATTGTCAAAGAAACGGATGGAACCGTCAAATAACA
>CAZNJA010000014.1:0-3831 GCA_964573245.1 uncultured bacterium
GGCTGTCCGAACGGCATCGGCCCGTATTTTTTCAAATGATAGGTCAATGCTTCGTTGAATTCGTCTGCGGTTAAACTGTATTCTTTCGGAATCCAGTCAAGATGAATTCCGCTGAAAACTATATTATATGCGCCGTATCTTGAAATGAGATATTGGACATACCGCGAATAAGATTCATTAAAATCAAAATATGCTTTCCAGGCGGGGCAGTTGTCTCTTCTTACCGTTTCTAATAGAGGAACAAAACCCTGCCCGGATAAGTACTGCATTTTTTTATCCAAGCTTTTGAAATATTCAGGATTGATATTATCAAAATCGGCAACGCCCTTATATTTAGTTGACATTTTAAAAGGTAGATTGCCGTATTCATCGCGCATGTCCTTTGATGTCATCTGACCGTTATCAATCAGATAATCAAATTTTTCCCAGGCGTTTCTAATGTATAGTCCGGTGGAATCCGCAAAGGTAGCGGCTTTAGTATCTGATTCCCAGTTCGGAAAACAGGCAATCATGCTGACGGAATTAAACCCCTGTTCTTTGCGGTATATTACGGCGTCTTCAAAACCTATTCCCGGACCCGGCACATAATCTTTTGCGGTGATAGCGCCTCTGAAAGGCAGCCGCCAGGTTGTTCCCGCAAGCCAGGTATCTCCGACCATAAAGAACGGCGTGCCATCTGCGTATTGTAATGCGTGTCCGTTAGAAGATGGACGGACGAAACCGCGGCGGTTGGGGTTTTGTGATTTTTCTTTATCGGTCCAATTGATGGCGTTAAATTCATCCTTGTGATTATTAAGCCCTTTGTCGTCGGATTGGTTTGAGCCGCTTGTCCATTGCCATTTGCCGGGTTCTGTTGCAACGATACGCACAACAAAGTTATTGCCGCCGTTCCAGAAACCGTAAATCCGTTTTGAGAAATTCGGTCCTGTAAGCTCTACCCAGCAGGTTACATCAGTATAATAATTGCTGTAGGTGTTTTCGGCTTTGAGTGCGATTTCCTTCGTTTCCCATACATGAGCCCCGCCCCTGTGCACAGGGGCGGGGTGAATATCTGAAGGACTGCCCGCATAGAGTGGGATAAATATAGCACTTACAATAAGCGCTAAAAACACACAAAAAGACAACGCTCTTTTATATTTAACATTCATGATAGAAAAAATTCTCTAACGGGGGGTTTTAAAAATTTATAATTATTCAAAATTTACTTCTACCGGTTTATCCTTCTTGATTAAAAAAACACCTCAACCGAACCTTTTTCTTTACTCAATGTCACTTTTTTGATTTGCCCGTTAGATGTAATCTGATAATCTCCGTAAAAAGCGCGGGTTTTATAATTTCCGTTTCTGTCTGCCTCGCCTTCGATTTTAGTCCACCATTTGTTGAATATTAAGTCCTGATAAGCTTTTGCCTGCGGAGTAGGCGTCCAGTCTTCTCTCCACATTGCTATTTCGGGTATCCAGTGGTCTTTTGCCCAGAAATTCCACATTATAATTGCTTCGATATTTGGGTGGGCAAATAAAATAGGAAAAACTCTTTCGAGTTCTTCTGCCATGCCTTCTTCGGTATCGGCGCCGAATAGACATTCGGTTATTTTAATAGGCATATTGAATACAGCAAGTCTATCAAGTGTTTTTTGAATGTGTTCGTTTGTGGCGGCGGCTTGATCTGTGGAGTTTTCATCGGAAGTGATAACGTGTCCCTGAACGCCGATACCGTCTATAGGGACACCGCTTGCCAAAAGATTTTCTATTTGCATTATATAACTGCTGACATTATAGCCACCGGCAAGAAGTCCATAATCGTTTACAAACAACTTAGCGTCAGGATTGCCGAATTTAGCGGCGTATGCCATCTCGTTTAAGACCCCGTAGCCGAGTCGTCTGCGGAAAAAATCACCATTAATCATTTCGTTGTTCAGGTCGAATTCTTCGATGCGTCCTTTGAAATGTTTTGTTACGTCTATTGCGTGTTCTACAACTTTTTTCCTAAGTTCATCGGTGTTTAATTCTTTTAGCCAATCCATAACGAGTTTATCTTTAGCCCAGAATAAGCAATGTCCGCGCATTGGTATATTGCGTTCGTTGCAAAACTGCCATATTTCATCGGCGGGCTTATAATTAGTTGAATCTTTGATATGCTCTGTGCTGTACCATTTCAATGCGTTTTCGTGCACGGCGTAATTGAAGTTTTCTTCCAACACCTGTAAATACATTTTTCTGTCTTCCTCGGGCCATACCTGCCAGTTGGTTTCGGCAACACTGCTGTGGATTGCCGTGCCGAATAAAAATTCGTGGCGGATTTGTTCGATTTTCACGTCAGCGTTGCGTTTTGTCTTTACGATGATGTCGCCCATTCTGATTTCTGCTATGCGCGCGTCGATTGCTTCGGGCGTTACTTTCGCCGCAATCGCCGCTTCGATTTCTTCCTTTGTTTTTTGCTGCGCAAAACAGCAGGAAAAAATCAAAGTTATTGCAACAACCAGTGAAAAGATTGACAACACTTTCATAACATATCCTCCTTCTTTATCCCGCCTCTTGTTCCAAGATCAGGTCTTTACAAGGGGCAGGGTTTCTTTGGTTCTGATTTTAACGGTTGATAAATTTTGCTTAGTATATCATAAGAAATAAAATATCGCATAAATTCTGCCCTTTTTTATCGAAACGCAGAAATTCCTATTTATCTGATGTTTTACCCGCGCACCAGTCCGCCAATAACTAAAGATGGATGCGGCCCAGCACCAGAACAGAGTTTGGTGCTGGATTAGTCCCGAACCCCACGTGGTTCGGGAGGTTTCGCCTTTTAAAATTCTACTGTTACTGCTCCGTCTTTCTTATTTAGCTTCACTTTGCGGAGCTTATCAAATTCGGTATAATTAGATAAAAACTATGTTTGCAAAGTTCATTATTAGTGTAGTAATTGCTGTTGTTGTCTCATTCTTGTGTTCACTCGCAGAGGCCATATTGCTAAGCCTTAATCCTCTTACTATGAACCGGTTGAAACGCAATAAGCCGAAAGTTGCCGATTCGTGGATGAGAATGAAAAAGACAATAGCGCGTCCGATAGCGGCGATACTGATATTAAATACCATTGCTCATACCGGTGGCGCAACTGTAGCCGGAGCTGCTTTTATTAGCTTGTACGGGGAAAAAGCAATATGGATTTTTTCCGCAGTTTTTACGCTCATTATTCTTTTGGGAACGGAGATGTTGCCTAAGATTATAGGCGTAAGGTTTCGTGATAGATTGGCGCCGTATTTAGCAAAGCCATTGGAAATGATAACGAAAGCGCTTCATCCTTTAGTCCGTTTGAGTGAAATGATGTTCAGCCGGGTAGGGCGCGGCAGGGAACACGAACAGATCACAACAGCGGATATCGTGACATTTGCTTCATTGGCGCGTGCCGGAAAGGTGATAGGACTTCAACAGGAAAATATAATTGTAAATGCGATTCGTTTAAGTCACACAACTATTGAAAAAGCAATGATTCCGTGTGATAGGGTGAAGTTCATAAAAAAAAGCGATAGTGTTGAGGATATTATTAATTTGGCCAATAGTTCCAAACATACGCGTTATCCTGTAAGCAGCAGCGATGATATTAATGGCATTTTTGGATATATCAACATAAAAGGCATTCTGCCGACTATTCCCAACGACTCGGAGCAGATTATAAATCAGGCGAAACCTTTACTTAATGTTAAGACGAGCGATAATCTAATGATTGCCCTTACAACAATGCTTCAAAACAAACAGCATCTTTTATCCGTGCTGGATAATAAGAAAAATTGTGCAGGTATCATAACGATGGAAGATATCGCCAGCGAATTGGTCGGAG
>CAZNJA010000014.1:3931-12944 GCA_964573245.1 uncultured bacterium
GATTTAAAAAAGGAACTTTCCCGGGCTAAACTCATATCGTCAGAAAAAATTCCGTCGGATGTTGTAACAATGAATTCTAAAGTTGCCTTAAGTGATATTGATACATCTGAAGAGATGACTTATACAATTGTTTTTCCTAAAGATGCCAATATTGACGAAGGCAAAATTTCGGTTTTGGCCCCGATGGGAACGGCTATGCTTGGTTATCGGGTGGGCGATATTATTGAATGGCAAGTCCCCGCAGGAAAAAGACGCATCAAAATAGAAAAAATCCTATATCAGCCTGAAGCATCCGGCGATTTTCATTTATAAAAATTATCGTAAAAAATGACAGAAACGGTTTTTATTTCGGGAGCAAACAGAGGCATAGGTTTAGCGCTTACGAACAGATTTCTTGAGGGGGACTTTCATGTTTTCGCGGGTTCAAGGCGTCTTTCCCCCGGGCTGTCATCTCTTTTAAAAGAATTTCCTAAGAATTTAACGCTTGTCAAATTGGATGTCACGGATATGGATTCTATATGCCAGGCAGTTAAAGAAGTTTCCGAAACAGTACCGGCGTTGGATATACTTATAAATAATGCGGCAGTTTATCTGGATAATAAAGGTGTTGTGCTTGAAGAACTTAACCTTGAAGATGAGCATCTTGAAAAAACAATGGATGTTAATGTATATGGCCCGCTTCGTATGACGCAAAAGTTTCTTCCGTTACTTGAAGTCGGGAGCAGGCGGGAGGGAAAGCAAAAGCTGATAGTGAATATTTCTTCGGAAGCCGGTAGTATTGCCGACGGCTGGCGTAAAGAGGCATTTGCTTACTGTATGTCCAAGAGCGCGCTGAACATGCAGTCAAGAATATTGCAGAATTATCTTGGCCCGCGTGGCTTTAAGATTTTGGCAGTTCATCCCGGATGGGTGAGAACTGATATGGGGGGGACGAATGCTACTATTAGTACAAAGGAATCTGCCGAAGGTATATTTAAATTGGCAATGAAAAAATGGGCAGGAGAAGATGTGATTTATATTGATTATAAGGGAAATGCAATGAGATGGTAACAAAATAAAAATCCAATGGGAATAAAATCAATTGCGCATATTTGTATAAAAGCAAAAGACCTTGAAGCAACAAGGCATTTTTATTGTGATTTGCTGGGGTTCGAGAAGGTTTTTGACTTTACGAAAGAGGGGAGAGTTTCAGGGTTCTATTTCAAAGTGAGTGATAAAAACTTTGTTGAGGTGTTTGAGGCAAAAGGAACAGGAGGCGATAATCCGCAAATTTTACACATGTGCTTTGAAACGGATGATATCAAGGGTTTTAAAAAGATGTTGGATTCAAAGCACATCAAGACAACAGAAATAAAATTGGGCGTGGATAATTCATATCAATTCTGGGTGAAAGACCCCGACGGGATTGATATTGAGTTTCTGGAATATACTAAAGACAGTTCCCAGTTCACAAGGAAAAATGCGGAAATGGACTGGTAAAGTTTTGTATTATTAAAGGAGGGAATTTTTATGAATTCTAATTCAAAAGAATATTTTTCAAATCCTATTCTTGCGGGCTTTTATCCCGACCCGGCTATCTGCAGGGTAGGCGAAGATTATTATCTTATAAATTCCACTTTTTCATATTACCCCGGTGTGCCGATTTTTCATAGCCGGGACTTGGTGCATTGGAACCAACTCGGGCATATATTGAACAGGCCCGAACAATTAAATCTCGATGAATTAAGCATTTCGCAGGGAATTTATGCTCCTACTATTAATTATAATGACGGTGTTTTTTATATGATAACCACACTTGTCGGAAGAGGCGGAAATTTCGTAGTGACTGCGGAGAATCCTGCGGGCTCATGGTCTAATCCTTTTTGGCTTCCGGATGTTGTCGGCATTGACCCTTCCATATTTTTTGACGATGACGGCAAAGCGTATATCATTCATAACGGCGAACCGCCTGAAGTCAAACCCTTATATAAAGGTCACAGAGCACTTTGGTTGTTGGAATTTGACAAACATTTAAAAAAGATAGTGGGGAAAAGACATCTCCTTGTCAACGGCGGAACAAATATTAAGGAAAAACCCGTGTGGATAGAAGGTCCTCATATATTCAAAAAAGACGGATATTATTATTTGCTTTGTGCCGAAGGCGGAACAAGTTTTCATCACTCGCAAGTAGTTTTCAGGTCTAAAAATGTTAAAGGGCCTTATGAAAGTTATAAAAACAATCCCATTCTTACGCAAAGACATTTAGACCCGAAGCGTTCCAACCCCGTTACCAACACAGGACACGCGGATTTTGTTCAGACACAAAACGGCGAGTGGTGGTCTATATTTCTTGCCTGCAGGCCTTATGACGAGGAAAATCATTTCAATACGGGAAGAGAAACATTTTTAGCTCCTGTTGAGTGGGTTGACGGATGGCCCAGAGTAAATCTCGACGGCGAATTGGTGAAATATAAGTATCCCGTTCCGAATCTGCCGAAAGCGGATAAAACAGCATTCCCTTTAAACGGCAATTTTACGTTGAGGGATAATTTCGACGAGGAACATTTAGCAGATTATTGGCTTTTTCTGCGCACTTACAGGGATGAATGGCTTCAGATGCAGCGTGTTAAAGGGCATTTGAGTATGCGTCTTAGGCCCGAAATTATAGAAGACAAGGCAAATCCTTCTTTTATAGGAAGAAGACAACAGCATACGAATTGTTATGCTTCGATTTGTTTGAATTTTACGCCGCAATCGGAAAAAGAAACGGCAGGCATTATGGCGTTCCAGAACGGGTTTTACTATTATTTGGGCAAAACCTTATCGCGCGCAAAACAAATTGTGCAACTCCGAAGCCATTCTTATACGGCGGTTCAAATCGAACTTAGCGAAGAAGAAGCGAAAAAACCCTTGTTCCTGAAAATAGAAGCGAAGGGCGGCGGTTACAATTTTTATTATGCCACCGAACCTGACCAATGGCGCGTGGTCAAGGAAAATATGGACGGTAAACTTTTAAGCACTGACTATGCAGGCGGGTTTGTAGGGGTTGTTTTCGGGATGTATGCAAGTTCGCAAAAAAGGCAATCGGAAAATTACGCGCATTTCGACTGGTTTGAGTATAAGGGTTATGACCCTGTTTTCGATATAAATAAATGAATACCGCTTTTAAATCGAGAGTTGCCGTCTATCTGATATGTTTTTTGTTTTTTTCTGTTGTCTCTTTTGTTTATTGCCAACAGTCTCCTATCCGTAAAGATGGGATATTGTCGTTTTTGAAAAACGATGATTCCATAATTGTCTCGATAGATATTGAAATTGCGGAAAATTCGCAAAGCCATATCAAAGGGCTTATGTTCAGGAAGCTTAAGGATTTTTCGCAGGGTGTATTGTTTTTGTTTCAAGACACAAGATATAGAAGTTTTTGGATGAGGAATACACCCGGTTCGCTTGATATAATTTTTATCGGCAAAGATCTGCGTGTAATTAACATTGCCGAAAAAACCAAGCCCATGTCTGATATGAGATATCTTTCACAGCATCCGGCAAAATATGTCGTGGAAGTAAAAGGAGGTTTTGCCGAAAAATACAAAATCAAAGCAAGAGACAAAATAAGTTGGGAAAAATTATGATTGTTCTTATCAGGAACAATTTACACTAAAGACTTGCTACTCGTTAATCTCTACTTTATAATTCTTTTTAATTATGGATAATGTTTCCGTTTTACCCGTGAAAAATTTAGGCAGGAATTTTATTCCTGTAAAATATCTTCCCAAAGGAAAAGACGAGTATTATATCCGCAACATTCAGACAAAAAAATTATTGTCTGAAACAGGGTTCAGACATCTCAGGAAGAGTGAAATCGAAGAACTTATAGAAAACAACAATAATTGCGACAACTGGAATGAAATATTCGTTACGGACAAGTTTATTCCCGAACGAATCAAAGACTGCAGGTTTATAGGGCTTATCCGAATCGGGAACGTTCGAAAGATAGCGCTTGAGCACCACGATTTGCAACTTCCTTCCGGAATTACCAACAGTGTAATTATTTCCTGCGATATAGGTGATGACGTGGCGATTCATAATGTCGGTTATCTGGCTCATTATATAATCGGCGAACGGTGTATCTTGTTTAACATAGGCGAGGTGCATATGACCAACCATGCCAAATTCGGCAACGGCATTATAAAAGAAGGCGAGAAAGAAGATGTGCGGGTATGGCTTGATTTGATGAATGAGTCCGGTTCTCGTAAGGTTTTGCCTTTTGACGATATCATACCTGCCGATGCGTATCTTTGGGCAAAATACCGTGATGATGCCGCTTTACAAAAAAAATTACAGGAGATTACTCAAAAAAGTTTCGATTCACGCCGCGGTTTTTACGGCACCGTAGGGGAACAATGCGTCATCAAGAATTCCCGTATTTTGAAGGATGTAAAGATTGGGGAACACTGCTATATAAAAGGCGCAAACAAACTGAAAAATTTAACGGTTAATTCGTCAAAAGAAGAACCCACACAAATCGGCGAGGGTGTTGAGTTGGTGAACGGTATCATTGGGTTTGGATGCCATATTTTTTATGGTTGTAAAGCGGTGCGTTTTATTTTGGGCAATAATTCAAATCTTAAATATGGTGCACGCTTGATAAACTCATTCCTCGGAGAAAATTCAACTATTTCGTGTTGTGAAGTTCTTAATAATCTAATATTTCCTGCGCACGAACAGCATCACAATAATTCATTCCTTGTCGCATCTTTGGTCATGGGACAAAGTAATATTGCCGCAGGCGCCACGATCGGCTCCAATCACAACAGCAGAGCAAATGACAACGAAGTCCAGGCAGGTAGAGGTTTTTGGCCCGGATTATGCGTAAGCATCAAACATTCATGCAGGTTTGCTTCTTTTGTTTTGTTGTCAAAGGCAGATTATCCTGCAGAACTTGATATCCCCCTGCCGTTTTCGCTTCTTAACAACAATACTTCCAAAGACCGGTTGGAAATAATGCCTGCATTCTGGTGGATGCATAATATGTATGCTTTGACAAGAAATACGTTGAAGTTTCAGGAGCGGGACAAACGCAAGAAAAAAATCCAAAACGTAGAATTCGATTTTTTCGCTCCCGACACTATAGAAGAAATTTTCAATGCCCGCAGATTATTGGAAATATGGACTGCGAAAGCATCTCTTAGAAAAAAAGGCAAAGGCAGTGAAGATAAAAATGATGACGAACTTGCACAGTATGGACATGAAATTCTTTCAGGTACAGAAGAAAAGGTAAACAATTTGGAAATTTTAGGTGAGGCAATGGAAAAATCCAAACGGAAAGTGGTAATTATTAAGGTATATCAGGCATATCACGCTTACGGTGATATGCTGCATTACTATGCTATGAAAAATTTATTGGCGTATCTTAAAACAAATCCAAAAGCTAAATTTTCATCAATGTGCAAAGCGTTAAACTGTGAACATGAAAGAGAGTGGGTGAATCTTGGAGGACAGCTTATACCCCGAAAAGATGTAGATAAATTGCGTTCCGATATCGGTTTGGGGAAATTATCAACATGGGAAAAAATCCATGACCGATATAATAACCTCTGGGCTAAATATCCTCTGGAAAAACAAAAACATGCTTTTGCAACGTTTTGCGAACTTCTGAAAACGGATAACCCTACAAATGAAAAATGGGAGTTATCTCTAAATAGAGTCGCAAGGATTCAAGAGTATGTCTGTGAACAAGTTTATGTGTCGAGAAAGAAAGATTTTGATAATCCTTTCCGACAAGCAACATATAGAAATGCTGCCGAAATGGAAAAGGCAATTGGAAAAATTGAGGACAATAATTTTATTAAGCAAGTGCATAAAGAAACAAAAAACTTTGAAAGGTTAGTTAAACAAATCAAAAATAGAAATTAAGGAGATATTGGATGAATCTTAGTGACGCAAAGTATTCAAAGTATTTTTTGGTTCAGGAAATGATGCAAACGGTTGAAGTCGTCAAACATTTTGATCCCGCCCAAACAAAAGATATTGCCGGAAAAATCAAATCCATTGGGAAACTTCTGCTTACAGGCGAGGGCTCAAGCCGAATCTTTCCCGCAAAGAATACTATTCGTAAAACTTTAACTTGGGGATTGGAACTTCAGATTATTACCGAGGCTTCACGCCAATCGGCTCAATATGACCTTTCAAAATTTGTAGTATTTTGTGCTTCCAATTCCGGAAAAACCAAGGAAATTATTTTACTTGCAAAAAAGTTGGCTGAAATAGGCAATGAAAACCGTTTTGCTTTGACTGCCAACGAAAATACTCTCTTGGAAAAAGAATGCAAGGAAACATTTATTCTTACTTGCGGCAAGGAAGACGCTGTTGCCGCTACGAAGAGTGTCGTTGAACAGGCGTTATTTTATGAATCGATACTCTGGAATATTAAAGGTAGCAACCCGCAGAATTTTTCGCAGCTTGCATTAAACATTGAAAAAGCGCTCACATTGCCTATTGACCGCAGTATTATTGAAACAGCCACAAAAGCATCGACTATTTATTTCGCCGGTTATAACGACGGGGTAGCCGAAGAGTTGACACTTAAAACGAACGAAATTACCCGCAGGAAGTCGGATTATTTGGAAGGGACATACGCCGTCCACGGTATAGAAGAGGTTATGAATTCCAATGATATTGTTTTTGTTGTTGACCCGATTGAAGAAGAAATAGAAAAATTCCAGGATGTTTTGTTGAAAGGTGTCGGATTAAAAGTAGTGGCAATTTCTGACAAAGACACTCCTTTTCCTACAATCAAAGTGCCTGCCTCGCCGAAGACGAGTCAAGGCGGGCTTTCTTCCGGTGAAATGGACCCATATGTTTATTTATGTGCTGGCTGGAACCTGTTGGTTGAAATCGGTTTGGCTTTGAATATAAATCTTGATAAACCCGAGCGTGCCCGTAAAGTAGGTAATGAGTTTATTGCCTAAGCGCTAAACTATTATCATCATTACTATGGAAGTAATTATGGGGATAGTAAGATTGTCGTCAATCTTGGACGAGAACAACTCGACTAAAGCAGCAGTTAGACTTCCCCATACAACCAACCGAAAATTTAGGCCTTCTGCCTGCAAACTCGGAAGTTGTATTAATGCGATACCTGAAAGCACTGCGACTATAAAGAAAGCAATTGCGCCTTCCAAAGATTTTTTATTGTAGATTCTTATTCTTCCGTATCGTTCGCCTACAAAAGCCGCCGCAACATCTGCTACGGCAAGAAAAGTCAAAGATAAAATTGCTATATATTTCGGCGAAAAGATTACGGCTGTAAGCGCGCCAAAAAGGAAATAAGTGGTGCCGACCAGATGAGATTTTTCTTTTGATTTAAAAAGAGGGGTTAAGTGTTTGAATGCCCATTTATTAAACCCGGAATGTTTAAAACGGAGGATTTCTAAAATTACAAGAATTATAAAAAAAATCGATATGACGATTATAGTTCCGATTTTATTCCCGAAATAATAACCGAGCGGGAAAAGTAGCCCTGTTCCCAAATGGTAAACATTTCTTTGCCACTTTTTCATTTTTTGTGAAAGGATTATACTAAAGTGCGATTAAGGAGACAAGAAGCAATAGCCGTAATGGTCATTTGAGATTTTTAACCGTTATGCTACAATAAGGTTCAAAGGAAGGGTTAAAAGATGAAAACTAAGAACACGGGGTTTACTCTTCTGGAAGTTCTTTTGGTTATTGCCGTAATGGGAGTGCTTGCAGCTATGATTTTCCCGAGTTTAGGGAAAGTCAAAATAAGAGCCCGAACAGCCAAAGCGGTTTCGGAACTGAAAACAATACAACTTGCTTTGATGGAACATTATTCCGAGCACGGTGGGCTTCCGACGAACGATGAGGCTCCTAGTCCCATAAAAAGCGGACTCTACAAATTATCTGAGGAGGACTTGTTAGAAACAGCTCTTGCCGATGCGTTTCTGTCTACCCAACAATATACATACTATGCAAGTGATAATTATAATGGAACTGGATCAACGGAAGATTTAGCTGATTCCTGCATAGTGTTTTCAGTAGGCTCGGACGGAAGTGATAAAGATAGAAATGGTAATGACATTGACAATTTTGATGATGCTCTTAATGATGCTTATCCAGGTCTGCCGCTGGATCTTGACCGATTGCCCGAATCAGACAATATCTACTTATTTGTTAATGTTAATGCTTCAAGAACCGACCCATTATTAGGAAGGGAAGGGGATATTCGGTATAAGAAATAAAGTGATTACACCGATTATTAAAAAAGATTACAGTGATTAAAGATTAGTTTGTCTTATTTTTTTAATCTGCGTAATCGGGTATTTTAAATCTGTGTAATCATATTTTAATTTGGCGTGGTACCCAAGTAGCAAGGGAGCGGTCTGCAAAACCGTTATGCGTGGGTGCAAATCCCACCCACGCCTCCATTGTCTTCCAGTTGCCGCAGTATACATCTAAATTGTAAATCCTGCCTGGATTGTTATATAATTCAAATTTATCAGCCGAGGTGGCGGAACTGGTAGACGCCTGGGACTTAAAATCCCATGGACCTTAAAGTCCGTGCCGGTTCAAATCCGGCTCTCGGCACCATAGAATTGCAAAATTAGCAATTTAAAATTAGCATTTAAAAATAAATAGGGAAAAAGATAATAAAAGATAATTTTAACTTGATAGTTGTTAGTTTTGCCTGTCCGCCGAATCTTGACAGGCGGGCATTTTAAAATGAGATATTGCGGGCGATTAGCTCAGTTGACCGCCATTTAAGCTTTGGCGGTCATCCGCCAACGTATACTTGCCCGCCAGATTGGTAATGGTGGGAGTGGCGGATGGTTAGAGCACTTTTAAAGTAGAGAAAGTTATGGGCGATTAGCTCAGTTGGTTAGAGTGCTCCGACGTAACGTCGGAGAGGTCAGCATGTTTAGAGTAATGATAGATTTGCTGAGTAGGAGAGCAAGAAATCGTAGTTATGGGCGATTAGCTCAGTTGGTTAGAGTGCTCCGACGTAACGTCGGAGAGG
>CAZNJA010000014.1:13044-27705 GCA_964573245.1 uncultured bacterium
AGTTATGGGCGATTAGCTCAGTTGGTTAGAGTGCTCCGACGTAACGTCGGAGAGGTCAGCATGTTTAGAGTAATGATAGATTTGCTGAGTAGGAGAGCAAGAAATCGTAGTTATGGGCGATTAGCTCAGTTGGTTAGAGTGCCACGTTGACATCGTGGAGGTCAGAGGTTCAAATCCTCTATCGCCCACCAGTTCAAAAATGAGAGGATTTGTATACATATTGCATAGTGCAAAGAATGACAGGTATTACATTGGAAGTACTAATAGTGTAGATAGAAGGTTAAAAGAACACATTGCTGGGATTGTAAAAGCAACTCGTAATCTTCGGCCACTATTGTTAGTATTTCAGCAAGAATATAAGACACTATGTGAGGCAAGGCAGGTTGAGCGAAAGTTAAAAAGGTTCAAAAGAAGAGATATAATTGAAAGAATAGTAAAGGGAAAAAAGATATTAATAACAGGCGGTTAGCTTAATTTGGAGTGCTCTCCGAAGAGTCCGTATACTCGTCCTTTCGGAGTCATCGGACCGACGTTATGTCGGAGAGGTCAGAGGTTCAAATCCTCTATCGCCCACTAACTAAAAAGGATAAAAATTAGCCAATCAATATATTGGCTGTTAGGTTTTTATGAAACAGAACCCTCAAAATGTTCCTCTTGAAGTGTATAGGCATAGCGCTTCACATATTCTTGCCTGCGCTGTTAAAGAACTCTACTCTGATGTAAAACTTGCCATAGGTCCTGCTATTGAGGACGGTTTTTATTACGATTTTGACACCTCTCATAGATTTGTTCCCGAAGACCTTGTCAAGATAGAAAAGAAGATGCAGGAAATAATAAATAAAGATGAACCTTTTGTAAGAGAAGAGATATCCAAGAAGGAAGCCGTAAAAATCTTTAAAGAAAAAGCCGAAAAATACAAAGTGGAACTCCTTGAGGAAATAAAAGACAAGAAAGTTTCTCTGTACAAATCGGGTGATTTTGTTGACCTTTGCAGAGGGCCCCATGTCGAATCTACCGGCAAAATAAAAGCGTTTAAATTACTTAGGATTTCAGGTGCTTACTGGAGAGGTAGCGAAAAAAATCCCATGCTTCAGAGGATATACGGGACTGCGTTTTATAATGATAAAGAATTAAAAGATTATTTAAATAAACTGGAGGAAGCCGAGAAAAGAGACCATCGTAAACTGGGTAAAGAACTTGACCTTTTCAGCACAAATACGGAAGTTGGTACTGGTCTTATACTATGGCATCCGAAAGGCGCTTTAATCAGAAGTATAATGGAAGATTATTGGCGCCAGAGTCATAAAAAAGGCGGATACGAATTTGTTTTTACTCCGCATATCGGAAAAGCTTCTCTTTGGCAAACCAGCGGTCATTTGCAATGGTATAAGGACGGCATGTATTCGCCGATTGAAATTGATGAAGTTCAGTATTATATGAAACCGATGAATTGCCCGTTTCATATGATGATTTATAAAAACAGCGTCAGAAGTTACAGGGAGTTGCCAGTAAGGTTTGCGGAACTCGGAACAGTTTATCGTTATGAGAGGACTGGTGTTCTTCACGGGCTTTCGCGTGTAAGGGGCTTTACGCAGGACGATGCGCATATATTCTGTTCGCCTGAACAAGTGGTAGAAGAAATAACAAGAACGTTGAAGTTTTGTCTGTCATTCATAAAAGCATTTAATCTTCCTGCTCCGTCAATGGAATTAAGCGTGCGCGATCCGTCTAACCCGGATAAATATGCCGGCAGCGACGAAAATTGGCAGAAAGCGGAAGAAGCATTGATAGCCGCTCTTAAATCGCAGGGATTAACTTATAAAAGAATGGAAGGCGAAGCTGTTTTTTACGGTCCCAAAATAGACATGAAATATTACGATGCTTTGGGACGGGCATGGCAGGGTTCGACAATACAATTTGACTTTAATATGCCTGAAAAATTTGATTTGTCTTATGTAAGCAAAGAGGGCAAACAAGAGCGCCCGTATATGATTCATAGGGCATTATATGGTTCGTTGGAACGTTTTTTTGCGCTTTTGATAGAACATTACGGCGGAGCTTTTCCTCTATGGCTTTCGCCTGTTCAGGTAAAAATTCTTCCGATTTCCGAAGATAATTTGCCTTATGCCGAAGAAATATATTCAAAAATGAAAGAAGCTGATATAAGAGTTGAATTGAATTCCAAAAATGACACCCTCGGTTATAAAATAAGGGAATCTGAAAAGGAGAAAACCCCTTATATAATAGTGTTAGGTAAAAACGAAGAAAAAGAGAAAACGATTTCCGTAAGAAAAAGAAAAGAAGGCGACAAGGGTAAAATCGCTGTAGAAGAGTTCATTGAGAATATAAAAAAAGAGATAGAAAACTATAAGTGAGTAAAAACAAAAGGAGTAAAAAATGAGTGTAGTTGTTAAGGCGAAAATAGGAGAAAAAGAACTTATCATAGAAACGGGTAAATTAGCTAAACAGGCAGACGGCGCTGTGGTTGTTCGCTACGGCGATACTGTTGTTTTGACTACCGTTGTAGCGCGCGAGCTGCAGGATATACCTCCGTTCTTTCCTTTGTTTGTTGATTATAGGGAAATGACATATGCCTCAGGTAAAATACCCGGAGGATTTTTTAAAAGAGAAGGCAGGCCTTCCGAGAAAGAAATTGTAACATCAAGAATGATAGACCGCCCTCTGCGCCCTCTTTTTGCCGACGGTTATATGGAAGAGGTGCAAATTGTTTCCACTGCTCTTTCTGCAGATGGAGAAGTTGACCCCGATATATTGGGAATTATTGGTGGTGCAGCAGCTTTGGCAATTTCCGATATACCTTTCCCTGCTCCTATAGGAGCGGTCAGAATAGGAAGGCTTCAAGATAAATTTATTATTAATCCCACCTATAAACAAGTGGATGAAGGCGGATTGGATTTGGTGGTTTGCGGTTGGGAGGATGGCGTGTCCATGGTGGAAGGTGATGCAAATGAAATAGCTGAAGAAACTATTCTTGAAGCTTTAAAGCTGGGACAAAAGGTTTGCGGCGAAATCTCCGCTCTTATACAACAACTATCCCAAAAAACGAAAGTTTCCAAAAAGGAAGTTAAAGTTATTTCTGTTCCTAAAGAACTGGAAAAAGAAATAGAAGATTTTGCTTCAAAAAGAATTGATGAAACAAAAAAGATTGAAGGTAGAAAGAACAGAACACTACATATGAAGACATTAATAAAAGAATGCGTAGAAAAATTCGGTGAGACATATGCTGAGAAACTTGTGGAAATGGCTTTGAACAATTTAGAGCAGAAAAAATTCAGAGAGAAAATAATTAATGAAGCGGTAAGGGCTGACGGCAGAAAGAGAGATGAAGTAAGACCTATAACATGTGAAGTGAGTGTATTACCCAGAACGCACGGTTCGGCTGTTTTTACCCGAGGCGAAACACAAAGTTTGGTAGCTACAACACTGGGGACTGCCGAGGATGAGAAAAGAATGGATGAACTGCGGGGAGAATCTTCTAAGACATTCATGCTGCACTATAATTTCCCAGCGTTTTCGGTTGGAGAAGTCAAACCCTTAAGAGGTCCGTCCCGAAGAGATATAGGTCATGGCAATTTGGCGGAAAGAGCTTTGAAACCTATGATGCCGAATTGGGATGACTTTCCCTATACTGTAAGATTGGTGTCCGAAATACTTGAGTCTAACGGTTCTTCTTCTATGGCTACTGTATGCGGCGCGTCGCTTTCCTGTTTTGACGCGGGTATCCCCCTTAAAAAAGCTGTGGCAGGTGTTGCGTTGGGCGTTATCAAAGAAGGCAAAAAACATATTCTTCTTTCAGACATTGCGGGATTAGAAGATAAATACGGAGACATGGACTTAAAAATCGCCGGAACCAATGAAGGAGTTACCGCAATCCAGATGGATGTTAAAATTAAAGGTATAGAATACGATATCTTGAAGGAGG
This sequence comes from uncultured bacterium, assembly GCA_964573245.1. Classification (GTDB taxonomy): domain Bacteria; phylum CAIJMQ01; class CAIJMQ01; order CAIJMQ01; family CAIJMQ01; genus CAZNJA01. Next base: position 16,988 of record CAZNJA010000014.1, read on the forward strand.
CGTTTCTGCAGTCGAAGCAAGCCAGAAAGCACATATTAGACATAATGGAAAAAACAATCGGCTCGCCTCGTGAATCGGTTTCTGTCTATGCTCCGCTTATAACTATTCTTGATATTAATCCTGAAAAAATCGGGGCGTTTATTGGTCCCGGCGGGAAAAACATACGCAAGATTATTGCAGAAACAGGAGCAAAAATAGATATTGATGATGAGAAAAACAAAGTGATTGTAGCTGGAACAGATAAGGAAAGCACAAAGAAAGCCGTACAATATGTTGAGGCATATACGCATGAAGTCAAGGCAGGAGAAATATTTGACGCGACAGTGACTAAAGTTATGCAATTCGGCGCTTTCGTTGAAATTCTTCCCGGGCAGGAAGGCCTTGTCCATGTTTCCGAGTTGGATTCCAATTTTGTTAAAAACGTTGAAGATGTAGTCAAAGAGGGTGATAAATTCAAAGTGAAAGTGTTAAAAATAGACGAGAAAGGAAGAATAAACCTTTCTAGAAAAGCAATGATGAAAAAGGAAGATAAGAAGGATGGAATTGAAAATAGAAAGAACTGAAGAAGCAAAAAAGCTAAATATTCCTCTCCCTTCTTATCAACATGAAGGAGATGCCGGGCTTGATTTAAGGGCAACTGTTGAGTGTGTAGTGAAACAGGGAACAAGACAGACTATACCGACCGGTATCAAAGTAGCAATTCCTTCGGGTTTCTTCGGTCTTGTCAAAGACCGCAGCGGTTTGGCTTCAAAACATGGAATTCACACGCTTGCGGGGGTAGTCGATTCCGGATATAGGGGTGAAGTTGCTGTAGTCCTTCATAATTTGGGAGCAGAAGATTTTTCTGTTGATATAGGCATGAGAATAGCTCAACTTTTAATAGTACCGGTTGCCTCTGTTAAAGTAAACGAAACGTCTCTTGATGAAACTTCAAGAGGTACTGGCGGGTGGGGAAGTACAGGGCATAGATAACTCAAAAGTCAAAATGCAAAATTCAAAATTTCCGAAGGTCTAAAACTTTAATCTATTTTAAATGGTACATAAAAGAGAAATAGCAACTGTTGTATGGCTGGGCGTGGTTGTTCTTATGTTTTTGAGTTTAATATCTTTTTCTCCTGCCGATTTAAGCATTCTTAAGAGTCCACCCAATCGCCCTACTCAAAATATGATAGGCATAGTAGGAGCATGGGTAGCATTTGGGCTTTATTCTCTTTTTGGCATATCATCCTATTTACTAGTTCTTTTCGGATTGGGTCTAATTTATCTACAGTTTTTTTCACGTTATGAAACACATATCCGCTCCAGAATAATTGGCTGTGTCGTTTTGCTCTTTTCTTTGACTGTTTTTTTATCTCTCACAGGAAAAGGCAGTGTTTTTCTTAAGGGTCTTTTTGTAGAAGATGAAATTCAATTTGCGGGAGGGATAATAGGCCATTTGTTGTCTTCTACAATGCTTAGTTTTTTTGGCAGTATAGGAACGTATACAATAATGATTACTGCATTTATTGCTGGTGTTATTCTTATATCCTCTTATGAAAATTTTTATTTTTTTCTGTTGCAGAGAATTAAACGGTTGAAAAGTTATAGAGTGACAAAATCGTTTCAAACACAGAAAAAGAAAGAAGTTTATTCCCCGCCAAGACCAAGTGTTTTGCCTAAAGAAGAAAATATTAAATCGGACACTGAAATCAAATCGCCCATTCCTGTTAAAACCCATGAAAAGAAAGAGGAGAAAAAATCTGTTCCCGACCTTTTTCAGACGGAGGAAAAACGCGGAGCAGACAGTTCTTTATTTGCTCTTCCTCCTATCTCTTTGCTTAACGACCCGCCTGTTGAAAAATTGGCAGATGATTCTTACATTTATAATAATTCCAAGAAATTGGAACAGGCACTTTCCGAATTTGGAATTGAGGCAAAAGTAACAAGTGTTCAAAAGGGTCCTGTGATTACCTCGTATGAAGTCGAACCCGGTGTTGGCGTCAAAGTGGGAAGAATTGTTGCGTTAGCGGATGATATTGCTTTGGCACTTCGTGCCCCTTCTATTAGGATTGTGGCTCCTATTCCGGGCAAAGCTGTTATGGGAGTTGAAATTCCAAATCCTGCTCCGCGTCTTGTGTATCTGAAGGAAATTCTCCAATCAAAAGAATTTGTAAGTTTAGGTGCGAAATCGAAACTTGCGGTTGCTTTGGGCAAGGATATAAGAGGCAATCCTCTTGTTGACGATTTGAAAGGGATGCCGCATCTTTTGATTGCGGGGACTACCGGCTCGGGAAAAACAGTTTATTTGCATTCATTGATTTCTTCTATACTTTTTAACGCTTATCCGCATGAAGTGAAATTTTTACTTGTTGACCCGAAGATGGTTGAACTTGCGCCTTTTTCTCAAATACCTCATTTGTTTGCACCTATCGTAACAATGGCAAAGGAAGCTCCCGCAGCTTTACAGTGGATAGTTGAAGAAATGGAAACAAGGTACGGAAAACTTGCGGAAATGGGAGTAAGACATATTGAAAAATTCAATGAGAAGATGGAACAGGAGAAAAACGATAACGAAAAAATGCCTTATATCGTGGTTATTATAGATGAACTAGCCGACCTTATGGCTGTGGCTTCGAGAAAAGTTGAAGAGATGATTATGCGGCTTGCCCAACTTTCAAGAGCCGCTGGGATTCACCTTGTTCTTGCAACTCAGCGTCCTTCTGTGGATGTGGTAACAGGTGTGATAAAAGCGAATTTCCCTTATCGTATTTCTTTTCAGGTTTCTGCTCGTGTGGATTCAAGGACTGTTCTTGATTCTATGGGTGCCGATAAACTTCTTGGCAAAGGAGATATGCTCTACCTAGCGGCTGGCGGAAAACCTATTCGTGTGCAGGGACCTTTTATTGCCGAAGAAGAAATTGAAAGAATTGTTAAATATCTTGAAAAAATGGGCAAGCCTGATTTTGGCGGCATAGATTTTCAATTAGATAAAACTAAAAAAGAGCAAGACTCTACACTTCCGGCGGAAAAAGACCCGCTTTTTAAAGAGGCCATAAAAGTGATTTTATCAAGCGGACAGGCATCCGCGTCACATCTTCAAAGAAGGATGAGTATCGGCTATGCAAGGGCAGGTCGGCTTATTGACCTTATGGAAGAGCAGGGGATAATAGGGCCGCCACAAGGTGTTAAGCCGCGCGATATTCTGGTGGGTGAATCGTATTTGGAGAAACTGGAAAACAACAACGGGAAACAAAAGCAGGAAACTTAAAATTATAGGATGCTAGATTCCAGATGCTTGTACAATTAAAACACTAGAATCCAGAATCTGTAATCAGTCGTTTTAATAATGATTCCGATTAAATCTGCAAAAGAAATTAAAATTCTCGGCGAGGCGAATAGGATAGTTGCTAAGCTCTTGAATGCAATGAAAACAAGAATTAAGCCTGGCATAAACACGAAAGAGTTGGATGTTTTTGCGGAAGATTTGATAAAAAAAGAGGGAGCAACTGCCGCATTTAAAGGTTATCATGGATATCCTGCATCCGTTTGCACTTCTATAAACCAAGAAGTGGTTCATGGTATTCCTTCCGATAAAAGGTTCTTAAAAGACGGTGATATTATAAGTGTAGATTTTGGGGTGAGATTCAAAGGTTATTACGGCGATGCGGCGATTACTTGCTCTGTCGGAAAAATAAGCAATAAGACAAAAGAACTTCTCAAAGTTACGGAACAAGCACTTTATAAAGGTATAGAACAGGCGAAAATAGGTAATTATTTATTCGATATTTCTTGGGCGATTCAATCATTTGTTGAAGGAAAAGGATATGGAGTAATAAGAGATTTTGTAGGGCATGGAATTGGCAGCCAACTTCATGAAGAACCGCAAATACCCAATTGCGGCAAACCCCACACAGGTCCTGTCTTAAAAGAAGGAATGGTCTTTGCTATTGAACCCATGGTTTCTCAAGGCACGTGGGAAGTGGAAGTTCTTGATGATGGATGGACTGCTGTTACTTTGGACAATTCTTTATCTTGTCATTTTGAGCATACGATTGCTATAATGAAAAACGGGCCGGTGATTTTAAGCAGAGAATAAAATAAATTGGCAAAACATCGTGTAAAACAAAAAGGATATTGTTATGAAAATCAGAAAGGCAACAGTTAAAGATGTTGTTTTTATTTACAAATTGTTGGAATATTTTAGTTCCAAAGAGTTGTTGCTTCCCCGTTCTTTGTCTGAATTGTATGACAATGTAAGAGATGTTTTTGTCGCCGAAGAAGAAGGGGAAATAATAGGATGTTGTTCTTTGCATTCGTGCTGGGAGGATTTGGGAGAAATAAAATCTTTGGCTGTGAAAGAGGAGTGGAACAGCAAAGGAATAGGTAAAAACTTAGTAGAAATGTGTTTGAATGATGCTCCTAAATTGGGGCTTAAGAAGGTTTTTGCTCTCACTTATGTTGCCAATTTTTTCAAAACTTTGGGATTTAAAGAAATTCCAAAAGAGGAATTACCCCATAAAGTATGGAAGGAATGCGTTAGTTGTCCGAAATTTCCCGACTGCGGCGAAATTGCTTTAATAAAGGATATATAAAAACACAATAGGAGATTGTGATATGCGAGAAAAATATGTGGTGGACGCACTTTCTGCACACGAAAGCTGGCGAATATTTAGAATTATGTCGGAATTTGTGGATTCCATAGAACAGTTAAGCGAAATCCCGAAAGCAGTTTCCATAGTCGGTTCTACAAGAATAACGCCATCAGACCCTCTTTATCAGCAGGCTTATGATATTGCAGGCAAACTTGCAAAGGAGGGGTTTTCCATAATTACGGGTGGCGGTCCAGGCATTATGGAAGCCGCCAATAAAGGAGCTAAAGATGCAGGCGGTATTTCTGTTGGTCTTAATATTGAACTTCCACAAGAACAAAGCCCTAATCCGTATGTGGGAACTTTACTCAATTTCCGTTACTTTTTCATAAGAAAAGTGATGTTCGTAAAATATTCCACCGCGTTTATTATTATGCCCGGCGGATTCGGCACGTTGGATGAATTTTTTGAACCTGTAACTCTGATCCAAACAGATAAAATTAAACCTTTTCCGGTTATACTGGTTGGTAGAAAATACTGGGGCGGCTTGACCGAATGGATGAAAAATACGTTATTGGAAAGCGGTAAAGTTACACCGCAAGATATGGAAATATTCAAGACCGTTGATACAACTGATGAAGTAATAGCGACAGTTAAGAAGGGAATAGTAAGAGTCAATTCTGTAAAAGAATAGTTTCCAACACTGCCTTAATTTCCTTAATTGAACCATCAATTTTGTGATAGTCCATTTCTAAAAATACGGCTTTTACTTTGTTTCTCAAAAAATGAATTAATATCCCTTCCCCTTTTTTTAAGTTATTGTTCCTATCGTAAACATAAGAGACAGAACAACTCGGAGACCTGGCAATGCCTATAAATACGATGTGATAATCTTTGAATTTTTCAAGATTCTCAATAACATCTTCCGCTAATTTTTCACAAAAACCTTTGAATCCCTGCCCGCCAGGTCTTGTTGGGTGGGCCTCTAATTCCATATACTCATCATAAGTCTTTGGTTCTCTTTCCCCAAGGAATAAAAACTCAGGGCAAGGTAACTCTTCTATTTTCGCGTTATATTTTCTTGCTAGTTTTATTATTTTCTGTTTTATTCCAGGATGCTGTGAAAGCCCGTTAGCTCGCAACTTTGGATTAAGGAGGCAAGGAGCTACGGTGAGAATAACCGTCTTTTTATTGGGTTTTAATTTTTGCATATTGTGCTTCTTGATACTATATTCTAGATGTTAGTAGTTACAAGTATCAAGTATCTAGCATCCAGCATCTTCTTTTTTCTTACGTGCCCAATTTATCGCATATTGCATATCTTTCGGCAACGGGGCTTCGAATTCCATGATTTTTTTTAATGTGGGGTGGTAAAATTTTAATTTATGCGCATGCAGTAATTGTCTTGTAATTTTATCCTTTATTTTTTTCAAGCTTGACGAAGTTATCCGCTTTTTCCCACCGTATACTTCATCACCTATTATCGGATGTCCGAGAGAAGAAAGATGAACTCTTATTTGGTGGGTTCTTCCTGTTTTGAGCTCCAGTTCCAATAACGCGAAATCTTCAAATCTTTCTTTTACCGTAAAAAGGGTTCTGGATTCTCTCGCCTTTGCGGAAAAAATACTCATTTTTTTTCTGTCTCCTATCGACCTACCGATGGGAATGTTGATTTCTCCGGTATTTTCTTTGATAATTCCCCACACAAGCGCAATGTATATTTTTTCTGTCTCTCGTTCTTTGAATTGGCGTGCGATTTCATTATGTGTTTTTTCGGTTTTTGCTATTACCATTACGCCTGAAGTATTCTTGTCCAACCGATGAACAAGCCCGCCTCTTTCATTTCCACCTATTTTTAATATTTCCTCGCCGCAATGGTTAAGCAAAGCATTTACCAGTGTCTGTGTTTTTTTTTCGCCTGCCGGATGGACAATAAGCCCTGCGGGTTTATTTATGACAATAAGTTCTTCGTCTTCGTAGAGGACATTTAAAGGGATATTTTCTGCTTCAAGAGTAGTAGGGGAAATGGGTAAAATTCGAACTTCTACTATTTCGTTCCTTTTGACTTTATGATGCGGGATACTGATTACCTTTTGATTGATTTTTACATTTCCGTTATGTATCAGTTTTTGAATTTTGGAGCGGGATAATCCAAGTTTTGACAGTAAAAATTTATCTAAACGTTGGTTTTCATCTTCGATGCTGGGAGAAAAATTAAAGCTTTTCACTGGCTATTTTTTTATAAATCTTCAGTATTTACGATAACCGACAACCGATAACCGTTTTTTATTTTAGTATTGCGCCTTTATCCGCGGAAGTTGTCAGGTGAGAATACCTTTTGAGGAAAGGAGATTTTACTTTAGACGGTAAAATTTTCATTTCTTTTTTTCTCTTTGTTAATTCTTTGTTGTCCACTTTAAGCGAAATTTGTCTTTTCGGGATACTTATATCTATCCTGTCGCCGTCTTTTACATATGCTATGGGTCCGCCTTCCGCTGCTTCGGGAGACACGTGTCCTATTGCCAGGCCCCTTGTTCCGCCGGAAAAACGTCCGTCGGTAATAAGAGCAACACTTTCACCGAGCCCTTTTCCCGCAATCGCCGAAGTAGGTGAGAGCATCTCTCTCATTCCGGGTCCGCCTTTAGGCCCTTCGTATCTTATAACAACCACATCACCTTTTTTTATTTTGTTGGCTACTATCGATTTCATTGCATCTTCTTCGCAGTTAAAAACCTTTGCCTTTCCGGAAAAACTCCACACTTTTTCATTAACTGCAGAACGTTTAACTACTGCTCCGTTAGGCGCGAGGTTCCCTTTCAATATGGCAATACCGCCTTCTTTATAATACGGTTTATTGAACGGTCTTATAACTTCAGTATCAAGGTTGGCGGCATTTTTTACTCTCGGTTCTATTTTCCCTTCAACAGCGGTGAGTTTAAGATTTAATAGTTTTTTCTTCGAAAGTTCTTTCATAACCGCAAGGATTCCGCCTGCCTTGTCCAAATCTTCTAAATGCCAAGGACCAGCCGGCGATAGTTTACAAAGATTGGGAGTTTTTCTCGAAATTTTATCGAATGTATCCAGTTCCAGTTTTATACCCGCTTCATGAGCGATAGCCGGTAAATGCAAGACCGTGTTTGTGGAACTGCCCAGTGCCATCTCAACAGTCATAGCGTTCTTAAAAGCTTCCATTGTGGCAATTTGTCTCGGCTTTATATCTTTTTTTATAAGCTCGACTATTCTCATCCCGACCTTCTTTGCTAATCTTCTTCTCTGTGACATAACTGCGGGAATAGTTCCGTTTCCAAACGGCGCAAGACCCAAAGCTTCGGATATACAATTCATGGAATTTGCGGTGAACATCCCCGAACAAGACCCGCATGTAGGACAAGCGCATTCTTCGAGTTCTGCAAGTTCTGCAGTTTTCATCTTTCCCGATGAGAATTTTCCCACCGCTTCGAATACTGTAATCAAATCAAGAGATTTCCCTCTTAAATTACCTGCCAGCATAGGTCCGCCTGAAACAAGAATAGAGGGAATATTCAATCTTAGCGCTGCCATCAGCATACCGGGAACTATCTTGTCGCAGTTTGGAATCAAAACGAGTCCGTCAAAAGGGTGCGCGCTTGCCATAATCTCAACAGAGTCCGCAACAATTTCTCTTGAAGGAAGTGAAAACTTCATTCCCTCGTGTCCCATGGCTATACCGTCGCATACGCCGATTGTCTGAAATTCCATCGGTGTGGCGCCTGCCATCCTTATACCATTTTTTACTGCAGTCGCTATTTCCTTAAGGTGTATATGTCCGGGAACTATTTCATTCCATGAATTTGCTATACCGATAATGGGACGTGATAGTTCTTCGTCCGTAAAACCCGATGCTTTCAATAGAGAACGGTTCCCCGCCCTTTCAAAACCTTTTTTCATCCTGTCTGATCTCATTTTTATCCTCTCTACTTTATTCATTAATTACTGTAATCGGTGTAATCTTATTTGAAGTAATCTGTGTAATCATTTTTTCTTATAATCTTTACACTCTATAGCATTAGGCCTTTCCGGCCTTGAGCACGCTTCCCGCCAGTTATATCTGCAATCATCACACAGAAACTTCCCGCCTCTGAAACTACCCTTTATCTTCCGCCAAAACCGTTTTAAAAATTCTATCATAAAATATGGTTGATTATAAGAGAATGGATAAACAGATGTCAAAAGAGGAAGTGGAAGAAGAACAGGACGAGAAGAGAAAAGCGTATTTGGAAGTGTGTTATTGCAAGACCTGACCCCATATTTTGACGCAGATATAAGATTTTCAAAGAGCGAGGAAGGAAGTTACTTAGACTAAATCTAACCTGTCAATTGTGGAGACCTGATGACCCCATATTTGCTACTATCTTTGTAACCCTATCTTTGATTTATTTTCTAATTTGAATAATGTTGGCTGTTCTTCTTCAGATTCTGAGTGCTCTGGATCCTTCAAATTGCTCGATTCAACCAATTGCGCCTTGAGAGCACGCACCTTATCTTCTATGAATGCTTTATGTACTGGCTCCAACTTTTCTGTCATTGCATTTTCAAAAGCCTCTTCACCCATTCTCAAATGAATTTTACCAATTTCGATAAGAACAAGAGCCCTCTGCATACTAAAATTCTTTCGATCCTCTTCTCTATCGGTGAGAATTAGGATTTTTTGGTATTCTTCAAGAGCCATGTCGTACTTGCTCTGCGAAAAATAGGCTTTCGCTTTATTTCTGTGTTCTAAAATAAGATTGCCAGTCTGTTCAAGTTTATCAAAAGCATCCCTTAATTCTGGATTTTCATTTATAAGTTGGTCGAATTTTCCTAAAGCTTCTTTAAAAGCTTTTTCGTCTCCTACCCTTTGAGCTTCTCTAATCTCTCCGTTCAGTTTCTCAATCTGCATTTTAACATTTTCATCAATGCTATAGGCAGGGCTGAATAAACTACAGAGTCCAACTAGTATCAAAATACCCACAGCTTTGTTTAACATTTTTTTCATTTCCTTATCCTTTTTTGCATTATTGGTTACTTATTTACTCTCAGTTACACTCGACGGTTATTTGTTCAACCTGAATATAATATCCATCACCATACGAATTGTTAAATTCAGTAGCAGCTTGATTTTCCTCACCGACTGCCGTAGCCTCTCCTTTAAATTTAACTCGAATTGTATGTTGTCCAGAAGACACACTGTTGAAATTTTCACTAAATATATAACTTCCATTATAAGTCTGATTCTCACCACTAGAATGTAACAATTTATAATCCCCACCATCTAATTTTACCCATATTCTAAATTTTACAATAGCAGCTGATGCCCTGACTTTACCATTCAGTTTGGTTTTAATACACACTTTTACATCTGCAGGAATTTCTTGTGAATAAGTACTCCCTAATATGCCCGAAGCCCAACAGGAACCCCCCATCTCCACTGGCACTCCCAATAAGTCTCCAGTTACACCCCATGAGAATGCTAAGAATTCTATCGTTTTTTGTGCAGTATTTACATTGCTTTCATGCAAGGTGTTAGCACAAAACATCACAGCGCCTTCAGGATTGCATGCATGATCTGCAAAACCAATAGTCATATCGTCAATAACCCACGGCCCCACATTCACACAATTGCCATTATCACATTTTTGACAATCCCCACATTCTTTCGGCTGACATTCATCATTCACGCATTCCTGACATACGGGACATACCTTTTCTTCACAAAATCCGGTATCTACATGGCATTCTTCACATAAAGAAGCGCAAACTATCGGCTCACAGAAATTATCTTCGTTGCATTCATAACAGGAGTTACAATCCTCATCATCCTCACAATCTGTCCCATCACAACTCTCATAACAATTCCCGTCGTTACAGCAGATAAGACCTAATTCAGCACAGGTCTTGCAACTTCCGCCTGTAGAACAGACCACGCAATCTCCCGTGCAATTGTCCACGCATACACCATTATTGCAAATCTGGCAGTCGTTGCATTTATCTATACATGAATCATCTACACAAATCTCACAAAGTAGGGGCTCACAGTCTGATTGACACTCATCATTAGTACATGTTTCACAGTCAGGGCATTCTGTAGCCAGGCAAATATCACCGACACATTCCTCGCAATCTTCCGTGCAG
>CAZNJA010000015.1:0-26881 GCA_964573245.1 uncultured bacterium
CGCCCCTTCCTCCTTCGCCAAGGCTTCGGAGGATAAATCGGGGCTCGCAATGACAGGGGAAGGGAATTCCTTTGTAAAAAAAATTCCTATCCCATTTTTATCGGATTGGGCATAAAAGTTAGGATAAAGATAATTACTGCTATTAAAGCTAATATTTTCTCCTGTTTCCCTATGGGCGCAAGTTCGTTCATAGCGCCGGGGTTTCCTCCTTTAGAAAGAAAAAATCCGATTAATCCCCAAACGAACCAACCGGGCCAGACAGGATAACCGAAAAATCCTAATGAACCTATCGTGAGCATAATGCTACATATAAATAAAGAAAGACGCAAATGGTTTCTGCTGCCGAGTATTGCTCTTGCGATATGTCCTCCGTCGAGTTGCCCCACGGGAATAAGGTTTAAAAACGTTACGAATAATCCAACCCATCCGGCAAGAGCAAGCGGATGAAAAAGTATGCCGCTGTTTTCGGGAACGGTTAGGGTTATATTTGTTAACAGGAGCATAAGAATGGATTGTCCGAAAATTATTCCGCCTTCTTTCATCGGAGCGATATCTACTAAAAACGAAAGTTTAAGCCCTGTTATCAACACAATGATACTGAAGAAAAATCCTACAAGAGGCCCTGCTATGCCGAGCTGAATTTGCGAATTTTTATCGGGCATTGGCGAGCGTATTTTTATTACCGCGCCTAATGTTCCCAAAGGCATTATAAACGGAGGAACAGGGATGAAAAAAGGTCCGTCTGCCGGAACATGGTTTTTTATTGATAAAATTTTATGTCCCAATTCGTGGCTTCCCAAAACAAGAAGAAGCCCTACGGAAAAAGATAATGCTCCGAACCATATATTGCTCATATAACCTTCTTTGACCAAGCCATAAGAAAAAAAGTATCCCGCCATAGTCGTGGTAATAAAAGTCAAAAAGAAAAGAAGTATGAGGAAACTTTTTTTTGCGGGTTTTGTCTGCGGAATTTTAGCCAGAATGCAGATATTTTTTTCTTTGTCTTTTCTTAAGAAAGGATAAAAATTTTCCGTTTCGAAATCTTTTCTTACGATATCGAAATCGTTTAACAGATGACTAAACGAAAAAGAAAACATTCTTGGGTGGGATATGAGTTGCACATCTGCAAAATGTTTTTTGATAATGGGAACCACGCCACCTGTGGCGAAATCGGCGTTTATTGTGTTCGATGAATTATTCATTTTAGGCTCCATTGCTCGTATGCTCCTTCATCTACTTCACTTAAAAACGATGAGGGGCTATTTTGCGTCCAGGGAGAGTTACTCCTCATGGAAACGATAGGGTAGGTCAGGTAAAGTTGGTCTTTTGCTCTTGTCAGGGCGACATAAAACAGCCGTCTTTCTTCTTCTCTTTCTTCGGCGTTTTCCGCTTTGTACGACGGGAAATATCCTTCCACTACGGAGATTATAAAAACCACTTTCCATTCCAGCCCTTTTGCTTGATGAACAGTAGAAAGGATAAGCCCTTTTTCTCCACCTTTCAAATTGGACATATCTTCCGCTCGGAGTCCTCCCATCAAAGCAAGTTCCGATACAAATGATTCACAGGATGAATATGTTTTCGCAAATCTTGCAAGTTGCTGAATATCTTCCAATCTTCTTTCCCAGTCCGTATAAGTCGTTTCCAGATATGTAAGATAAGTATCCTTTAATATAATTTGTATCATTGAGGAAGGGTCTAAATTAAGTTTTGCGTTATCGAGTTTTTTGAGTAGATTAATAAAACGAGTAAATCCGCTTTCAGCGAGTTTAGGCATTTCTATCTTTTGAGCAGTTAGATTAAGTGGTTTTTCACTGTTGATTATTTTGTCGTATATTTTATTTGCTGTGGCTTCACCGATTTTGGGAATGTGTTTCAAAAGCCGCATCCATGAAATTTGGTCTTTTTTATTTTCTATTATTCTCATATATGAAAGAATATCTTTCATATGCGCCTGCTCGAAAAATCTTAAGCCTGACCTTGTCCAGAAAGGTATCCCTCTTTTTGTTAGTTCCATTTGAAGTTCCATTGAGTGAAAATGCGCTCTGTAAAGAACGGCGATATCCGACAAACTGATGCCTTCTTCGTAAAGTTCAAAAACTCTTTGCGCGATAAAAGATGCTTGCTGATAAACATCTATAGTAGGGACTACTATCGGATTTATTCCGTCTTTTCTTTTTGGAATAAGCGCTTTTTTGAATTTATGGTGGGCGGACGAAATTATATAATTTGCGAAATTCAAGATATGCGGCGTGGAGCGATAGTTTGTATCTACCGTAAATATTTTCGCATCGGGATATTTTTTGGGAAATTCTAAAATATTTTCATATCTTGCGCCTCTGAAAGAATAAATTGATTGGAAATCATCTCCCACAACCATCAGATTTTTCCAGTGCGAAGCCAGAAGATCTAGGATTTCGGATTGCAGAAGGTTTGTGTCCTGATATTCGTCCACAAGTATATATCTAAAAGCTTTAGAATAATTTTCTCTTACTGTTTGGTCTTCGCTTAAAAGAAAGAGAAGTTTTTCGAGCAAGTCATCAAAATCGAGTGCATTTATATCTTTTTTCTTTTTCTCGTATTTTTTGAAAATTTTTTGGATGTCTTGCGAAAATTCATCCATATGAGGATATTTTTTTTCTATTACTCTTCTTACATGTTCGCGTGTATTTATCGAAAGGCCCAGAATATTCTGAAGCACGCCGACTTTTGGAAATAGTTTGCCCGTTTGTTTAGGGATTACTTCTTGCCTGCATATATTCAGAAGGTCTTGCGAATCGCTGTTGTCCAAAATAGTATAGTCGGATTTAAAACCTATTTTTGCGGCGTGTTTTCTCAAAATCAAATTGCCTATATGATGAAAAGTGCCTCCGCGTAATTTTGCAATATCCGTATTTATCAATTCACAGGCGCGTTGCAACATTTCTCTTGCGGCTTTTTGAGTGAAGGTGACAAGGAGAATGTTTTCGGCGGAAACGCCTTTTTCCGTAAGATATGCGACCCTTGAGGTAACAACTCTTGTTTTTCCACTTCCTGCACCCGCGATTACCATGCAGGGACCGTCTTCAGCTGTCACCGCTTTAAGTTGTTGCGGGTTCAACTCTTTCAAGTAATCTCCACTTGATGTAATCTTTTTAGAGGATTGAAGAATATATTCGGGCATAAAATAATAATAACCAAGATATAAGAAACAATAACCAAACGATTTTTTAATGTTTTTATTTGGATATTCTTATTTGGCCATTTGTATCTTGTTTCTTGGTGTTTGGTTATTGAAAAAATTTATTCCTGTATTATTTTGTAAACTAAATCGTGAATTCTTACTCGTTCTTTCAGTTTTATGGCTATATCATCGCCTTTTTCACCTTTTTCAACAGGTGCGTTGTCTATCTGCATTGAATCGATAAGTTGAGTAAAGTCGGTCGTATGCCCCTTTAAATGTATTGTATCCCCCAGTTTCAGTTCTTTTTCAAGTTCTATCACGCCTGCGGGTATGTGTGGGATAAATTGGGTGATTTTGCCTATTTGTTCTTCTTTCATAGTTTTTGTCACCTCCTTTTTTCAAAAAATAGTACCGGTTTATTCTTCCCTTAGGACAAAAAAATTATGTTATAATTTCAAACGGTTTATTTAGCGAATGATTTTATCATACATGCATATTTGTTGCACGAGCAGGTAGGCGAATTTGTGTTTTTTGTTCAAAGAGAAACAATATGGGCACAGTGCTAAGGAATAGACCCGCACATCAATGTATTGGTGTGAAGGGTAAACCCAATCTTGCTTCAAGCAGAGTAGAGAAAAGTGTTCCTCTTGCGCAATACACTACATTTGCAGTTGGCGGCAATGCGGATTATTTCTGCCTTGTTCGTTCAAAAAACGATTTAAAGAACCTTATTGTATGGTGTAAAGAAAATAATATCTCCTTTTTAGTAATAGGAAACGGAAGCAATCTTTTAGTGAAAGATATAGGATTTAAAGGACTGGCGATTAAATTGGGCGACTGTTTCAAGAAAGTGTCTTATTCGAATAAAACGATTACTGCCGGAGCCGCAGTTTCTCTTTCTGTTCTTTTGCAAAAAGCGAAAAACTGTTCTTTGGGAGGTTTAGAGCCGCTCGCGGGAGTTCCCGGAACAGTTGCAGGCGCTGTAATTACTAATGCCGGGACATCTCACGGAGAAATGAAAGATGTGGTTTCTAAGTTGGTTGTAATGGATTTGCAAGGTGAAAGAATAATTGAAAAAAAACAAATTGGGTTTTCTTATAGAAAAAGCGATATAGACCCGCAAAAGGAAATAATAACGGAAGTTGAATTTTCCCTGTTTGGAAAAGACGGGAGCAAAATAGGCGAAGATATGCAAGATTACCTTAAGCAGCGGAAAAAATGCCAGCCTTGGAATCTAAAGTCTGCAGGATGTGTGTTTAAAAATCCGCAGGAAGGTCCTGCGGCTAAGTTTATCGAAGAAGCAGGATTAAAGGGATTTGTCAAAGGCGGTGCGGAAGTTTCTCGGCTTCATGCCAATTTTATAATAAATACCGGCACAGCGACTTCAAGTGATATTTTGGAACTGATAAAGATTATTCAGAAAAAAATCCAGGAAAAATTTGGTATATTTTTGAAACCGGAGATAAAAATTGTTTAAAAAGAATGCTCTCTTTTTACCGTTGTTGAAAAAAATCGGCAGGGTACTCGCAGTAAGCCTTTTTGCGGCTATAGTAATCCTCTATATTTTTATAGGGTCCGATTTATTTCTTATCAAAGAAGTAAAAGTCCTAAATTCGGAATTGATAAATAAAATAAGTCTATCCCGGTTTGAAAACAAAAATATTTTTCTCGTTAAATTGAACGCTTTGATGGAAAAAGCAGATAAAATCCCAGAAATCAAATCCATAGTATTTACAAAAAAATTGCCTCATAAATTGGTGCTTGAAGTTGAAGAATATACACCTTGCGCGCTTTTTAAAGAGGATATAAACTTAGCTGTGTCGAAGGAGGGAGTAGTTTTCCCTTTCAGAGGAAATATAGATGATACTTATCCTTTATTGGTTTATGGAGGACAAAACAATAAGAAAGACCTAATTTTGGGCGACTCGCGCATAGAACTCGAAAGAGCCATAAACACATATCTTTCTATAAAAGACGTAGTTCCCGTGCAAACCATAAAAGTAATATCGCAGACAGAAGTCTTCTTTTATACTAAAAACACAAAAACGGAAATTAGAATGAATAGCAAAAAATGCGAACAACAGGCGTATTATCTGACAGTTTTAATGGAAAATTTGCCTTCAAAGAATGTAGAATATATGGATTTTAGGTTTGGAGAAGATATACCGGTAAAACCGTGAGTTACTAATCGGATATTTGATGCTAGATGCTGGATACTTGTAGAAACTGACGAAAAGAATTTAGTAACGAGAATCTAGTATCAAGAATCAAGCATCCAGAGTTATTTTAAAATATGGAAAACAAAAATTTAATCACTGCTATTGATTTTGGCAGTAGTAAAATCACTGTGGCTGTAGGCAGTTTTAAAGACGGAGAAATCAACCTTAAAGGTTATGAAGTTGAACAATCTGTTGGTATTAGGGCAGGAGTTGTGGTTGATTTAAAAGCTACCAGCGAGTCTATCAGCAAAATAATTCAAAAAGTGGAAAATGAAGCGAAAATCGAAATATCTTCCGTATTTGTCGGCATTTCGGGGCAACATATTCATTCAGCCAATAGTGAAGGCAAAATATCTATCTCAACTGACCAGGAAGAAATTGGTGTTCAACATCTAAAAGAAGTTATTTCTAGGGCTAAATCGAATCCTTCGTCTTTAGGATTAGAAACATTGCATGTCCTTCCTTCAGAATTTATTTTGGATGATACCGAAGGGATTAGAAACCCAATCGGGCTTTTTGGTAAAGAACTAAAAGTGAAATTAACTTCGGTAATGGGGCTAACGACGGCGATTCAGAATGCAATAAGATGTGTAAATTTGGTGGGATTGGATGTGGAACAAGTTGTTGTAAATACAATTGCTGTGGGAGAAACGATTCTTTATCCCGAAGAGAAGAATTTGGGTGTGGGTCTGATAGATTTGGGTGCGCATTTAACCGATGTTGCAATTTACAAAGGGGAATACCCCTCTTATTTATCATCGCTTCCCTATGGGGGAGAAAATTTGTCCCGAGAAATAGCGACAAGACTTCATATTTCATTGAAAGAAGCCGAAGAAATCAAGAAAAAACATGGCGTTTGCTTAAGATATTTATTAGACGATGCTAACGAAGAAATAAATTTTGACAAGATACAGTCAAAAAAAATAAGCAAGTTGGAATTAGCTGAAATAATAGAAGAGAAGAGTGAAATGTTGGTTTTACACATATTTAAAAGAATAGAAAATTTTATTCCTTTCCTGGGCTCGGGATTTGTGCTTACCGGCGGGACGTCAAATCTTGCAGGGTTGAAGGAAGTTATAGAACAGAGAACAAATTTGCCTGTTAGGATAGGTGGAATTAGAAGTAGCTTGCTTGCCGAATCTGAGCAAGCAAGCAGATTGAATGAATATGCTGTGTCGTTGGGGCTCATTGCTTGCGGAGAACGTTTTAGAGATAAAGGGAAATATTTCCCGTGGGAAAGGGAAACCATTTATGATAAAACAATAGGCAGAGTCGTAAATTGGTTTAAAAATTTCTTTTAATCGGGACATAGTTTTATTGCTCGGCGGAGTATCGGGGAAATATCCCTGCTCGCAAAAGATTGGTAGGCGGGGAAGAAATTTTCCCGATGTCTCATGTTGCGGGATTTATCAAAGAAACAATATTGCTGTTATAATCTCAATGAGTGTTATTTAATAAGAAATGTTTAAAATAGATAATAGAACCAATGGGAAATCCGCTTTAAATGTAAAGGTTTTTGGCGTAGGCGGAGCTGGTGGGAATATTGTAAATTTGGCGGCAAGAGATGCTTTTTCAGGTATAGAATTTATTAGTGTTAATACGGATTCTCAAGCACTGAAAGCTTCGCTGGCTCCTATAAAAATAGAGTTAGGCACGTATGCAACCAAAGGAGAAGGCACGGGCGGCAATTTAGACGCTGGGAAGAGAGCTTGTGAAGAACAGAGGGAAGAAATAGTACAAGTGTTAAAAGGAGCACATCTTGTTTTCGTTGTGGCGGGGATGGGCGGAGGTACGGGAACCGGCGCATCTCCTGTTATTTCGGAAATCGCTCACGGGCTCGGAATAATGACTATTGCTATTGTGTCTCTCCCGTTTTCTTTCGAAGGCAAAAAGAAAAAGGTGAAAGCGTTAAGGGGCAAAGAAGATTTAAAAAGAAACGTGGATGCTTTGATTGCCATAGAAAATGACAAATTGTTCGTAAATTTTACCGAAGGTTTATCACTGTCTGAAAGTTTCAATAAAGCAAACGGGATTTTTGCGGAAATTATAGAGTGCCTTTCTTCTCATTTAATAAATCCCGGAATTGTAAATATGGATATGGCGGCGTTTAGAAAAGTGATAGAAGGCGGCAGAGAAATTGTTTTGGCCATCGGCGAAGCAGAAGGCGAAAATAGGGTTTTGTCCGCCATAGATGCGGCGGCTAATTCTCCATGGCTTGAAAAAAATAGTTTCAAGAAACTGAAAAGAGTTTTAATAAGTGTTATGGGCGGAGAAGATTTGAATTTTAGGGAAGTAAGCCAAGTTGTGGAGATGATTAATCATAGGATTCATCCCGACGCGTATATTACATTCGGAGCTTTTTCTTTGCCCAGATATAACAACAAACTCAAAGTGATTGTTGTCGGAGACACGTCTGTTGCCGAACACGTCCAGGATTTTAAGGAAGAAACAACGGTTTCATCAACAAAGAAAAGCGAGGGAGGTCCTTTCTTATGGAAAGAATAGACAACGAAGAAATAAAAAATGTAGATGCGGAAGTCTGGGATTGGATTGACAAAGAGCAAATGCGTGAAAGGGAAACAATAAATTTGATAGCGTCGGAAAATTTTGCTTCTTTACCCGTTCTTTTGGCTCAGGGTTCGGTTTTAACAAATAAGTATGCGGAGGGATATCCTTTTTCACGATATTACGGCGGTTGCCAGTTTATCGATAGAATAGAAAAAATAGCGGTTGAAAGGACAAAAAAACTATTTAATTGCGAACATGCTAATGTTCAGCCGCATTCCGGCTCTGGGGCGAATATGGCGGTTTATTTTTCATCGCTTAAAACCGGAGACGCAATCTTGGGTATGGATTTACGTTCGGGCGGACACCTTACTCACGGCAGCAATGTAAGTTTTTCAGGTAAGTTTTATAGAGCGTATTCTTATGGCGTAAACCCAAAAACTGAAAAGATTGATTTTAACGTTGTTGAAGATTTGGCGAAAAAATATAACCCCAAATTGATTATATGCGGTTATTCAGCATATCCCAGACAAGTGGATTTCAAATCTTTCTCTGAAATTGCTTCAAAGGTCGGAGCGTATCTTTTAGCCGATATTGCGCATATCGCAGGTTTTGTCGCGGCAGGACTTCATCCTTCTCCGCATCCTTTTACCGATTTCACAACAACGACCACGCATAAAACATTAAGAGGCCCTCGCGGCGGAATAGTAATGTGCAAGGAAAAATTTGCTAAAAAAATAGATTCCACCGTATTTCCGGGAATTCAGGGTGGCCCTCTTATGCATGTTATTGCGGCAAAAGCAATCGCGCTTAAATTGGCTTCTACAAACGAATTTAAAGAATATCAGAGAGAAGTCCTTTCCAACGCAAAGGTCATGGCTGCAGCGTTGCAAAAATTGGGTTACAGGATTGTTTCCGGTGGAACGGATACCCATATTGTCCTTGTGGATTTGCGGTCTAAGGGAATAAATGGCAAAGAGGCGGAAGAAATATTGGGAAAGGTTAATATCTGCGTAAACAAAAACACTATTCCTTTTGACCCGCTTCCCGCTAATTTAACTTCGGGTATCAGATTAGGAACGCCTTCGGTAACGACTCAGGGCATGGGAGAAAAAGAAATTGAACTTGTTGCCTCGTTCATTCATAGTGCTTTAACAAACAGGAACGATGAGAAAAAACTTGAGTCAATACGGGAAGAAGTAAAAACTCTGTGCAGACAATTCCCGCCGTATTAAAGAAAGACTATAGACTAAATATTCAACATTTTTCCGATACGGGGATAAATGTTTAACCTATCTGGGCCAAATTACTTCAATAAAATTGAAAGTTAAAACACTTGAAGCTAAAGATACTAAAAAGGAAAATTGATATGAAAAAGTATATCGGTTTGGTGTTATTATCTATGATTATTTTGGTGTGCTCGATTTCTTGGGCTCAGCAACAAGAAATTTCTTCATCAAGTGATATCACAACTTTAGCAAGGGAATTCGTAGAATTGCTGGTAAAAGAAGATTTCCCAAGCGCAGTGAAAAGATTCGATACCACAATGAAAACCGCACTACCATCAGAGAAGTTACAAGAAGCATGGGAATCTATTACTGGACAAGTCGGACATTTCAAGAGACAAGTTAGTACCAGGATTGAGAAAGCAGAAAAGTATGATATTGTATTTGTAACAGTTGAATTTGAGAAATTTACCCTTGATGTTAAGGTTGTTTTCAATAATTCAAAAGAGATTGCAGGTTTATTTTTTGTTCCAAGCCAGCCTCCTGTTGAACACAAAGCTCCAGTCTATGTAAAGCCAAACTCTTTTCAGGAAAAAGAATTGATGGTCGGAATCGGAGAATGGGCTGTACATGGAACATTAACCATTCCAATTGGGGAGGGTCCATTTCCTGCAGTTGTTCTTGTTCATGGCTCTGGTCCGCAAGACCGAGATGAAAGCATTGGTCCCAACAAGCCGTTTCGCGATATAGCCTGGGGATTAGCATCGCAAGGTATTGCTGTTCTACGCTATGAGAAACGAACAAAAGAACATGCCCAGAAATTTGCATCTATTATGAACACTATTACTGTTAAAGAAGAAACAATAGACGATGTTCTATCCGCTGTATCTATATTACGCAAGAGAGAAGGAATAAACTCCCAAAGAATTTTTGTGTTAGGGCATAGTTTGGGAGGAATGCTCATTCCGAGAATGGGATTACTTGACCCGGATATTGCTGGATTTATTATTATGGCTGGTACAACCAGGCCATTAGAGGATGTAATTCTTGACCAATTCTCTTATATATTCTCTCTTGATGGTTCAATTTCTGAGGAAGAAAATACTCAAATTGAAAAAATAAGACAACAAGTTGCCAAAGTAAAAGATATGAAGTTATCAGATGCAGTTTCACCAGCAGAATTGCCTTTCAGCGTACCGGCTCAATATTGGTTGGACCTACGAGGATATAATCCTGCCGAGACAGCAAAACAACTGAAACAACCAATGTTAATTTTACAAGGTGAAAGGGATTATCAAGTTACAATGGAAGATTTTCAAGGTTGGAAGAATTCCTTATCATCAAGGAAAAACGTGCAATTCAAATCTTACCCAAAACTTAATCACCTGTTTATAGAAGGCCAAGGTAAAATTACTCCTGATGAATATCTAATAGCAGGACATGTATCAGAAATTGTGATTGACGATATCGCTGGTTGGATAAAGAAACCGTAAGAATTATGATTAAATTTGAACTCATCCACGAAGATAAAAAAACAGGCGCAAGGGCGGGTGTTTTGCATACTTCAAGAGGCGATGTTGAAACTCCCGCTTTTATGCCGGTTGGCACCCAAGGAACAGTAAAAACAATTATTCCCGAAGAATTAAAGAACATGGGCTGTGAGATGATTCTATCCAATGCCTATCATTTGGCTATGCGCCCGGGGGCAGAACTTATATCAAAAGCCGGCGGGTTACATAAATTCATGCATTGGGACGGACCCATTTTGACTGATAGCGGTGGCTATCAGGTGTTTTCTTTGGCAAATTTAAGAAAAGTAGAAGAAAAAGGCGTCCGATTCCGTTCGCATATTGACGGAGATATACATTTTTTCACTCCCGAAAGTGTAGTCCAAATTCAGGAAGAATTTCTGGGTTCGGATATAATGATGCCGCTTGATGAGTGTACTGATTATCCCTGCTCTAAATCAGTTGCTTTGCTTAGTATGGAAAAAACATACAGATGGCTTGCGCGTTCAATCAAAGCAAAAAAAGGAAGATCCGCGCTTTTTGCGATAATACAGGGCAGTGTTTATAAAGATTTGAGAAAGCAATGTATAGACTTGATGAGCAAGTTGAATGTTGATGGATACGCGTTAGGCGGACTATCCGTAGGCGAAGACAAAACGGACATGTATGAAATAGTTTCGCATTGTTGCCAGTATTTGCCAAAAGATAAAGTGAGATATTTGATGGGCGTGGGAAGGCCGCAGGATTTGCTTGAATCGGTTGGATACGGCGTTGATATTTTTGATTGTTCGCTTCCCACAAGAGAAGGAAGAACCGGCAAATCTTTTACATCAAAGGGCGAAATTACTATTCGTAATTCTTCTTTCAGGGAAGATTTCACACCTATAGATGAAGATTGCGATTGTTATGTCTGCAAAAATTATACTCGTTCATATCTTCGGCATCTTTTTAACACAGCGGAGATTCTTGCACCGCGTCTGAACTCTTTTCATAACTTATATTTTTATCTTTCGTTGATGAAAAAGATGCGGGAATATATACTAAAAGACAGTTTCCTTGATTTCAAGAAAGAGTTTATGAGAAAATACTCGTCAACTTAGGGTTTACCATTCAAAATTTCAAATTTAAGATTTAGAATTTTAATATTTAATTTTTATTAAAGGGGGGTTAAATGGAAACATTATATGCAATGGCAGGCGGGGCAGGCGAGGGTGGACTCGGAGGTTTGAGTGCATTCCTTCCTTTTATTCTTATTTTCGGCATATTTTATTTTTTGGTTATTATGCCTCAACGTAAAAAGGACCAAGAGCATAAAAAAATGCTGGAGTCTTTAAAAAGAGGAGACAAAATAATCACTAACGGTGGCATCTATGGCAGGATAACTGACATAAAAGAAAATAAATTCATCATTGAGATTGCAAAAGGAGTGGAAATAGACATTTTAAAAAGCGCTGTTGGGAATAAAGCTAAAGAATAAAAAGCGGTTATCGAAAAAAAGAATACGGTTATCGGTTTTCGTAGTAACGATAACCTAAAACCGAACACCAAAAACCTGATTTTATAAAAATATGAATAACAGAAGTTTGCTTTATCGATTAATATTGGTAGTAATTGTCTG
This sequence comes from uncultured bacterium, assembly GCA_964573245.1. Lineage (GTDB taxonomy): Bacteria > CAIJMQ01 > CAIJMQ01 > CAIJMQ01 > CAIJMQ01 > CAZNJA01. Next base: position 12,240 of record CAZNJA010000015.1, read on the forward strand.
TGGACTTGCTTTCTGGAGTATGTATCCGCCTCAAGAGAAAATAAACAGAGGACTCGACCTGCAGGGTGGAATACATATGGTCTTGGGCGCGAATCTTGATAAAGTTCCCACTATGAATATGACTGAGGAAGGTTTGCAGGCAAAGACATTGGAAGAACTGCGAACATTGTCCGGACAGTTGGGAACGGATTACAGAGATAAAAACAAAGACCGTCTTGTTCAAGAAATCCTTCAAGTTCAGAAAAACAGAAGAAAACAAGCAGTTGATAGGGCTCTGGAAATCATAAAAAACAGAATAGACGAGTTCGGCGTTGTAGAACCGCAAATACAAAAACAAGGCGCAGACCAAATTGCGGTGCAACTTCCCGGGGTGGTTGATACCGAAGAAGCGTTAGAAGTAGTTAGCAAGGTTGCACATTTGGAGTTTAAATTAGTTGAAGCGGACAAAAATTACAATTCCGATTTAATAGAAAAGGCAAAAAAAGGAGAAATTCCACCGAATTTGGAACTTAAATATTTGATGGATGAGGATACAGGAAAGCCGGCCGAAGCGTTATTGCTGCATAAAGAAGTGTCTCTTACAGGCGAGTATCTTACCAATGCATATGTCGGTTTTGGCTGTTTGGGTATGCCTGAAGTTGATTTGCAGTTTGTTAGTAGAGGAGCGCGGATTTTTTCAAGGTTGACAGGCGAGAATGTGAATAAGAGATTGGCAATTCTTCTTGACGGTAAAGTTCGTTCTGCTCCGAATATAAACGAAAAAATTTCGGAAGGGAGAGCGAGAATTAGCGGTAGTTTTGATATGGACGAAGCAAGCAGATTGGCTTCGATACTTAGGGCAGGCGCTTTGCCTGTTCCAATAGAGGTGTTATCGATTATGAGAGTGGGACCGACGCTTGGCGAAGATTCAATAAGACAAGGATTCAGGGCTGCTGTTTTTGGGATTATATTGGTGGTTTTATTTATGACTGTCTATTACGCATTTTCGGGTGCGATTGCGAATTTCGCGCTTTTTTTATGTATGCTTTTGGTTTTGGGGGCATTGGCGGGACTTCGCGCTACTTTGACTTTGCCGGGAATTGCCGGATTGGTTTTGACTATAGGAATGAGCGTGGATGCTAATGTCTTAGTATTCGAAAGAATAAGAGAAGAACTTGCCAAGAACAAGACAATTCGAGCCTCGGTAGATGCGGGTTATAATAAAGCGCTTATTACTATTGTCGACGCGAATGTTACAACGCTTATTTCTGCTTTGGTCCTGTTCTATTTCGGCACAGGTCCGATAAAAGGTTTTGCGGTTGTTTTATCTATCGGAATAATTGCGAGCATGTTTACCGCTTTGGTTGTTACAAAACTAATTTTTGATTATTTGATATACGTGAGAAAAATAAATAGATTGAGTATATGAAACGATATAATAACGGTTATCGGTTATCGGTGTTCGGTTTTCGCAAAGAGTCTTTAACGCAAACCGCAAACCGTCTTCTTTTTTTCCGAAAACCGTCTGTTGTCTTTAGTCTGGAGTTACAATTATGAAATTCTTAAGAGACACGAACATAGATTTTATGAAATATAGGAAGTTCGCTTTTATTGCGTCTTCTATTTTTGTTCTTATTGGTCTTATCAGTTTCTTTTTAAGAGGCGAAGCAAACTTCGGTATTGATTTCACCGGCGGGACGCTGGTCAGATATAGATTCGCAGAAGCGATAAATACGGGCGATGTGAGAAATTCTTTATCTGAAGCAGGACTTGAAAAAAGCACTATCCAGTCTTATGACAACGGGGAAGGGATCCTTATAAAAACAGCCGGCGAAGCAAGAAAGGAGATTCAAAAAATTATCAACGATAAGTTTTCATCTTTTTCCCCGGTTGTGGAAGAAGAAATCTCGATAGGTCCTGTGGTCGGCAATCTTTTAAAAAGGCAGGCGCTTATCGCTGTGTTTTTTGCTCTAATCGGTATCCTTATATATACAGCGTGGAGATTTAAATTCGTATTCGGAGTTTCTGCGGTGATTTGTCTTTTTCATGATGTGTTGTTTACTGTCGGAGTATTTTCGTTGACACGAAGAGAAATTTCCCTTTCAGTTATTGCCGCTTTCTTAACTATCGTGGGATATTCCTTGAACGATACTATAGTTGTGTTTGACAGGATAAGGGAAAACATGAAACTTCATCATAGACATCCTAACATTCCCGAAATAATCAATGCCTCCATTAACCAAACCCTTTCCAGAACAATCATCACTTCTGGCACTACGCTTATTCCTGTTCTCGCGTTGTTATTTTTAGGCGGCCAGGTGATAAAAGATTTCGCTTTTGCTTTGATGGTAGGAATAGTGGTGGGAACATATTCGACCATCTATATCGCTTCCCCGCTTGTTATAGAGTTGAGCAAATTCTTAAAAACCAAAATCCGCTAATTTTTTCATTTCATCCATAACTCTGTCAGAAAACTCTTTGTATAGGTCTTTTTTATCTTTGTTTCCCGAGTCCTTGAAATACAGCGGTTTGCCGAATGCAAGCGAAATCTTATGAGTGGTAATCCATTTTTTGTCTCTAGGGAGCGCCTGTCCGCTGCCTTTTATCAAAACCGGTATTACGGGGACATTTGCCTTGGCGGCTATGAGTCCAACTCCTCTTTCTCCTTCTGATATAGTGCCCGCGGGACTTCTTGTTCCTTCCGGAAAAAGCAATAATACTTTACCTTTCTTTAAAATTTCCAGAGATTTTTTAAAAGCGCCGATTTGCAACTGTTCTCTTGAAATCGGTATCGTATTTAATCTTTTTATAATCCAGGAGAAAAAACCAAGTTGAAACAACTCTTCTCTTGCCAAAAAATAAATCTGTCTGGGTGATGCTGTACCCGCTATTGCAGGGTCAAGATAACTCTCGTGATGCGCCGCCAAAATCACACCGCCTTTTTGTGGAATGTTCTCTTTGCCTTTTACTTCCCATCTGAAAAGTATCTTAAAAATGGGCCTAAGCACAATATGCGCAACAGCGTAAAGTATGTTCATAACACTACCTTTGGATACTAGATACTTGATTCTGGATTCTCGTTAATAAATTCTCTTTCAGTTGTTTCTACGAGTATCCAGTATTTTTTATTTGTTTTATTAGTTACTAGTATCCGGTATCTAGAATCTAGCATCCATTTGTTTTAGCTATTTTCCTATACAAAACCTTGCAAAAATCCTGTCCAGTATATCATCCTCAACCGTTTCGCCTAAAATCTTTTTAAACGAATTCAGAGATTCTTTCAAGTCAACGGCAATAAACTCTTCGCTTAAATCTTTGCTTGAGGTCTCCAAACTCTTTGCAAGCCCTTCATAAGCGCTTTTTAGAGCTTCTCTGCTTCTGGCGTTTACCATAATGGTACTTTCACCCATTTTTACACCACCCTCAAGCACTATTTTCTTGATAAACTTCTTAATCGAATCAATGCCTTTCCCTTTCAGCGCCGATATCTTCAAAACCTTTTTATTCCCGATTAAACTTTGAAGCTTACTTTTTGATATTTTCTCAGGCAGGTCAACCTTATTGATAAGGCAAATCATCTTTTTATGTTTTATTATTTTAACAATATCCCTGTCTTGGCTTGATAAAGCTTTTGTCCCGTCAACCATAAATAACACAAGGTCTGCATTTGCCAAATATTCTTCAACTTTTTTCAGCGCGGCTTTATCAATTATATCCTCTATTTTCTTAAACCCTGCAGTATCAACTATTTTTACGGGTATCCCGCCGATATTAATCCATTCCTCAATAATATCCCGCGTTGTTCCGGGAATGTGCGTGACTATTGCCCTTTCCTTCCCTACCAAACGGTTAAGTAAAGTGGACTTGCCGACATTGGTTTTCCCTATTAAAAGCACCAACACGCCGTCCCGCAAAACTTCACCTTCCCTGCTTTGCTTCATTAATTTTTCGGTTTCGGATTTAAGTTTCTTTATCCTTTTTGTGAATTCGTTCTTCTTTATGGTATCAATATCCTCTTCGGGAAAATCCAGCCCCGCTTCAATAAAAGTTAATATCTCCAGAGTTTCATCTTTTAATTCTTTTATCTTTTCGGAAAACGCACCTTTAAGTTGCGACATTGCCGACTTAAGAGCAAGTTCCGTTTTCGCTTCCACGATATTTATTACAGCTTCGGCTTGAGCCAAATCGAGCCTTCCGTTTAGGAACGCTCTTTTTGTGAATTCACCAGGTTCTGCAAGTCGTGCACCGCATCCAAGCACCGCATCAAGTATTCTCCTAAGCGGTAATATTCCCCCGTGACAGTTTATCTCCGCAATATCCTCTCTTGTATAACTCTTCGGCTTCCTCATAATAGAAAGAATTACCTCATCTAAGATTTCTTTATTTCGGATAATATGTCCATAATGAATAGTATATGAAGGAAGTTTTGAAGGAGGAACGCCGTTTTTACCTTTGAATAACTTATCCGCAATCGCGAGCGCCTTATCTCCTGATAAGCGGACTATTCCTATTCCGCCTTCGCCAAGAGGAGTTGATATTGCGGCAATCGTATCGCTTTTGGCTAATGTGAATTTAGTTTTCATATACTTTAACTAAAAAGATTGTGTTGCTCGGATTCTAGATACTTGATACTAGATTCTAGTTTTATGTAACAAATCTACAGATTTAATAAAATTGTTTATCATTTTACCAAGATATTTATACTCCATGCAGAGATGTTTATATTTTTCTTTATTAATTAATGATCTAGTTTCGTATAAAGTGTCTAAATGGTCTATAGTTTCATCGCAGGAAGCTAAAGCGTAGATGAGGAATTTTATAAATTCTTGTTTATATCTGCGTCTTCCAAAACCTTCAACTATATTGCCTCTAATAGATTTGCTTGACCTTCTTATTTGACTGCCTTCTTCATACATCTCAAATTTCGGAAATTTTAGACTAATCTCGTGAATTTCTTTGGCTAATGTCCGTGCTTTCTTATAAATATCCAAATCCCTATAACTCTTATACGCCATTTTTTTATCTTTTATTAGTATCTACGAGTATCTGGTATCCAGAATCTAGTATCAGTTCTTCTTTTACTAGTATCCAGCATCAGTTTTTAGTCTTTCTATCTTCTACGAGTATCTAGAATCAAGAATCTAGTATCGTTTTCGTTTTTTATCTTCTACTAGTATCTGGAATCTGGTATCTAGCATCAAGCTTTCTCATTTATTATAGATATTACTTTCTCTATCACTTCCTCTATTGTCATCCCCGTGGTATTGACAGGGATGGCGTCCTCCGCTTTCTTCAGCGGCGCGATTTCTCTTGTGAAATCCTTATTATCTCTTTCTTTTATATCCTGCTTAATTTTTTCAAGTTCGCTTTCCATCCCTTTATTCTTCTCCTCAATCCATCTTCTTTTTGCCCGTTCTTCAATTGATGCATCAAGATAAAACTTATAAGGCGCATTGGGAAATACAACCGTTCCTATATCCCTGCCCTCTACAACGATTCCGCCATCTGAACCGACCTGCCTCTGCATCTTTTTCATCTTATTGCGTACCTCTTTGTTCTTACACACCCACCATATATTATTAGTCACTTCTTCAGTCCGTATCTTATCGGTTACTTCTTCTCCGTCCACCCAAAGCCTCATCCCCTTCTTATCATCCCCGCCCGCCAAATCTTGTTGGGAGGGTTTTTTCACTATTAAAATTGTTTCCTTTACCATTTCAATCAGTCTCTTTTTGTCTTTTTCCGTTATACCTTCCGTTAGCGCCTTCAAAGTCATTGCCCGATACATTGCGCCGGTGTCCAAATACAAAAACCCCAAGCGTTTGGCAACCTCTTTTGCAACGGTTGTCTTTCCAGCTCCCGCAGGCCCGTCAATCGTGATAATAGTGTTCTTTTTCATTATGCTCCTTGGTTTGACTTATTGTTGTTTAAGAGCTTATATTATACAGGAAAAGGGGGGAGGTAGGGAGTAGGTTGTACTTTTTTAAACTAGTTAATTGTTAGAAGTAAATAAAAACGGTCAGGTCTTCCCCCGCAGATTTGTTAAAGCAAATCTAGACGCGGGGACAAGCGCATAGTTTTACTCACCATGTTCGTAAAACTGGCAATGGGGGTAATTAAAACGTGGTTTTAATTAGGAGGGGATATGAAAAAGAACAAAATTATCGGCGTACTGCTACTGGTTTTAGCGGTTGCTACGATTACGGGCATGATTATTAACAAGGATGCCTTTTGGACTATTTATAATTGGGCAGTAATAATATTTTCTGTGGTAAGCGGAATTGTTTTGTTAAAATAAAAAGTGTTAGGGCTTGAAATGAAATTTGGTTTTCGTATGATTGGGAGAAAGGTAGAGAATGAAAAAAAAGATTTTTATTTTAGTTTTAGTTGTATTTGGGATTGCTTTGCTCTTTATTGCTAATAAATTCCTCAATAAGAATATTGGTAATTATAATTTACCAACTCCGACAGAAAAATTCAAAACAGGTGAAGAAATAAGTTTTAAGTTGAGTGAAAAGGAAAATCTCGAGTTTGTTTGGGTAGAAGCTTTACAAATGTGGGTTGGCAAATATGAGACAACTTTAGGACAATATGAGGTTTTTAATCAGGGTGTTGCTCACTCTGGTTGGAAAACATATATAGACGAAAAATATATCAATAAATCTTTGAGTGCTGAGGAACAAAAACAAATGAGGCAACATCCTGTTTTGATGATAGGTTGGAATGAAGCTAAAACGTATTGTAAGGAACTTAATAAAAGATTTATAAATTATTTGCCCAAAGGTTATATTTTCCGTCTCCCAGTAGAGAAGGAATGGGAAACTTTTGCTCGGTGTGGTGATAATCGCTTATATCCTTGGGGTAATGAATGGCCACCTAAACCAATGGCTGATGGTGTATCGCCCAATCTTGATGGCAATAGAATATATTGCGCAAAACCATGGGAATGCAATAGTTTTGTTACTTGGTATGAAGATGGTTGGAAAACTTCATGTCCGGTGCAAAAAAGCGGAATGAATGAGTGGGGTATTTATGGAGTTGCAGGAAATGCGGAAGAATGGTGTGAGGATTGGTATAAAGGAAAAGTATACAGAGAAAATAGACTGCGTTTATTAAAAGGAAGTACTTGGAGAACAGATAATAGACCGTATTTTTGTAAAATTTCCTATAGAGGTGCTGTGGAAACGAGTTCTTGGTATGTCCCCGTGCTATCTTGGTTTAATAACAAAGTTAAGAAAAACCGTGGTCATTCAGTAACAGGAATTCGGGTGGTTATAGGGAAAAAATATATAGTAGGAGAAAAGGTAGCGAATGTAAAAGAAACAAAAATAACACTTGAGGGTAAAGCTTTAATCAACCTTATCAGAACATGTGAAAGGTTATATTTTGCCGAAAATAAGGGTTACTATACAGATAAATGGGAAGATATAAGCGGAGCTGTAGATATGTCAGGGAACAAATATTTCATAACACATCCTAAACTCACCGTGTCTGGAGAAGGGAAATCTGCCACATTCACTGCTACTGTCACAGGTTCAGGGAAGGCGGAAGGAATTAGTGTAAGTATAGATCAGAACGGGAATATAACTGTGACGAAATAACTAAGGAGACTAAAAACGGTCACCCTCCACAGTTTTGCTTGTGCCCTTAGAAATCGCGGATGTGATTTCAAGGACTTTAGTCCCGGGAATTCTTCAAGTTCCACGGGGCAAAATTGGATAAGGGGACTTTGGGTTTTGAAATGATACAAATTTGGTTTTCGTATAATTGATAGGAGATAAATTAAATGAGAAAAGTTCTATTCATAACACTTTTAGTTATTTTTCTATGTGGTTGTGGCGAAAGCCCTGTAAACAATACTTCAAATTCAATTTTTGTGATTGCCCCATATAATTATGTTGGTGCATGGGTTTTTGATGATGCAAGTCGGGGCTTAACACGAGAACCATTTGTTGCAGGGATTCCCGGGATAATAGATAAGTTAGTAGAAGATATACCAGAGGCAGAGAAGGGTTTTCGTCTTTACTTTTCAGCGCAGCCGTTTCCTGACCATACTCACACACTTGTATGGATACGAGGGGATTCTACTGGTAATTGGTATGAATGCCCTCAATACGAAATGGAAGGGTGGCTATGCCCTGCTATGTTTAAGTATTTTAATGAAGCACCCAAGGTTATATACTTTAAAGCTGAAAAGAAATAAAAACAGTCCCAAATCTTGAAAAGGAATGGACCTCGCATCGTAAGACGTCGGGAAAATTTTGAAGAAATTTCTGAAAAATTTCCTGAATAGATATTTTCCTCGATACTCTGCGGGGTAATTTAAACGCGGTTTAAATTAGGAGGTTAATATGAAGAAGAACAAAGTTATTGGCGTACTGCTACTGGTTTTAGCGGTTGCTACGATTGGGGGCATGATTATTGACAATGATATCTTTTGGACTATTTATAATTGGGCAGTAATAGTACTTTCTGTGATAGGCGGTATTGTTTTATTGAAATAAAATTATGATAAATGAATTTATGCAAGCGGCTATAGAAGAAGCTAAAAAAGGATTAAGTGAGGGAGGGATACCCATAGGTGCCGTTATTGTTTACGGCGGGAAGATAATCGGACGGGGGCATAACAGGCGTGTGCAGAAAGGAAGCGCTATTTTGCACGCCGAGATGGATGCTTTTGAAAACGCAAAGCGCCGGCCGGTATCAGTGTATAGAGAGTGCGTTTTATATACTACGCTTTCACCATGCCCGATGTGTTCGGGCGCCATAATATTGTATGGTATCAAGCGGATTGTTATCGGCGAGAATAAGACGTTTATGGGAGACGAAGAATATCTGGGGTCAAAAGGTGTAAATGTGGAAGTGTTACAGGATGAAACGTGCATAGCGATGATGCGAAAATTTATCAGCGAAAATCCAAAGCTTTGGAACGAGGATATAGGAGTTTAAATAAAAAGGGTCAGGTCTTGTTATGATTGAGAGAAGGAAAGAAAGTGAAGTGAAAATATGGATTTTCTTTGTGCTTTTTCTGCTCTATAACATTATCAGCGGGGTTATTTTTTGCTTTACATCAGGTGGATGGACAGTGTTATCCGTCTTATCTTTTGTGGGGAATGGCTATCTTTTAATTACAGTTATAGTGTTCATAAGAATATTAATCTTGCAAATATCTAACAGGCGGTATATCTCCATTCCCAAAAGAAAACTCTGCATTTTAGCTGTGCTTCAAATACTTGCGATACTATTTAATTATGGAGATTGTGGAGACACATCAGGTAGTTATAGTTTTTTCGAAAGGATATTAGGCATAAATGGATGGACTGCGTGTAAAGAACCCCTTTTGGGGGTATTGGCAATTCCTATCTCAATAAGCTTTTTTACAATATATTTTCTGTTTCTGATTTATGTTTTATTTTTGATATTGTTGTTCAAAGCAAGAAAAACAGAGTCCAAAACTTAATATTTAACACCCCCACAGTCCGCCTCGCCAAACTTTGGCGGGCGAGACTAGACGCGGGGACTTTGGGTTTTGGATAATTAAAAGCGGAGGAAGGTGCATTATGAATAGATTTATTCAATTGGCAATCGCGTTTTTATTCGTAACAGCGGTACTGATGTTTGGATGTATTCTTCCGTCATTTGCCGCTGATTTGCAAGTGTTCTCCAATGCGAAATTGATAAATAATCCAGCGAATGACGGAGACAGCTTTCTTGTAGAAGCTAATGGAAAATCTTTACATATTTGCCTTTACTTTGTTGATTGTCCCGAAAGTTCTGCCAACTCTGATGCCGATGCCCAGCGGGTCCGAGAACAGACGCGTTATTTCGGATTGTCTGATGTATCGCGTACCATCCATTTTGGTAAAGAAGCAAAAGCTTTTACCGAACACGCTCTTGCACAACCTTTTACTATTTATACGGCTTTCGCGAATACCTTGGGAAGGTCATCTGTAGGCCGAGTATATGGGTTTATTACTACCTGTGACGGAAAAGATTTGGCGAGTCTACTCGTTAAAAATGGTTTTGCCCGTGCTTACGAAACGGGTAGGCAGACACCTGATGGATTATCGCGCGACGAAATGAGCGCTAGATTTCGGGATTTTGAGGTTTCGGCGATATTAAAACGTGTTGGCATTTGGTCACAGAGCGACCCGGATAGGATTGCCGAACTTCGCGCTAAACAACGCAACGAAGAACAGGAATTAGATGAATTAAAAGAACAAATTAAAGAATCTTTATCTCCCAAGAGTCCACTTGACCTGAATACTGCTAATAAAAAAGAACTTATGTCTGTTAAAGGAATTGGTCCTGTTCTTGCCGAAAGAATTATAGCCGCTCGTCCCTATAAAACCGTGGACGCTTTACTGAAGGTAAGAGGAATCGGCCCTAAAAATCTTGAAAAGTTTCGTCCTTATTTTATAATAGGCAAATAATAAATAAAAACAGTCCCAAATCTTAAAAAAGGAGGGAAATAGAATGAGCAAAGTTGAAAAGTTGGTGAATGTCGGCACTCCATTTTTATTCGGTATGGTTCTTATTTTTGGCGGGCTGATTATGGGAAAGAATCCCGAAAAGATATTATATGCATTGATGGCAATCTGCACGGGTTTTATTTGTCTGTCTATCGCTTCAGTATGTTCAATTTTAGTAAGGATTTTAGAAAATAAAAAGGACTGAAAAGGGAGGTGTTTTATGACGATTGATGTTATAAAGCAGGTGTTTTTTTGGTGTTTTGTTATTAATATGGGTATGCTTTTGTGGTGGTTTCTGGCTATCATATTAATGCATGATTTTGTTTACAGAATGCATAGTAAGTGGTTCAAGATGTCTGTGGAAAAGTTTGATTCTATTCATTATTTGGGGATGGCTATTTTTAAGATACTTATATTTGTCTTCAATCTTGTTCCATACATTGCATTAAGTATTGTTAGATAAAATAAAATACCTAACCCCCATAGTCCGCCATAAATACAAGGGCGAGACTAAATATGGGGTAAACGCAGATTTGGTTTTTATAAAATTGAAAGCTGGGAGGAGAAAATGGCAAAAGAAAAAAACTTTGTTCGGATTTTCAAAACAGTACAGGAATTGAAGTATGGAGCAAAATTCTACAAAGCTGATTTACATTTTCATACTCCTGCTTCTGAAGATGCACGGGGCAAAAACCGCTACAATTTCAATCCATACAAAGTAAAATATCCAACGAAAAAAAGAGGTTCTGATTATCGTAAAGCGGTAGAGGAGATACAGAAAAAGATTTTGGCTGATGCACGTAAAATTGCATCGGATATAGTGCGCCGCTTTATTGAAGTAAATCTGTCAGTAGTTGCTGTTACCGACCACAATGGAATCGGGACGATTTGGAATGATGATGAATCCGGTAAGAGATTAATGGATTTAGCCGCTCCTACTTGGTATGAACTTATTGACGATGAGGCGCAGAAAATCAACGATAATGCTGGTAAGAAAGTGTTAACCATTTTACCCGGGACCGAAATTAGCACGACCGGAATTCATATTTTAGCTATTTTTCCGCCGCAAAGTCCTAGAAGAAAAATTCATTTCATAATCTGTGACCTCTTGAATGAAGTGGGCTTTGCTATTGATGATTGGGGTAAAAATCCCAAAGTTGGGACAGTGAGCCCATTTAACACAATTAGTCTTATTGTTAAGAAGGGAGGTGTTCCAATACTGGCGCATATTGATGGCAGCGACCAGGCAATTTTGAGATTATATAGAATAAATAGCGGTGCAATGAAGAATGTGCTTCTCCATAAGCAATTATCTGCTGTTGAGATAGTAAAGCCGTCACGTTTTACAAAAAAAGATAATAAGTTGAAAAAACCACTTAAAGACTGGATGGATGCATTGCGATTGAAAGAAGGATTATCGCCCCTTGCTTTTTTTCAGGGTTCTGATGCACATGATATTCCCACTATTGCTAAGAGGCATACATATATCAAGATGACCGAGCCGTCTTTTTCGGGTGTTAAGACGGCAATTAAAATGCCTTCTTCTCGACTTAGAATTTCCGGCGTAGATACATCGCAGTTTGAAGGATTATACATTCACAGCTTTGCAGTAAATAATCCGTTCTTTGGTAAGCAGATTGTGAGGTTTAATCGTCATGCGAATTGTGTTGCTGGTAACAAAGGTGCGGGAAAATCGTATGCTTTCAATTTGATGCAAGCAGTCACCGATACCAACCTGCCTAATGTTGAGGGGGAAGTAACTCTTTTGCTTGAGAAGATAAAGAATGGAACATCACAATTTTATGCATTTTCGCGTAGTGAGAAAGGAGGCAGTGGCAGGTTATATCTGCTAAATCGCAAAACAGGTTCAGCCCAAAAAATTGGTTTGGAAAAAGCAGATGAGTTGCACATAAGACCAAAATTTTATGATCCAGAGAGAATGGAAGGTATAGTTTCTTCAAAGGAAGAATTAAATGCTTTTTTGATTAAACATTTTGGGAAGCCCTCAGTGAATAATATCAATTGTTTTAATAGTATGTTTTCAATTCCAAATTTTTTGAAAGAGCAAAATACTCCTTTGTTTGTACTTGAATCAAATCAAGAGGGGTACAATCTCTCTGTTAATGCTCAGTGGCATATTAACAAAATGAAAACGAGGGATTTCTTTACCCTGAACAAAAGCCTGCGAAGGACTGTGTTGATGTGTGTAATTATAATTATCAGTGAGTTTGGTCCAGTTATCATCGATGCACCAGAAGAGCATTTTGATAATGAGGATATTGCAAATTTTCTTGTGCCTATAATCAAAAGATATAAAGATTACCGACAAGTAATTCTATTTACTAATAATCCATTATTGGCTGTTAATACAGACCCCGACAATTATATTCTGTTGAGAACTCAAGGAGAAAAATTTAAAAATTTGGTGTCTGGTTTTGCTATTGATGATGAACAACAAAAGACTCAGCTGTTAAATATAATGGAAGGGAATCTATATTCTTTCAATAAACGTGCTGAGAAATATGAAAGCAGTGATGAATTATAATAATTTGTACAGAAGAAGACTTGTAAAGACTAAAAGGTGCAGGCAAATTCATTTTTTGTGTAATTGAAAAAGAAAAGGGGGAGACATGAAGATATTCAGAAATATAGGTTCGCTGGCTTTTGTGCTTGGCTTGTTCGTTGTAGTGTTTGCGGGGGTCCCTTGGCATGTAATAGTTTTCGATGACCCGGTTGTGCCATTGTGGCTGAGGACAGCTATTTTCTGTCTTCTTGGAGGCATCCTTTTAGTTCTGTTAACAGTGGCTCTTGAACAGAGAAAATACAAAACATTAGGGAAGGGGCCATTGTCCGGTGAATCCGGCGGCAAGGTTATGCTTTTGAATTCCGAAGAAGTACCTGACCGCAAAGCGCAGCAAGTTCTCGGGCTTGTTCAGGGACATACTGTGTTCGCTATCTGGCTTGGAAAGGATTTATCTGCGATGATAAGGCTTATTCTTGGCGGAGAATTAACCGAATACACAGAGATGATGGGAAAAGCCCGGACAATGGCAACTAATAGGATGGTTGCCCAAGCGTCTAAAATGGGAGCGGATGCAGTAATAAATGTCCGTTATATGACTACCAGTGTTGTGGGAAGTGCGGCTGAACTTTTGGTTTATGGAACAGCTGTCAAGCTAAGCAAATAGGTTTTGATATCTGTTGGCTGCAAAAGGTCAGGCCTTTAAATGACACATGACCCTTGTTGGATGAAAAAATTAACGAAATTATGAAATTTCGGATAAATCGGAGGATAGGAAATGTCAATAAAAATTGATTATGAAAAATGTTGTTGGAAAGACGGCAAATGCACGTCTTGTGAATGCGGCGGGGAATGTGATGGTTGTGTTAGCGCCTGTCCGGTTGACGCGCTGGAACGGAAAATGAAATTGGAATATGATGAGGAAGCGTGCACTGATTGCGGGGCGTGTGTTGACGCCTGCGAACACAAAGCAATTACGTTGATTGAATAATTGGAGGGGAATTAGTATGAAAAAAACTCTTGTAATATTAATGTTGGGGATTTTTATCGCTTTACAATGTGGGTGTGTTAATGAAAAGAGCTATCTGGAGGGTGACGTATGGACCCTGGTTGATTCAATAAGCAAAGAGTCGAGAGAAGCGTTTTTGGCAGGTGATATTGATAAAGCAATGGAATGTTATTGCGAAGATGTCGTAGTAATGTCTGATTTTCATATAACGGTAAAAGGCAAGTCTAAACTTAAATACATGTTGAAGAGTATCGAATCAACGGATATGAGGTTTAAATCGCTTGAGTCGGAAAGTATTGAAGTGCAACGCAGTGGTGATTTTGTTTATGAAACCGGGAGGTTTAGCCAGACCGAGGTTATGACGGATTCAGATGAGCTTTTGGAACAAACCGGGAAATATTTAACGATTTGGAGAGAAGGGGCCGATGGAAAGCTGAAGATAGCTGTCGAAGTATATAGTAATAACGAAAATCCTGTTAAAAAGGGGAATGCTTAATTCATATATCCATATTTTTGACTTCTAATCGGTTTCTGTAGTAAAGTAAAAATCAACAAATTATAGGAGACCTTAAATGAAAATGGAGTTAAAAAAGAATTGTGCTTATTCTTTACTTGTCCCTACAAGTATGGGTGTTCGCCTTATTCCCGTTGATAGACAGCC